>CAJCIP010000133.1 GCA_903970445.1 Verrucomicrobia bacterium Tous-C9LFEB | reverse complement strand
CCACGTTCAGGTGTGTCAGGCTTTCGTCGGTGACGAAGCCGGTAGAGATGCCTGGAAGCGTGGTGTGCGAGATGTCTCCGCTGATGGTTTCCACGGACGCTGTGTCCTGCGCGTTGTCGGGCCTCGCGGTGATATTTACCGCGCGCAGGAAGTCTTTCTGGAATGCGGGATCGAGCTCGAACGAAAAGCGCTCGACTGGGACATGCGCGGGAACGTGGATTGACGCGACCGTTTCATGCCCGCGTTGAGTGAAAGATGCGACGCGGACAACAGATGTGTAGAGAGTCTGCGCTTCGCGGCTGGGAGGTACGGTTGCGCCTTTCACGATGGACGGATCGAAGCTTTCGGGGTGTGCGCCGGGGCTCGGTGTGATGTGCAGCGTTATGTGCAGATCCTGGAAGTTCGATTCCTGAAGAGGGAGCGTGGTGGAACGCGACAGGCGCTGCGAACTGAGGTCGAAAATAGCGAAGCTGCCAAGTTCCACGGGCGTTTCTGTGCCATTAGCACCGGAAACTTTTGCCGTGCCGAGGAAGTTCTTCGCGTTCAGGTTCAGCTGCACGGCAGTGTAGGGACGAGCAGGCATGTGCAAGTCAAAGATGATGTCTCCGCCGCGCGTGCCGAGATTGCGAACCTCTGCCTGTTCGTCATCCGTGCGCGTGGAGCCGCTTTCCGTGAGTGTGAACGGGACCTCATGGTTCGCGTCCGCGTAAAGGCGGAGATCGTCGAGCGACTGTTTCGCCGCGTGAGCAAAGACGGCTGCGTCGAGGACTGCGCAAGTTTGCCCAGATGCGCCGTGAGGAACGGAAACCGGCCGCTGATAGCGGAAGTACTGCGGCTCGGGCGTAGGAGCGTCCGTTGCGGCGGCGAGCTGAAACAGCAGGAGTGCAGAGAGCAGGCGAACGATCACGGGTGCGCTCCCGAGTCTTCGGTGTCCGCGATGGATTGGCGCATGCCTAGCCAGTCCTTTTGATACGCATAGCTCACTCCCATGAGCACCACGCCGAGGCCGAGGTAGCTGACAACGCGGTAACCGGTACCCAGTTCTCGCATGTCGTACAAGAACGCTTTGAGAACCGTGATGCTAAGCAATATGAGGCCGATCCAGCGCAGTAGTGGTTCGCGCAGGCGGAAGCCCAGGCCGAGTGAGGCTGCTCCCTGCAGCATCATCCACGCAGAGAAGCTAAAGCCGGCGAGTTCGTCAATTTTCGGGTAGGAGAAGTGGTTCAATCTGTAGTTAGCGATTTCGCGATACATCGCCGTGAGCAGAAGTACTTCGATAGCGACGACGGCGGCTGCGGCAAAGGCGCGCTTCGATTGCGGGGATTCCTTTGAGGCTGGCTGGCGGAGTTCGATACCTATGGCGATCAACAGCACGGCGATGGCACCCAGCGCGGTGAAGAAGTTGCGATTGAAGAACGGGTGCGGAGTGCCGCCGATGAACGCAGGTCCGACCATTGCGCCGACTACGCCGAGAGCCAGCGATACATAGGCCAGCCCGCGCAGCAGCTTCCTCGCAGTCGGTTCGACAGTCGTAGGCGATGCGACCCAAAGCAACGCTAGTGCTTCTGCGAGCCAGCCTACGGTGATGCCGTGACCGGTGGCCTTGAGCGGGATGGCGACGGTGAGAAAGACGATGCCAAGCGAGAGATGAATCGCAGAAACGACCGCGCGTGAACGAACGCGCGTCAGCACGAGATAAACGGCAGCAAATCCGACAGCCCACCATGCTTCCTGCGAGGCGCGGGCGCTGTCAGCAAGAACAGAGTAGACGGTAAGGGCTCCGAAGGTAGCTGACGCGATGGGCGCGAGAACGTTGGCGAGCACGCCTTCTTCTCTTGCAAGAAATGGAATTGCGGTGAACACTGCCCAGAACAGCAGTGCGAAGAACAGCGTCAGCGCGGACTTTTCAGACTGAAAGAACTCCGCGTACCAGCCAATGAAGAAGCCTGCGCTGGCAGGTATGACGCCGATGAGCAGGCGCGACCAAGGCTTGAAGCGCAGAAGTGCAACGACCGATGCCGCGATGATGAGCAGGTAGTTGAAGAGGAAGACTTCGTGGTCGCCACCGGTGCTAAGCAGTGCAGGCGTTAGATATGCGCCAAGCAACGCGTAGGACGCCAGGAGTTCAGCGTCCTGCGACCATGCCATGAAGGCGTTCCATGCGGTAACAGCGACCATCGCCGCGAAGGCAACGGGCGAAGGAACCAGATGGTAAAGCTGAAAGGAAGCCCAAAGGCTGAGGTAAAGCACGCCGGAGCCAACGGCCTTGAGCGCGTAACTGAAGGCGGGCGTGCCGTTGCGGCGGAAGCGTTCTGACCAGAGAACTACTCCGATTCCCGCGGCGAGGCCGATAATGACGCGGCCGGTCGGTCCAATCCAGCGGTTGTCGAACGCCCACTTGAGGAACCAAGCTGCCCCGATAAGCAGCAGCACGATGGCGACTTTGCTAAGGACACGGGATCCGAGTTGTGATTCCAGCGACTGCGCGCGAGGAGCGGATGCAGCGAGGAGTGGTGCGACGACGACGTTGGAATGCGGGAGCCCGGTCGGCTCGGATATCGCTTGGCTTGTCGCCGGCAGTGGAGCAGAAGTTGCTGCGCCAGCGGACGCCGGGTCCGTCCGGCCGCGAAATGCTTTGGGTTCGTTCTGTCGCAAGGCCGCAAGGTCGGCGGCCATGTTGCCTGTGAGCCATTCCAGGTATTCAACGCGGCGGAGGAGAGAGGCACCATCCGGCGGCGTGGCGCTCGCCGAGTTTCCGATTGCTTCTTCGCCTTGGTTTGCGTCGGATTTTTCGGGCATCAGGAAAGTCTCACAGGTAGCAGATTGCGAAGCCTGGAACATGCCAAGTCTGCAACAGGGTGATGCCTAGCAGCAAGAGCGAAGACGATGCGTGGGGTTGCGGAGTTCGGATAACTTAGTGGCATGACCGAGATCGCAGAGCCGGGCATTTTCGTTCTTGTGGTGGACGACGACGAGGTAATGCGTGAGCTGTTGTCCGCACTGCTGGAGGCGACGGCGCATCGCGTGGTCACGGCGGACTCGGCTCGCTCAGGACTAGCAGTGCTGCGGCAGCAGGCGAATGCGCTGGATGTTGTGCTGACAGATCTGCGCATGCCGGAGACGGACGCCGTCGAGATGCTGCGTGGGTTGCGGGGCGCGATGAGCGCGCGGATGCGGCTGATTGGTATGAGCGGGAGCGCGGCGGACCCGGCGGAGTTGGAGTTGCTGGACGGGTTTCTGCTGAAACCGTTCAGCGTGGAAGAGTTTGCGGCTGCCCTCGAGCGTGCGCAGGAGGGCGGCCGGAAGGCTGCGCCGGTGTCTGCCAATGTCTCAAAGAGAGATGCGACTGTGCTAGATGAGGCGATCTATGCGCGTATGGCGAAGTCGCTGCCGCCCGTGGCGCTGCGGCAGATGTACGAGCTGACGCTGGACGATGTGCGGCATCGCGCACAAACGATTGCGGAGGCTGCAGCTGCGGGCGACGCGACCACGTGCAAGAGCGAGGCGCATGCAATGAAGGGCGGTTGCGGGATGGTGGGAGCGATGGAGCTCCGGGGTATCGCAGCTGACATCGAGGCAGGTTCCCCGGTCGATACTCCCGTGCTGGAGGAAATCGCTGCGGCGTTGGAGCGCCTGCGGCGTATGCTGGATACGCTAACCTGATTGCGTTTCCCTGTTTCTCGGAAAGGTGTTGCATGTCGACTGCGTTCAAGAGGCCCGGTTCTCCTTCTTCCCCTTCCAACAGCCCCCTGCAAGGAACGATTCGCATCGTGGTCGCTGACGACCACCCTGTTGTGCGCTTTGGCGTGAAGAACATGTTGATGGCGGAGCCTGGATTCGACATCGTCGGCGAAGCCGGCGATGGCGACGACGCGATCACGCAGACTTTGGAGCTCGAGCCAGACATTTTGCTGCTGGATTTGGCGATGCCCCGGCTGCCAGGACTCGAGGCGATGCGCGCGATCATGTCGCGTTCGCCGCGCGTGAAGATCATCCTGCTGACGAGCACGATTACGACGCAGCAGATTATCGAGGCGCTGCAAATTGGTGCGCGCGGCATTGTGCTCAAGGATTCCGTAGCGAACGATCTTTCTGAATCACTGCGCGCTGTGCTTTCAGGCGACTACTGGATTGGCGGCAAGCGCGTCGTGAACCTGCTGACCGCGCTGCATGAGCTAATGCAAAAGGCTGCCTCGCAGCCGGAGCGCAAGACGTATGGGCTGACTCCGCGTGAGCTGGAAGTGGTGACGTGCATCGTTGAAGGCTGTTCGAATAAGGACATTGCGAAGCAGTACACGATTTCGGAAGAGACGGTGAAGCGTCATCTTTCGAACATCTTCGATAAGACGGGCGTGAGTACGCGTCTGGAGTTGGCGCTGTTTGCGATCAGCCACAAGCTGGTGGACATCGACGTATAAAGATTTGCGTATTTTGCCAGTAGCTGGGATTTTGGTTTGTTTGGGTCTGGTGGCTTTGTTCGTCGTGAATCGACGGGCAGAACCACCACTATTTGCGGCCGACGAGATTTTGATTCATAAGCGTGCGCACACAATGGATTTGCTGCGCGCCGGCGTGGTCCTCCGCGAGTACCACATAGCGCTGGGACGCGGTGGATTGGGGCCAAAGGAAAGGGCGGGCGACAACCGCGTTCCCGAAGGAAGCTATCGCATCGTTGCCCACAACGATCACAGCGCGTTTCATCGAGCGCTGCGCATTGGATATCCAACACCCGCACAGATTGCGGCAGCGCATGCCCGTGGTACCGATCCCGGCGGAGACATTATGATTCACGGAATCCGAACGGTTTGGGCTGGCTAGGCCCACTGCACCGTGAAATCGATTGGACGAAGGGTTGCATTGCCGTCACGGACGCTGAAATTGACGACATCGCGAGGGCGGTGCCGGATAGTACGCCCGTATTGGTTCTTCCATAAGTCAGTCGCATCGCCTCTGCGTCTCTCGCATCCAAACAATGAAATGGTGAGCGAGCAGCTTTTTGATGTTTTGGTGATTGGTGCAGGGCCGACGGGGATGGCGTGCGCCATTGCGTGCCAACGGCAGGGATTCCGTGTGGTGCTGGTGGATAAGGGCTGCCTGACGAATTCCTTGTTTCACTACCCGGCGAACATGACGTTTTTTACGACGCCGGAGCTGCTGGAGATTGGTGACATGCCGTTCTCCTCTCCAAACCAGAAGCCGACGCGTGCCGAGGCGCTGGAGTATTACCGTAAGGTTTCCGAGCACTACAAGCTGGATATCCGGCAATACGAGCGAGTGGATCGCGTGAGTGGAAGCGACGGAGATTTCAGAGTGCACACGGTCGATCGGTTTGAGCGCGAGCATGTGCATCGGGCTCAGAAGCTGATCGTAGCGACGGGGTATTACGACCTGCCGAACTATCTGGGTCTACCCGGTGAAGATCTGCCGAAGGTGATGCACTACTACGATGAGCCACATCCTTATTTTGCGCAGGATGTGTTGGTGATTGGTGGAAAAAATTCTGCGGCGATTGCGGCTCTCGACCTGTGGCGACACGGCGCGCGCGTGACGCTGGTGCACAGAGGCGCGGAGCTACATCGGCACATCAAGTACTGGATCAAGCCCGATATTGAGAACCGCATTAAGAACGGTGAGGTTGCGGCGTACTTCCATACGACCGTGAGCGACATCACGGAAGATACAGTGACGCTCGAGACACCCGAGGGCGAGAAGGTGTTGCCGAATCAGTTCGTTTTTGCGCTTACTGGCTATCACCCGGACTTCGATTTTATTGAGTCGCTGGGTGTGAATCTGGATGCAGAGAACGCGCGCTGCCCCATCTGCGACCCGGCTACGCTTGAGTCCAACGCGAAGGGAATTTATCTGGCGGGCGTGATCGTAGCAGGTGAACGAACGAACGAAATCTTCATTGAGAACGGGCGCTTCCACGGCGACTTGATTGCGAAGGACATCGCCGCGAAGGTTCCAGTCACAGCCTGATCATGTCCAACTCCAACAGAGGTGCCTTGGATATTTCTGCGAGATAGGTTTACGTTGATATCGGCGAAGAACAGCCAGCGAGCGATGAAAGACCAGGTATTGTGCGGGTGTAGTCTGTTTCACACGGAGGTGAGATGGCAGCTTTAGCCCAACCCGCGGTGCCGACGCTTGTGTCCGTTGATGAATATCTCCACTCTGTTTACGAGCCCGACATGGACCTCGTGGATGGCGTTTTGGAGGACAGAAATGTGGGCGAATTCGATCATTACCTGCTACAGAGAGCACTGCTGGTCGCTTTGATGAAGAGTGAAAAGGCTGGCGGCTACATGGTCGTTCAGGAGACGCGACTGCAGGTAACTGCTACACGCTTCCGTGTACCAGATACGTGTATCGTCAGGGCCGATGAACTTCCAAAGAGGATCATACGAAGGCCACGGCTGATTTGCATTGAGGTGCTCTCGCCCGAAGACCGCTTCAGCAGAATGCTCTTGCGGTGCAAGGATTATCTGAGTTTCGGTGTGGCTGAAGTTTGGGTTTTTGATCCGCAGGAGAAGGTAGCCACTGTACTGCGCGGCGACACAATGACGGAGTATCGTAGCGGAACTTTGTCTGTGCAAGGCACGGCGATCGAGCTGTCGCTGGATGAGTTGTTCCGGGCCGCAGACGTATCCTAGTGCTGCATGGTTTCCATACAACAAGACGATTTGATTGAGAGCGTTCGCGCGGCGCTGCAGTACATCAGCTTCTACCATCC
>CAJCIP010000132.1 GCA_903970445.1 Verrucomicrobia bacterium Tous-C9LFEB | reverse complement strand
GACCGCGAGCAGATGAAGACCCAGATGGAGTCCCTCATCCATCACTTCAAGATCGTCACTGAAGGCTTCCAGGTTCCGGCCGGCGAAGTGATGGCCTCAATCGAAGCGCCGCACGGCATGATGAGCTACTACGTTGTCTCTGACGGAACCGCCAAGCCTTACCGTGTACACATGCGCAACGCTGATTTTGCGAACCTTCAAGCATTGGAAACGATGTGCAAAGGCCGCCTGATTGCGGATGTGGTTGCAGTGATCGGTTCGCTGGACATTGTGCTGGGAGCGATCGACAGGTAACGCATGGATATCGGCAAGCTCCTGGCCACAAAATTCTCAGACAAAGATACGGCGGACCAGTCTGAAAAGAGCGAATCCGCGCAAAGAACCCGCACCTCAAAAGAGTGGCGTGACCGTAACTTTGCCGCCGTCGAAAGTCTCTTCGGCCCTATTGTCGCGTCTTTCAATGAAGGCGTCGGCAACGGTCCTCGTCTGAAAATGGAATCGCGAACCTACGAACTCAGGTTCGACCACGGCTTCAGCAGAGTCATGCTTCTTCTCATCGGGGAAGCGCACCTGGAACTGACCCGTGGCGGTGCGCAGGGACGCAAAACACAGCCCTTCAGCAAACCTTTCTTTTTCATCAGCTACGACGCCGACGGCAATCCCATTTTCAGCGAGAGTTACCACATTGAAAGCTCCTGGATCAGCGGCGAAGAGTTCGCTCTCCTCAGCCTCCGCGAAGCTCTCGGGATCGAGTAAGCTCTCCGTGGACCCGCGACTCCACACCGAACTCTGGACATCCTGGGCGTCGCTTCTCCGCTCCTATGCCGCAGCGCATGGCATGAACGGCCTAGAGCACGCCGTGGTAGAAGTCGGGCCCGCAGAGATCATCGTTCGCGTCGGCGGGAAATGGATCCGTTTCACGCCTTCTGCGATGGAACAGCGCGACAAAGCAGCTCGACCATTCGTCCTGACCGAAAACGGCAACGTCTCCATTCCGCCTGATGAGCCTGAAGAAATGGACTTCGCCGCAGAGCGTCTCATCCGCGAGCTGATGTTCGCCTAGACAGCCTGGACCCTAAACCCTGACCCCTGTACCCTACTTTTATGGCAGCAGTCGAGAATACCCTCTTTTCGCCACAAACCGCGGCACGCTTTGACAAGCTGGTGACGCTGTATCCCATCAAGCGCTCGGCTCTTGTTCCCATGCTGCTCTACGCGCAGGACGAAGTCGGCTATGTTTCCGACGAGGTCGTCGCAGAAATCGCAAAGCGCCTCGATCTGCTCGAACTGGATGTCCGCAATGTTCTCAGCTACTACTCGATGCTCCGCACCAAGCCCGCCGGCAAATACAACGTGCAGGTGTGCACAAATATCTCCTGCATGCTGCGGGGCGGGTATGAACTACTCGACCACTGCAAGTCGACGCTGGGCATCGGCCACAAGGGCGTCACAGCGGACGGCATGTTCTCGCTGGAAGAAGTAGAGTGCATCGGCGCATGCTGCTGGGCACCTGCGGTTCAGGTGAACTACGACTTCCACGACGACCTGACGCCTGCCAAGCTCGATGCGGTGCTCGAGACCTACCGCGAGGGCCGCGGTACTGACGTCCACTAGCCCTCCGCCTTCAGGTCCCGCTCTTCCCACTAGGGTCCGACATCTATACGGAGATTCCGCTATGCTTCCTCTTTGCTGCCTGGCCGGGCCGGCTCTGCACAGTACCGTGCAGTAGCAGGATTTCCAATCTCCGCGGCGCACTGTGAGCGCTTCAACATCATGCGTCTCTTCCGCTCAGGCGCTGCTGAATTCATCCGTTCTGTTCGGTATACTCACCCTACAGATGAGGACATCGTCATGCCACGCCTAGTCTCGCATCCGGATGAGGTCAAGGTCCTTTCACGCCGCTTCGGTCAGGGCGCTGCCGAGATCGATAAGTACATTGAGCTCGACGGCTACAAGGCCGTTCAGAAGGCGATCGAAAGCGGCCCCGAGTGGGTCATCAACGAGATGAAGGCCAGTGGCCTTCGCGGGCGCGGCGGCGCGGGCTTCCCCACGGGCATGAAGTGGTCCTTCGTTCCCAAGCAGAGCGAAAAGCCGAAGTACGTGCTGGTCAACGGCGATGAATCCGAACCAGGCACCTGCAAAGACCACATCATCTTTCTGCACGATCCACACGCCGTCATCGAAGGCACCATGATCGCGGGCCTCGCTATCGGCGCGAAGATGGGCTTCATCTACCTGCGCGGCGAGTATCGCTACCTGCTCAAGATCGTCGAAAAAGCCGTGGCCGACGCGTACGCCAAGGGCATTCTCGGTAAGAACATTTTCGGCAAAGAAGGCCTGGACTTCGACATTGTGACGCAGACGGGTGCCGGTGCATACGAAGTTGGCGAAGAGTCCGCGCTGATGGAATCGCTGGAAGGCAAGCGCGGCGTTCCCCGCATTAAGCCGCCCTTCCCCGCTGTTGTCGGCCTGTACGGTGGCCCGACGGTCATCAACAACGCCGAAACGATTGCTTCCGCACCGCACATTCTTCTCATGGGCGGTGAAGCCTACGCCAAGCTTGGTTCTGAACGTAACGGCGGCACTCGCCTGTTTGGCATCTCCGGCCACGTGGAACGCCCGGGCGTCTACGAGCTGCCCATGGGCTATTCGCTGCGCAAAGCGATCTTCGAAGTAGCCGGCGGCATCAAGGACGGCAAGAAACTCAAAGCAGTCGTTCCCGGTGGCTCGTCATGCCCCGTGCTCAAGGCCGATGAAATCGACGTTGGCCTCGACTTCGATCAGATGGCGAAGGCTGGCACCATGCTCGGCTCAGGCGGCATCGTCGTCCTTGACGAGTCTGTCAGCATCGTCGAGTTTGCCCTGCGCACCATCAACTTCTACCAGCACGAAAGCTGCGGCTGGTGCATCCCCTGCCGCGAAGGTACCGACTGGCTGAAGAAGACGATGACCCGCTTCCACGCCGGCGGCGGCAGCAAGAAGGACATCGACAACATGCAATACCTCGCCGAAAACATGCTGGGCCGCACCTTCTGCCCGCTCGGCGACGCGGCTGCCATGCCCATGATCGGCTTCTACAAAAAATTCCGCTCGGAGTTCGAGGACTACGTTGCGGGCGCTCGCGTCGAGAACCCGCTTATCGAAATCAAGCCTATTGGAGAACCCGCACTCATCGGAGCCGCGCACTGATGAAGATGATTCCGAGCATCGCCACTACATTCTTGACCGGGGTGCTGCTGCTAAGCGGCGCATCCTTGCAAGCGGCAGCACCACAGAAGGCGCCTCATCCAGCCGAAGCCGCACCGCCAATACACAACGGCCTGTGGTGGGAAGGCAAGAGCCGCGCATGGCGTGAGGGATTCATCACGGGTTACAAGTCCGGCTCTACGCATCTTGCGGGTCACCCCATCGACATCACTCCGTTCCCTGCTGTCGAACTCGTCGACGGCGTGGATCGTGTCTATAACGACAACCTGAATCGCAATATCCTCGTCGACGACGTCCTGACATATGTGCAGGACGAGTTGCGCGGCACACCTGATGACAGGCTCAAGGCGGAGTTGTTGAAGATGCGTGTCGCCGCCGCGCCAACCAATTCTGACTAAATCCGCTCGAAAAGGACAAGTTGCCTCACGTCGCGCACAAGTGGTTATCGTGCCGTTTCACGCCGGGAAGGATCTGGGCAAGCTGGCGTACTCTATCCTCAAACAGGCAGGGCTGAAATGAAACGCACCGACATGGTCGTGTATGAGCGAGTTGCAGAAGATAGCTGTGGCGGTTGGTGCCCGGACATTGGCGGTGCTGTTGGCGCTGGAGACAGGCTTGAGTTGGCTCGCGAAAGCTTATCTGAAGGAATGACTTTTCAATTAGAGGACGTAGCGGAGCGTGGTGTCAGAGCGCCCTTAGCTGTCTCAAAGTCCGTGGACTTCTCCGAGTTTGACCTCAACCCTGCCAACAGCCACCACGAGATCGAGTGGTTGACACTTGACCTGCCAGAGATCAGCTCGAACGCCGATCGCCACACCGCCCAGGCAGCAGCCTAAAGGACCTTATGCCAGACGTTTCCTTCACCGTAGACGGCAAGAAGCTCACCGCCCCCGCGGGAACGCTGCTCATTGACGCCTGCAAGTCCGCGGGTATCGAAATCCCCGCGTTCTGCTACTACCCCGGCCTCTCGCTGCAGGCTGCCTGCCGCATGTGCGTCGTTCGCATCGAGAAAATGCCGAAGCTACAAACCGCCTGCACCACACCGGTTGCCGAAGGCATGGTCGTCGTCTCCGAATCACCCGAGATCGCGCAGGCCCGCAAATCGACACTGCAATTGCTGCTCGGCAATCATCCGCTCGACTGCCCTGTCTGCGACGCCGGCGGCCAGTGCGAGCTGCAGGACATGACCTTCAAATATGGGGCCGCAGACAGCTTCTATGCGGAGCCGAAAAACCACCGCGAAGAGCAGCAGTGGTCACCCGTTGTCTTCTTCGATCGACCGCGCTGCATCCTCTGCTACCGCTGCGTTCGCATGTGTGGCGAAGGCATGGACGTTTTTGCGCTGGGCATTCAGAACCGCGGCTCCTCCTCAGTCATCGCACCGAATGTTCCCGCTGAGCTTTCGCCCGAACACCTCCCGCACGTCGACTGCGAGCAGTGCGGCATGTGCATCGACGTCTGCCCCGTCGGCGCACTCACTTCCGGCACCTACCGCTACAAAACGCGTCCGTGGGAGATGAACCACGTCTCGACCATTTGCACGCACTGCGGCGATGGCTGCAAGACCACCCTCGGTGTTCGTTCCACCAGTGAAGGCTCGGAAATCATGCGCGGTGATAACCGCGACAAGTCCGGCATGAACGGCGACTTTCTTTGCAACAAGGGCCGCTATGCTTTCGACTTCGCGAACCAGCCAGAACGTCTCACCAAACCGCTGGTGCGCCAGCCCGACGGAAAGCTGAAGCCGGTCTCCTGGGAAGAGGCCTTAACCTTCGCGGGCAACAAACTGCGAGAACTCCGCGACACGCGCGGTGCTGCCTCCATCGGCGTTATCGGCTCGAACCGCACCACCAACGAAGAGAACTATCTGCTGCAGAAGTTCGCGCGCACCGTCCTCGGCACCAATAACATCGATCACCATCGCACCGCCGATTACGTTACGCTGGCCGTCGCACTGCAAGGCAGCGCCAATCGTCTGGCTTCGCAGCGCGATGTCCTGACTGCCCAGAACATTCTCCTCATCGGGGGCGACCCAACCAACCAGGCTCCGCTCACCGCATGGAACCTGCGCACCAATGTTCGCCTGAACAAAGCGAAGCTCTTCATCGCCAACACAGACGAGATCAAACTCCGCCGCCAGGCCAAGGCCTTCATCCAGGTTGCGCCATTTGCATACAACTCGTTCGTGGACTACCTCGCCGGCGATGACGCATCCGCAAACTCGGCCTCAGTGTCAGCGCAGGCCGATCAGCTCTCGGACTTCCGCGCTGCGGTAGTCGAAGCAGAGAGCCTGCTCGTACTCGTAGGCAATGAGCTTCGCGACGGCGAGCTGACTCGCCTTATCAACACTCTTCCAAATGCCAAGTTCGCCTGCATCGCCGATTACGCCAACTCGCGCGGAGCATCCGACATGGGCCTGCTGCCGGACATGCTGCCCGGCTACCAGCCCCTCTCGGGCTCTGCCCTTGCCGAAGAGTTCCATACGCCCGCGCAACCCGGCCTTGACATGCTGGCTATGTTCGACGCCGCAAACTCAGGCGCACTCTCCGCTCTCTACGTGGTCGGCTCAAACCCGGTCGCGCACTACAGCGTCGATCCGTCCGCGCTTCAGAACACCTTCCTCATCGTGCAGGACATGTTCCTTACCGAGACCGCAGCACTTGCTGATGTGGTTCTCCCCGCCGCGAACCTCTATGAAAAATCCGGCTCGGTCACCAACAGCTATGGCGATCTTCAACTTGTCTCGAAAGCCGCCGACAAGCCTGGCACACGTTCCGACTTCGAGCTCATCGTGCGCCTCGCCGACAAAATGGGACACCCTGTCAAATCACTCGTCCCGTTCGGCAAGGGTCTCCGCGCCGATATGGGCCAAAGCCGCGGCGCACAGTCCGGTGAGGCCGACCGCCACGCCGTTTGGCTCACCGCAAACAACCTCGAGCCGAAGGTGAGTCCCTTCGATTCCTTCGCGATCCTCGACGAGATCCAGCGCGTTGTTCCCGGTTACGACAAACTTCGCCGTCTCCAACTCCTCAGCGGAAACGACCAGCACATCGCACCCGCGTCCTCCGGGCTCGTGCAGATCGAAAATCGCAAAAATCTCGTGCTTCCTTCGTCGGACACGCTCTTTACCTCCGGCTCACTCACGAAGTACTCGCCCATGCTCCTCGATATCCAGAAACACCAACAGCGCGAAGTGGCGGACCACTTCGCCGAAGCCGACTAACGGGAGCAGGATAGTAGCGCATGAGCCACCTGAGTCATAGTCCATTCCTGACCTTCCTTCTCCTCAGCATCATCAAGATTGCTGTGGTGCTGGTGATCACGCTCACCGCAGTGGCATACACCGTGCTGCTCGAGCGCAAAGTGCTTGGCCGCATGCAGAACCGTTGGGGACCGTCGCGCGTCGGTCCTTTTGGCCTTTTGCAACCACTCGCCGATGGCATCAAGCTCTTCCTCAAAGAAGACATGATGCCCCTCGCCGTCGAGCGTCCACTATTTGTCATGGCCCCGATCATCGCGCTCGCTTGCGCACTGATCTCTATCTCCATGGTGCCCTTCGGCGCAAAGACGATGATCCACATCAACGGAACGAAGGTCGACGCGGGACAGATATCAGACATCAACATCGGCCTGCTCGTCATTCTTGGAATCACCAGCATCGGCATCTACGGCATCGCCCTCTCCGGTTGGAGTTCGAACAACAAGTACTCACTCTTTGGCTCGCTGCGCGCCTCGGCGCAGCTTGTCAGCTATGAGCTTGCACTTGGCCTTTCGCTTGTAGGCGTCGTCCTTCGCGCAGGCTCTCTGTCCTTGCGCGATATCGTGCGCTCGCAGTCGGCGCACGGCCTGATTTCTTGGAACATCTTTGGCGGCCTGCAGATCGTCGCGTTCTTCATCTACCTCATGGCCGCCTACGCGGAGACGAACCGCGCGCCCTTCGACCTCCCGGAAGCCGAATCCGAGCTCGTCGCCGGCTATCACACCGAATACTCCTCCATGAAGTTCGCGATGTTTTTCATGGCGGAATACGCCAACATGATCACCGTCGCCTGCGTTGCATCGCTTCTATTTCTCGGCGGCACGCTCTCGCCGTGGGGCAATACCTTCAATCACATTGCGTTCCTCAACGGCCCCACCGCCACGTACTTTCTCGGCATCATGTGGTTCGTAAGCAAAGTTTTGTTCTTCATCCTGCTGTACATCTGGGTCCGCGCCACGGTTCCGCGATTCCGCTATGACCAACTCATGGGCTTCGGCTGGAAATTCCTCATGCCGGTCGCCATTCTCAACATTCTTGCAACCGCGCTGATTCTTGCCTATCGCTCTTGAATTCATTGCGTCTTCTTTGCCGCTCCAACGCTTTACAATGAGGCTGCACCCATAACTTTGTAACCGCATCTCCCGCATCTTTGGCTGGGGACAGGGATCGAAACGGCAACAATGCAACTGGCACTCTTCATCATCTTCGGTCTGCTCGCGGTCGCTGGAGCGCTGAACCTTCTCTTTCAGCGGCACCCGATCAACTCCGCGCTTTCGCTCATCGTCGTCATGATGTCGCTCGCCGTTCTTTACTGGTCACTGGGTGCCGAGTTCCTCGCCGCTGCCCAGGTCATCGTCTATTCCGGCGCCATCATGGTGCTCTTTGTCTTCGTCATCATGCTGCTCAATGCCGGAGAAGAAGAGCGCAACACCAAAGGCTCGAAGGTCGCTTATATTGCAGGCATTCCCGGCGCAGCGGCAGTATTTTGCCTGCTCACCTTCGTCTTCCTCAAAGAAAAGCAGCAACTCGGCTATGCCATGCTGCAGGAAATGATGACCGGCGCAGTTTCGAACCTCACCGCCATCTCGCACCAGCTCTTCACATCGCTCCTTCTACCCTTTGAGGTCACGTCTGTCCTTATACTTGTGGCGATCCTTGGCGCAGTCGTTCTCGCGCGGAAGGAGCTCTAGCGGATGATCCTCAATGTGGTTTGCGCCTTGCTCCCGGTCGTGATCGCTCTTCTCCTCATCGCGCTCATCATGCCTCGCAGAAAGGGGCAGCGCAGCTAATGGTTCCTATCGCCTTTTACCTCATCCTCGCAGCCATCCTTTTTTGCATCGGTATCGCGGCCTTCCTCATCAAGCGCAGCGTGATCACCATCTTCATGTCGATTGAGCTGATGCTCAACGCAGTGAATCTTACCTTTGTCGCGTTCTCGCACATGTGGCGCGCGGTTTCCGGCCAGATCTTCGTCTTCTTCGTCATGGTTGTAGCCGCTGCGGAAGCGGCAGTCGGCCTCGCCATCATCATCGCCCTCTTCCGCGCTCGCCAAACGCTCAACGTCGACCAAGTCAACCTGATGAAGAACTAGCTTCGCATTTCTGTCTCGCTGTCTACCGTCTACTGTCTTGTTGCAAGGAGCATCGACCGAACCCGCATGAACACCTCGCTGCTCTGGCTCATTCCGATTCTTCCCTTCGCCGGATTCCTGCTGAATGGCACGATTGGGCGCAAGCTTCCGCGTGCTGCGGTGGCTGCCATTGCTTTGCTCGCGACCCTTACCTCTGGCGCTATCGTTGCGGACCTTTGGATCTACATGAAGAGCGCCGGCGCGCCACTAGCACTCGCAGTCACAAGTCGGCCATGGATCGCAGTCACAGGCTTCCAGGTAGATTTCGCCTTCACTGTCGATCACCTCACGGTGATCATGCTCGGCATCATCACCGGCGTCGGCTTTCTCATCCACGTCTACTCTGTTGGCTACATGGCTCATGAAGAAGGCTACTGGCGCTTCTTCGCGTACCTCAACCTCTTCATGTTCTTCATGCTGGTCCTGGTGCTGTCGTCCAGCTTCCTTCTGCTGTTCGTCGGCTGGGAAGGCGTCGGCCTCGCCTCCTACCTGCTTATCGGCTTCTACTTCAAAAGAGACTCAGCCGCCAATGCAGGCAAGAAGGCGTTCATCGTCAACCGCATCGGCGACTTCGGCTTCCTGCTGGCGATGTTCCTGCTCATTGCTCACTTCGGCAGCCTGAGTTTTGACCGTGTTTTCTCACAGATTCCGATGCTCGATAGCACCGGCCATCTGGCAACATCTCGTTGCGCTTCTCTCCCCTGCGTAATTGGTTTCCAACCTTACAGCGGCGGTTTCCTGACTGCGATTTGTTTGCTGCTCGTCGTTGGCGCCGCTGGCAAGAGTGCACAAATTCCCCTGTACATTTGGCTTCCTGACGCGATGGAAGGTCCGACTCCCGTCTCCGCCCTCATCCACGCCGCCACCATGGTCACTGCCGGCATCTACATGGTCGCGCGCTGCCATGTGCTGTTTGACCGCTCGCCCGCAGCGCTTACCGTCGTCGCACTTGTCGGCGCAGCCACGGCAATCATGGCGGCAACCATAGGCATGGTGCAGCATGACATCAAGCGCGTGCTCGCCTATTCGACCGTATCGCAGCTCGGCTACATGTTCCTCGCCTGCGGCGTAGGTGCCTACTCAGCTGGCATCTTCCACCTGATGACGCATGCGTTCTTCAAGGCCCTTCTTTTCCTCGCCGCCGGCTCCGTCATCCACGCCCTTTCCGGAGAGCAGGACATGCGGGTCATGGGCGGCCTGCGCAAGCGCATCCCTATTACTTTCTGGTGCATGACCGTCGGTGTCTTTGCCATCGCCGGTTGCCCATTGCTGTCCGGCTTCTTCTCCAAAGACGAAATACTGTATCAAGCCTTCACTTCACCTTCACCCGTAGGCAAGCTTGTGTGGGTGATCGGCGTTCTCACCTCGCTGCTCACGTCCTTTTACATGTTCCGGCTATGGTTCAAGACGTTCTTTGGAGCACCCCGCTTTGACGAGCATGCTCTCGCTCACGGTAGTCACGGGCAGGCCGCCTTGGCCCCCGTGCACACACGCAGCGACACGACGCACACCATGGTCGCTGAACCCGAACACGATTCTGGCCAAGCCGCACACTCACATGGCATTCACGAGTCACCATGGGTGATGACCGTTCCCCTTATGGTCCTCGCGCTTCTTGCGGCCATCGGCGGCTACGTCGGCGTGCCCGTCGCGTTCGGCGGTCACAATGAGTTCGAGCACTTCCTTGACCCTGTCTTCACTGCCTACAGCTCGGGTCAGCCAACGCCGGAACCTTCTGCCCCGGCATACCAGGCTATTTCCCTTACCGCAATCGCGGTCTTCGCCTTTGCGCTCGGTCTCTTGACCGCATACGTCTTTTACTGCCGCAAACAAGGCCGCGCCACGCAGCTGGCGCGTCGTTTCAAGCCACTGTATTCCCTGCTCGTCCACAAATTTTGGGTCGATGAGATCTACGGCGCGCTCATTGTTTCGCCACTTCTTTTTGCATCCCGCTGGGTGCTCGGCGGCTTCGTTGACACAGCCATCGTAGGCGGAACAGCTTCAGCGGCATCCGGTGCAACGAAGGGCCTCAGCCAAATCACACGCCGCATGCAATCCGGCAACATCCGTTCCTACGCAGGATGGCTTGCGTTAGGCGCGGCTGCCGTCATCATCGTCGTCCTGTTTGGCGTTCACCCGTTTCACCACTAAGCTTCAGACTCACCATCAAGCGCAGCGAGGAATCTGCTTCTAGCAACCGAAGAAACTCATGAACTTTGATCACACCATCCTGACGCTGATCCTGCTCACACCACTCGTGGGAGCAATCGTGCTCGCGCTCATCCCGGAACGTGAAGGCGCAAAGACGCACCACATCGGCGCTCTCGTTATCACACTCATCACACTCCTGCTGACCCTTCATTTACCCTGGCATTACCACTACGCAGCGGAGCCCGGTAGCTTCCAGTACGAGCAGAACCTCCCGTGGATCTCTGTTCCCGCAATCCGTTATCACCTTGGCGTCGACGGTCTTTCGCTCTGGTTGACGGTCCTTGCCGGCTTTCTCGCACCCATGGGCGTGCTCGCCTCCTGGCGCACCATCACCTCGCGCACCAAGCTGTTCTTCACGCTCTTCCTGCTCCAGCAGGTCGCGATGCTCGGCATCTTCCTGTCGCTCGACCTGTTTCTCTACTACGGCTTCTGGGAGCTCTCGCTCGTTCCGCTCACGCTACTCATCGCCACCTTCGGACGCACCGAAAATCGCCGGCGCGCCGCCATCAAGTTCTTTCTCTACGCTTTTATCCCTTCAGCGATCATGCTGGTCGGTCTGCTTTGGCTGTATGTCCGCACAGGCACTTTCGACTTCCCCGCCCTCCAAAACCTAGCAGCATCCCATTCCATTTCCCCGAACACTACCGCCCTGTGGCTCTGCTCGCTTTCCTTCCTCGTGGCCTTCGCGGTCAAGTGCCCGGTCTTCCCGCTGCACGGCTGGCTCTGTGACACGATCACCGAAGCGCCAACGGCTCTCGCGATGGTCGCGGCAGGCAAGCTGGGCCTTTACTCCATCCTTCGCTTCAGCTTCGGCATCTTCCCGGAGCAGTCGCGGCACATCGCTCCACTACTCATCGCACTCGGAGCTATCGGCATCGTTTACGGCTCGCTACTCGCCTTGGTGCAGACCGACCTCAAAAAGCTTGCGTCCTTCTCTTTGCTGGGCCACGTGTCCTTCATCATCCTCGGCATCTTCACCTTCACTGTTTCAGGCGTTGACGGCGGAACCTTCCAGATCCTCAATGAGAGCCTCGTTGGTGCAGCCTTCTTCATTCTTCTCGGCCTGCTCTACGAGCGCTACGGCACATACGACATCCGCGACTACGGCGGCCTCGCCGCACGACACCCGTGGATGGTCACGATGTTTGTCATCACTGCGCTCGCCGGCATCGGTCTGCCAATGCTTTCCGGCTTCGTCGGCGAGTTCCTCATCCTTTCCGGCACGATGCAATCCATCGTGGCGCACCATGTCGTCTGGGCAGTCGTGGGTACGACTGGCGTGATCTTCTCCGCCGCGTACATGCTCTGGATGATCCAGCGAGTCTTCTACGGCTCCATTGGTCATCGCCCGGATGAGGTCCACGGCTGGGACCTCAACGCGCGCGAGCACGTTGAACTCTGGGCATTTGCCGGTCTCTTCCTCGTCATGGGTCTCTTCTCGCCCGTCTGGATGCGCGCCATCGACACCTACGGCACACTCACCGCAGACAAGCCCACGCGCTTCGAGCCCAACACCTTCAGGCACATTGAAACCGAGACCTACGAGCCAACCGCAAGCCGAGGCTTTGTCGATCCAACGCTCGGTGCTGCTGCCCTCGGCAAACAAGCTCCCTCTGCTAACAAAGGAGCGCGCTACTAATGCCATCGAATCTTCTTGCGCTGCTTCCTGAAATCATCCTCACCATCTTCGGCGTCCTCGTCATGCTTGCCGAGGCGATGCTCCCCCCAAAGAGGTCGCGCAAACCTCTTGGCTGGCTCGCCATTTTCGGCGCAATGTTCGCGGGCATCGCTGCGAACGTACAGCTGCAGCACATCCATGCAGTCGGTGTGTTCACAGGCTTCTACGGCACGGTGCAGGTTGACACGTTTTCGATCTTCTTCCACTGGCTCATCGCAGGCATTGTCATCGTCGTTCTGCTCGCCTCACTCGACTACTTCGAAGGCCCAGTCACACATGCGGGCGAGTACTACGCCCTCGCGCTCTTCGGTGCCACCGGCATGATGCTCATGACTTGCTCTGTCGAATTGCTCATGGTCTTCATCGGCCTCGAAATCTCATCTATATCCACCTACATCCTCGCGGGCTTCCGCAAAGGCCAGGCCACAGCGTCGGAATCCTCACTCAAGTACTTCCTGCTCGGCAGCTTCGCTACCGCCTTCTTCCTGTACGGCATAGCCTTGTGCTTCGGCGCCACCGGCTCTACGCACATCAGCACGATCGCAGCCCGCATCGGTACCACATCAGCACCGCTCCTCGGCATCCTCGCGGTCGCGATGGTGCTCATCGGCCTTGGCTTCAAGGTCTCGCTTGCACCGTTTCACGTCTGGACACCGGACGTCTATCAGGGTGCACCGTCACCGGTCGTCGCTCTCATGTCCACAGCGCCGAAGGCTGCGGCCTTTGCTGTGCTGCTTCGCTTCCTCTTCAATGGAACGCCGGCACTCCGCCCGCACTGGATTCTCCTCATCGAAATTCTCGCTGTGCTTTCCATGACGATCGGCAATCTCGGCGCGCTGCTGCAGCAAAACGTCAAGCGGCTCCTCGCCTACTCATCCATCGCTCACGCTGGGTACCTGCTGGTCGCCTTCACCTCATTTCATGAAGACGCCGTGTCCGGCGCGCTCTTCTATTCCGTCGCCTACGCCGCCATGAACATCGGCGCGCTGCTGGTGCTCACACAGATTTCTGGTTACGAAGAACAGGCCACCACTATCGACGACTTCACTGGACTCGCCCTCAAGCGACCGGGCATGTCTGCCCTGCTCGGCTTCTTTCTGCTGTCGCTGATTGGCATTCCATTTACAGGCGGCTTCTTCGGCAAGTTCTACGCTTTCTCCGCGGCCGTACACGGGGGCCACGTGTGGCTTGCGATCGTCGGCCTTGCGAACTCTGGTGTCGCCTGCTTCTACTACCTGCGTCTGCTTGCAGCTCTCTACTCGCGTCCTCTCACCGACAGCCGTGACTACATCCTTAGCCCTCGTCTCACGTTTCCCGTTGCTGCTGCGCTTGCATTCGCTGGCCTCGCCACTCTCATCCTCGGCGTCGCTCCGGGCCGCGTGCTGAATATGGTTCAGCATGCAACGCCCGGCATCATCGCTGCACCCGCGGAACAGCCGGCCGCCTCATCTTTTCCGGCGACACCACCAGCCACAAACCGCTAATCGCCTATAGAGACTTTGAAGTTGAGAGCAGCAAAAAGCCTCCGCCGAAGCGGAGGCTTTTCGTTGATCCAGTAACGGATCCGTAGCTTACCTGACCTTCGCGAAAATGATGGCGAATGTGAACAGCGCCAGTGACTCGATGAACGCGAGACCAAGAATCAGGAAGATGAAAATGCCAGGACGTGCGCCCGGGTTACGTGCCAGCGCTTCGGTTGCTGAAGCGGTCGCCTTACCCTGACCCAGACCGCAGAGACCTGCGGCGAGTGCCATGCTAAGGCCGGCGGCCAAGGGAACCCACTGGTTCTCTCCGCCTGCAGCCTGTCCGAAAGCCGGTGCTGTGATCAGCATCGCGGCCATTGCCATGAAGATATATTGCAGCTTGCGCATCGTGTTACTCCACGCCCCCATAATCTCGCCGCCAGTTGGTGGTTGATGCTCACCGTGCTGGCACCCTCACACTGAAGCGGCGGAAAACACACCACGAAGAGGGAGCACCCCTCCGCAGGATCTTGCAGCCCAGGCCTCGTTCCGCTAGGGCAAATCTTTCGCAACAGAGCAGCCTTACCTGTCTACTGTCTACGCTCTACTGTCTATCACCTAGTGATCGTGCGATACAGCCAGCGATAGATACACCATTGTCAGCAGCACGAACACATAAGCCTGTATCACAGCCACACCAAGATGCAGGCCCAGGAAAATCAGCGGAATACCGACGGGTATCAAGCTAAAGAACACCAGTGTCAGCAAATCGCCGGCGAACATGTTGCCGTACAGACGCACGCTGAGCGAAAGCACACGCGCGACGTGCGAAATAATTTCGATGATGAACAGCAGTGGCGATAGCCACCACACCGGTCCAAGGAACTGCTTGATGTAGCCCGCGCCGTTAGCCTTGATGCCCTGGTACTGGTAGTAGAAGAATGTGACCAGCGCCAGACCGAGCGGCACAGAAATCGCAGCAGTCGGCGACTCGAGCCCCGGGACCAGCCCGACGAGATTGCACAGCAGAATGAAGAGGCCAAGAGCCGTCACGAATCCCGTGAACTTCTCATAGCCATGGCCGATGATGGACTCGCCCTGCTCGGAAATAAACTCATGCGTCATTTCCGCAAGGTGCTGCACGCCGTTCGGCGTTTCCACGCTGAGCGAAGCACGGACAATCAGGAAGTACGCGATGAGGAGAGCAAAAACAAGCAGCTCCATCGCCACCGGGTTCGTGATCGGTGCCTGCGCATATGCGGGTGTCACATGGACTGCCGCAAGCAGCTTGTCCACCGGGCCGGCGAAAGCGTGATTCAAAACTCGTGTGAAAAGCAATTGATTCGGCATATAAAAATCAAGCAGATTGGTTACCGGTTTGTGCCTTTGAGGCCGCTAAACCGTCCACGCCTTTACCAGCCTCAAACCCTCTACCGTGAGCGCAGAAACGCCCAACGCAAGGCCCGCGGCAAGTGCGTAAACTGACCCATCCAGATACTTAAGACTAGCATAGAGAACCACGACGGCCAGCCCCAGCCTGAGGAAGAAACCAACCAGTAGCATCGCTGTTGGCTTCGCTTCTCCGCCGCCATCCATGCGCGCCATCACGGCGCTCATCAGTCGCAGCCACTCCCACAAGCCTGACCCCGAAATCGCCGCACCGACCAGCAACAGCAGCGCACTCTGCCAGCCGAACTTCCACCACGCCAGTGCCGCCCCAACCACCGTCACCACCGCCAACAGCCGCAGCGCCCGCAGAATCGTCTGGCGAAAGTCCGCGTCGCTAAAGTTCTCCAGCGCAAGCACTACTGGCCGCTCCGCTTCATAAAGCTTGTCGCCGTGCGGATCACGGAAACAAGCCCCGCGGTCGCGCCAAGCGCAATACCCACCACGATCATCCAACTCGTCCCGAAGTGCTTGTCCAGCAAATACCCCAGACCCGCGCCAAGCAGACACGCGACCGGCAGCACGATGGCAATCTGCACCAGGCTCTCCGCCTTGACGTAGTCGTTTATGCCGCCCTTGTTATCGTCGTCTGCCATCACCTGATTAAAACAGACAGCAGACCGTAGAGGGTAGATAGAAGCGATCGAGCGCTGGGAGGACTCCTGACTTTCGCCTCTTCTTGATTGTCATTGGCAAAAGGCATCTGCGTGTTCGACTCGGGCACCAGGACGACAACGAAACCGCAGCACCCTTGTTTGTCATTCCGCAGCGCAGCGGAGGAGTCTGCTTCTCTTATCGCAACCAAGCCATGTTTCCTTGCCACCTGAGCGCTTACAGTTAACGCGCCTCAAGCGCCAACGGCGCGCCTCATTTCAGCCCAGCCCGCAAGGGCTGGGTCACCTGCGAAGCAAGAGCGAGGGCTGAAGGCCCGACTCATCCACACCCTCACGGGGTAGCACCCTCGCTATACTTAAACCTCACGAACCCACCCGAAACGAGCCACAAATCCTTGCCGCACTTTGAATCCGAATACGAAGCCAAGCTGTACCAGGACCGCGTCAACAGCCTCGAGAAGATCGCCGGAATCGGCCAGCGCCTCGGCTTGAGCTACGCGGACGCCACCTACCCCAACAGCTTCGCGTTCACGAAAACGATTCCCGAACTGCGACAAATTGGCGACAACAAATCCGGCGAAGATCTGGAGGCCGCTCATCTCGACGCAGCCATCGCGGGACGCCTCGTCGCCCACCGCGCGCAGGGCAAAGCAGGCTTCGCTCAGCTCCAGGGCGGCGGCGAACGCATCCAGATCTACGTCCGCAAGGACGATGTCGGCGAAGACGTTTTCGAGCTCTACAAACTGCTGCACCTCGGCGACCACATCGGCGTGCGCGGCACCCTCATGCGCACGCGCACCGGCGAGCTGACCCTCAAAGCCCACGCCATTTCGCTCCCGGGCCACGAGGGCAGGCCAGCCATCAGTTTCCTCACCAAGGCCGTTCTTGCGCTACCTGACAAGTACCACGGCCTCGAAGACGTCGAGATGCGCTACCGCCAACGCTACGTCGACCTCATCATGAACTCCGGCACTACCCCCAAGGTCGAACTGGTCACCAATTCCTCTACCCCCAACACTGTCATCCTGAGCGAGCGCAGCGAGTCGAAGGACCCCGAGGGCGCATCGAGCGCCACAGCACCCCAGACCCTTTCAACCTCGAACCCTTCGGAATCTTTGAAGGGGCCGGGCTTCAGCCCGGCCAATAGAGCGCAAACAGAAAACGGGGCTTTAGCCACTGAGGGCCACCTCGCCCCCGGCACATCCGCCGTCACCCAAACCTCAGCAACGAACGAAGAACACAACGATGCTCCGCGCAACGTCCGCGAAGTCTTCGTCAAACGCGCCGCCATTCTGCGCGCCATCCGCAGATTCTTCGACGAGCGTGGCTATCTGGAAGTCGAAACACCGATGCTGCACACGGTCGCCGGCGGAGCGACCGCGCGGCCATTCACAACTCATCACAACGCGCTCGACATTCCGCTCTCACTGCGCATCGCGCCGGAGCTCTTCCT
>CAJCIP010000131.1 GCA_903970445.1 Verrucomicrobia bacterium Tous-C9LFEB | reverse complement strand
CTCTGTGGCGACAACGCCCGAGCCGCCGTATGTTGGATAGCAGGTAATTCCAATCTTCATGCAGACATCACATTCCCGCCGGTTTCTACGGAAGCATTGGTGTTGTTTTTGTTTTGCGTTTTCAGCTTGCGTTCTTGATCGAGCATTCCATAGTGGATGAGTTCCCCTGAAAAAGGGTGCGATGAACTTTCTACGAAGGCTTCCATGAGCGCCAGGCGTTCCACCTCACGCGCTTCGCGCAGCCGGGTCGTGATAGCCCCAAGTTCGTCGTCGTGGTAGCCAGGATGACAGACTAATTCCCATATACCGTCTGGTATGTGACGCAGCAGAGAATCGAGACCATCCGCGTTTAGATGGCCTGTGGCTGAGATCCCGATGGTGCCCTCTGTTGTCACCACGCATCCACTACGAATTTGAGGAAGCGCTTGAAACTTGCTTCGCAGTGCCGTCATGAGCCGGACCTGCAATGCGCGTTTCAGACTGCTATGCGTCAGGCGAAGACTCCAAGACTGCTCGAAGGGATTGCGCATTGCTTGCACTCCGAGGCGTTCCGCCGCGCTCAGAACGGCGCGCGCTATCAACGGGAGAATGTGCGTGTGCTTGTGTGTGTCGACGTGCGTCACCGTGATGCCCGCTCTTTGCAGCTTTTCAATTTGCGCTGCTGCTTCGCGTTCAACATCAGCGCTGTCGACTTTACCCAAGAGCACGGCGAGCCAAAAGTCTCTCAGCGAAGCGCGGAAGTTGTTGCCGTCACTGCCGATAAGAGTGGGAATCTCCGTCGGCGTGCAGACGGGGCTACCGTCCGTGAGAACTATATGGCAGCCCACACCAAGGCTCGGCAGCTTGTGCGCGATGGCGACGGCCTCGCTAAATTTAGCACTGTTCGCCATTAGTGTCGCGGAGCTTAGCGCGCCCGCTTCTGCGAGTTCGCGTACGGCGCGGTTGACCCCGCTTGTTAGACCAAAGTCGTCTGCATTGATGATGAGTTTGCCGGGCATAGGAAATTATGACGAGCGACTTAGGAACTCTTCGATAACACTGTATGTAAGTTGCTTTTATCTGGAGCCTCCTGTGAGGCCTGCGGCTTTACGCCCTGACGCGAGTTTGCCAGCACCCAGGCGATTACAGTCTCGCCCGGTGGGAACTCGCGATCTAATTCCTCCTCCAGCGTGCCGTGTGTCAGGAACATTTGTCCGTCAAGGATCTCTTTCTCGGTAGCTCCTACATAGTTGAGCTCGCAGAGTCCGATGCCGGTTTGTCCACGTAGCGGAGGGCCGAAGATGCGACAGGTAAGAGGACGCCCGCTGTAAAGCTCACATCGCCCAGTGCCGGGATCGAGAGCAGGGCACGGAGCGTCTGCTTCGGGTAGGTTGGCAAAAGTATCCCAAGCGTCTTCGTCCGGGCCGAGTAAGCCAGTTTCAGAATCTCCTGAAAACTGGGACTTCAGGATGGATACAAGGTTCTTAGCTCTTTCGCGAATGGCATCGGCCCTCTCCGCGCCATCGATGTCCATCTGTTGAAGAGCCATGCGGAGCCTCTCGGCATCGAGCAAGGAAATCTTGAACACGCCGTGACAGCATGGTGTGCAGCCGGCATGGCATGTGAGCCATGATGTTCCATCGCTCTTGATAGCTCGGGCTGTCGCATCCGCAAGTGCAGCATCCACGATCTGCACAAGCTCGGAATCGCGTGCGGGAAGCATAGCAGCATTGTCCTATACCAGACTGTCTTGTTGTTCCCTTGGAAGAACACGCTGCGTGTTCTTAGAGGTACCACGGAATATTCACGACAATGATGCGTTGGTTTCCTCTGAGCAGCAGTAACAACTTGAGAAGCTGTACGCGCTGGTTGTGCAGGAGGTTTTCCCACCAGTGCTGCACCACGAGCTCTGGCAGCAGCACCGCAACCTTACGGCCGGGGTTATCGTCTTCCAGTTTCAAAATGTAATCCATTAATGGAGAGACGATGGTTCGGAAACTGCTCTGGACCGTAACCAATTCGGGAGCGGGAATGCCGTGTTCGCGGATCGGCGCCATTACCATCCGTTCCCATGTCTCATCGAATCCTGAATCGACGTCGCTTTGCACGTTTACAACCTTCACCTCTTTACTCATCACCAAGCCAAAGCGAACGGCTTTTTCGCTGATCTTGTCCCAACGAGCTACAGGAATCACGACAATCGGTGAGTGAAGGTCAGTAAGCCGTATCGGAGTGGTGTCGGCGGTTTCACTCGTGACGCGCATGTAGTGGTGCTTGATTCCATACATAGTCGCGATGATCGCGGGAACAAGCAGGGCAGTGATCCAGGCGCCCGATGTGAACTTCGCAACAAGAACCACGATCAATGTGACGCCAGTCGCGAAGGCGCCAAGGCCGTTGAGGAACATTTTCAGGTGTCGCCCCTTCTCGTCCTTACACTTGATCCAGTGCTTCACCATTCCTGCCTGGCTCAAAGTGAATGCTAGAAAGGCGCCAATCGCATACAAAGGAATGAGGCGGTCTGTAACGCCGCGAAAGATGATCAACAAAAGGGCAGTGAAACCGGTCAGCGCGTAAATTCCGTGTGTGAACAGCAGCCGGCGTCCCCGGAGCAGGAAGACGTGTGGCAGGTAATTTTTCAGGGCGATGGCACGGGCCATTCGTGGAAAATCTGCAAAGGCTGTGTTCGCACTAAAGCTTAATGCGGCGAGCACACTGCCCATAGTGAGAAAGTAAAACCAACCGCGGCCGAACACGGCTGCTACCTGAATTGACAGCACACTCTGATATGCGGGATCGTTCGAATCCATTGCGGTAACGCCGTACGCTTTCGCCACGTAGGACAAGCCTGCAAGCAGAACGATGAGAATCGCAATAATCACGGTCAGTGCTTGGTTCGCCTTCTGAGAACGCGGCTCCTTGAACGCAGTCACGCCGTTGGATACAGCCTCCACCCCAGTCATGGCTGCGCAGCCGCTCGCAAACGCCTTCAGCAGAAGCCAGATCGTGAGGTATTGTAAGGTCGCCGGAACCGGGGGCGGCGGCGCGGAGACAGGAATCGGATGGCCGTTGGCAAGAACAGCATGCCATATGCCCACGACCACGGTAATCAGCAAAGTGCCGACGAAGAGAAACGTCGGGAGCATGAACACGAAGCCTGATTCCTTGACGCCGCGCAGGTTCACGATGACGATGAGCGCCAGGATCACGAGGCAAAGCGATAGCTGGTGCGGGTGCAGCGAGGGCACGGCGCTGACCAAGGCCGTTACGCCCGCGGAGACACCGACCGCCGCGGTGAGGATGTAGTCAATCATCAGCGCAGCGGCCGCGAGCAGCCCGGCCTGATCGCCGAGGTTCTCGCTGGCCACGGTGAACGATCCGCCGCCGTTCGGATACGCTTCAATCGTCTGGCGGTAGCTGAAATACAAGATCGTCAACAGAACAAGGATTGCCGTGAAGATTGGCAGGAGGTGCTGTTGAACTCCGATAAGGCCCAGCGGGATGAGGAGTGACATCGCCTGCTCAGGGCCGTAAGCCGCGCTGGTGAGACCATCGAGACCGAATATGGGAATACCAGCCGCTACACCAATATGTTCGTGCTGGGCGTCGCTCGTGGCGAGTGGCTTGCCGATCAGAAGATTTGCGACTTTCACGCTTAGTGGAACCTCGTCGTCCCTATCATTCAGGACGAGCACTTCTCAATTAGAACCGAATCGTGCATAAAGAATCTATAAGATGACGGACATCGAGCAGCGGTCGCCCAACACCATCTGGCTCAGGAGATGCTGGAGCACAGCTAGGTTCGGAGTGAGACTATCAGGTTCTTGCCCGCTCAGCGTGTAAGGGTACCGACGCTCGTAAGGCGCAGATTAAAACTTGCCCGCTTCGGTAGCGCATCGTAGAACAAACTGCCGATGTACTGGCGTTTCACCGCGTGAATGATCGCTGCGGAGCAACTTTTTCGTCTCGTTCCTAGCGCTGCATGGGCTGTAGGCGATCCAGAGCAAGATTCAAGCCAAGTACGTTCACTCGAGGTTCGCCAAGCAGACCAAACTGCCTCGGTGTGACAGTCTGCATAACCAACTGCTGTAAACGAATGCTATCGAGGTGGCGCTCCCTAGCCACTCGCGACACCTGATACATCGCCGCAGCAGGAGAGATATCGGGGTCCAGCCCGGAAGAGGACGCTGTGACCAAATCAACGGGAATGTCTGCGCCGTTGGATTCTGCTTTTACGCTGCCTTCGACCCTATCCATCAGCGCCTTGCTCGTTGGGCCGAGATTCGAGCCCGAGGATGATGACGCGTCATAGCCCGTTCCGGCAGCTGACGGCCGGCCGTGGAAATAGCCCGGGCCGGTAAATGGTTGTCCAATGAGAGCGGAACCTACGATTTCACCGTTGCGAGTGATGAGCTGGCCGTTGGCTCTGGACCGCATTGTGAGCTGAGCTACGCCCGTGATCACGAGCGGATACACGATGCCGAGCAGCACTGCCGTAATTGCGGTGTACAGCAGTGACGTGATGATGTGCTTCTTCATAAGTTCCTTTCCGCTGCTCGCGCTCAGGCGAGGTGAAGAGCGGTAATGACAATGTCAATCGCCTTAATACCCACGAACGGGACAACGATACCGCCAAGCCCATACACCAGCAGATTCCGTTGCAACAAGGCCGCAGCCGACATCGGTTTGTAACTGACGCCGCGAAGTGCAAGCGGAATCAGGCCGACAATCACCAGTGCATTGAAGATGACCGCAGAGAGCACAGCCGACTCCGCGTTGTGAAGATGCATCACGTTCAGAGCGTTCAACACCGGGAACACTCCTGCGAACATCGCAGGAATGATTGCAAAATATTTGGCCACATCGTTGGAGATGCTGAATGTCGTGAGCGCTCCGCGTGTCATGAGCAGTTGTTTGCCGATGGCAACAATCTCGATGAGCTTGGTTGGATTTGAGTCCAGATCGACCATGTTTCCGGCTTCTTTCGCAGCCTGTGTGCCGGAGTTCATCGCTACGCCTACGTCCGCCTGAGCTAGTGCGGGAGCATCATTCGTGCCGTCTCCGGTCATCGCGACGAGCTTGCCGTCTGCCTGCTCGCGTTTGATGAGGTCCATCTTGTCCTTGGGCTTGGCTTCGGCAAGGAAGTCATCAACACCGGCTTCACGCGCAATGGCCGCGGCAGTGAGCGGATTATCGCCAGTAATCATCACCGTGCGAATGCCCATGGCGCGAAGCTGATCGAAGCGCTCCTTCATACCGCCCTTGACGACGTCTTTGAGATAAATGACTCCGAGCGCGCGCCCGTTTTCTGTCACAACGAGCGGTGTTCCGCCCTTGCGTGCGATCTCCTCTACCGATCCACGCACCTCCGGTGGCATAGGTGTACCGTGCTCCTGCAGGTAGTTTGCAATCGCGTCAACGGCACCCTTTCGTATGCTGCGACCGTCAACTTCGATTCCGCTCATGCGGGTTGTCGCGGAGAAGGGAATGAACTCCGCATTCATGGAGCCGAGCTCGCGGCCGCGCAGGTTGTACTGCTCTTTCGCAAGGATCACGATGGAGCGGCCCTCGGGGGTCTCGTCAGACAGCGAAGAAAGCTGCGCCGCATCGGCAAGCTGATTGGGTGGAACACCTGGTGCCGGCATGAATTCCGCAGCCTGGCGATTGCCAATGGTAATCGTCCCGGTTTTATCCAGTAGCAGGGTGTTCACGTCACCAGCAGCTTCCACAGCACGGCCGGATGTGGCAAGGACGTTGTGTTGCACGAGGCGGTCCATGCCCGCGATGCCTATCGCTGACAACAGGCCTCCGATTGTCGTGGGTATAAGACAAACGAGCAGCGAGATGAGAACGAACACCGTCTGCGGGGCGCCGGAATACAGTGCGAAGGGTTGCAGAGTCACCACTGCAAGCAGGAAGATAATCGTCAAGCCTGCGAGCAGGATGTTCAGCGCAATCTCGTTCGGTGTCTTTTGCCGCTCTGCGCCTTCCACCAGCGCAATCATGCGATCGAGAAAGGTCTCACCTGGGTTGGAGGTGATGCGTATCGTGATGACGTCCGAGAGCACGCGAGTACCGCCAGTCACGGCGGAACGATCGCCTCCGGCCTCACGAATTACCGGCGCTGATTCTCCTGTAATTGCAGATTCATCGACCGATGCAACGCCTTCTACTACTTCGCCGTCGCCGGGAATCATCTGGCCCGCGACGACTCGCACCATATCACCCACATGCAGTTGCGAGGACGGTACTTCTTCGATGACACCCTTCTTGCCGATGACGTAGGCTGTCGTCTCGGATTTCGCGAGGCGGAGCGCATCAGCCTGCGCTTTGCCGCGGCCCTCGGCCATGGCTTCTGCAAAGTTGGCGAAGAGCACGGTGAACCAGAGCCAGAGTGTGATCTGAAGGTCGAATTTGAAGTGCCCGTGGTGAGTGCCGGCGTTAACAAACAGAAGCACTGTCGTAAGAACGCTGCCGAGTTCCACAACGAACATCACGGGATTCTTCATCATCGTGCGAGGGCTCAATTTGACGAGTGCATCGACTCCTGCCCGCCGAACGATCTGGCCGTCAAAAAGCGAGCGGCGTTTCAACTGCGTAGACATTTGTAAATCTCCATCAGAGCGCTAGAAGCTCTGGCCTGCACGCATGAGAAGGTGTTCAAGTACGGGACCAAGTGTCACCGCCGGGAAAAAGGTCAACGCACCGACGATCAGGATTACTCCCGTGAGAAGCACTGTGAAAAGTGGCGTCGTGACCGGAAAGGTGCCGGAGGTAGCCGGCACGCTCTTCTTCGCCGCCAGACTCCCAGCAATCGCCATCATGGGAATGATCATCATGAAGCGGCCAAAGAACATGGCAGTGGCAAGCGAGTAGTTGTACCAGTGCGTGTTTGCGTTCAGACCGGCGAATGCTGAACCGTTATTTCCTGTAGCTGAGGTATACGCATAGAGAATCTCACTGAATCCATGCGGGCCGTGGTTCGCCAGACTCGACAAACCCAAATTCGGCATCAGCACAGTCACGGCTGAAAAACCAAGGATGAGCAGTGGGAAGATCAGCAGGTAGAGCATCGCCATCTGCACATCGAAAGATTCAATCTTCTTGCCTAGGTATTCCGGCGTTCGACCAACCATTAGACCCGCAATGAAAACCGACATGACAACGAAAACGAGCATGCCATAAAGGCCTGCACCGACGCCGCCAAACACCACCTCACCAAGCAGGATATTGACCATCGGCACCATGCCACCGAGAGGGGTGAAGCTGTCATGCATGCTGTTCACGGCGCCGCAGCTTGCATCGGTGGTTACCGTTGCGAAAAGTGCTGAGTTCGCGATTCCAAACCGCACCTCCTTGCCTTCCATGTTGCCGCCGCTCTGGGCAAGCGATGAGTGTGAGTCCACTCCGCGCAGAGCAGGGTTGGCATGCGCTTCGGCCCAGTAGCTGGTCAAAGTTCCGGCGAACCAGAGGACGACCATGGCAGCCAACACGGCCCACCCGTGTTTCGGCGAGCGAACCATCTGGCCGAGCGTAATGCAAAGACCTGCCGGAATAAGGAAGATCGACAGCATCTGCAGGAAATTGGAAAGTGGCGTCGGGTTCTCAAACGGGTGCGAGCTGTTCGCGTTGAAAAATCCGCCGCCGTTCGTTCCAAGCATCTTGATCGCTTCCTGCGAAGCTACCGGGCCCTGAGCGATCGTCTGGGTGCTAACGGTGGTTGTCTTCCCATCTGCTCCGGTCACCTTCTGCGACTCCAACAGCTTGACTGTGTCGTAGGGCTTCATATTTTGAACGACGCCTTGCGAGACGAGCGCGAATGCAAACACGATGGAGATCGGAAGCAGTATCCACAGGATGCCTCGCGTGAGGTCGACCCAGAAGTTCCCGAGCGTTTTCATTTCGCGACGGGCGATGCCACGCACAAACGCGATCGCCAGGGCGAGTCCAACCGCGGCGGACCAGAAGTTGTGCGTTGCGAGCCCGAGCATCTGCGTGAGATAGCTCATCGTCGACTCGGGCGTGTAGCTTTGCCAATTCGTGTTTGTCGTGAAGGAGATGGCAGTGTTGAGAGCAAGCGCAGGTTCCACATTCGCAAGATGCTGGGGATTCAGCGGCAGCCAAAGTTGAACGCGCTCCACGATGTACGTGAGCAGCATTGTCGCTGCGCTAAAAGTAAGCATTGCGACCGTGTAGTGCGTCCAGCGCATTTCTTCTTCGGGATGTACGCCTGTCCCTCGATAAAGGGCACGTTCACAAGGCCCGAGAACGGGATCGAGGAAAGTCTTGCGGCGCTCAAACACTGCCGTCATATAGCTTCCCATTGGCTTCGCCAGCAGGAGCACGGCAGCAATAAAGAGGCCAATTTGCAGCCAACCATTGAGTGTCATGGCTAAAATTTCTCCGGACGCAGCAGGGCATAGACGAGATAAGCCATGAGCAGTGCCGAAAGCACGAGCAGTATGACATTGAGAATCAAGATCTGTTTCCTTTCAGGCTGTCGCAGGCTCGGGCATAGGCAAGCGTCAGACCAAAGAGCAGGACAAGAGAGAACACGGATAGAACATCAAGCATTGGACTTACTCGTTTCTCGCGAACAGCCTTTCGGAGGCCCTGTGGGCGTGAACCCGCCGCCGCCGTAAACACGTGTCTTTAGAGCCGTTCGAGACTTCAACAAAGAGAACTGCTGTGTCCGAAGCGAACCATGTGCGATTTCTACGTGCTCACTTCTGTCGAAATACATTTGGCAAGGGCGCCAGTAGTAAAGAAACTGTATGCATCAACTTCATAAACTTCACTCATCTTGTATTGAAGAACGAACGTGCATGAAAAGTCCGTAGAAGAATCGTAAAGAATTCGTAAGTCTATTCGCTTTGGGTACCCATCGCGATGAGGCGATAGCCGATCCAAGGCTCGCTTTGGATATATCGGATGCCGTCGCCGCAATCGAGTTTCTTCCGTAGCTGCCCTATCAAAACCCGCAAGTATTCCGGCTGATCTTCCGCGGTCTCTCCCCAGATGCTGCGTAAAAGCACTTTGTGCGTGAGCACGCGATCTGCATTTGTCAGCAGAAGCGCGAGCAGGTCGAACTCTTTTGGAGTAAGGTGCAGCGCACGGCCCCGCAGTATCGCCGTGTGGGCTGCGGTATCCAAGATGAAGTCACCGACACTTCTTCGCTCCGAGGGAGTTGCCGTTTCCCTTTGTGGTCGGCGCAACTGAGCCCTCACCCGCGCGAGCAACTCGGGCATGCTGAAGGGCTTTGTCAGGTAATCATCGGCGCCCGCATCGAGCGCTGACACCTTCATCGAATCCGTATCGCGAACACTCAGCACAATGATGGGCGTTGATGAGATTTTGCGAACCTCCTGCGTCAATTCCAGTCCGTTCATCAGTGGCATAGCGAGGTCTGTGATGATTAGGTCCGGTTTGTGTACCGTGAACTCCTCCAATGCCTTGATGCCGTGTTCCGCAGTCACAACGCCGTAGCCGCCGCTTTGCAAAGAGGTCTTCAGCATGCGTGTGATCTGCTTTTCATCGTCGACGACAAGAACCCGTTTCACTGAGTCTCCTGAGTCACAATGTGTAAATCCACATGGGGTGCGGCGGCCATGAAGCGTTGGAGAGCCAGGTAGTAAAGATAGGATCGAAGTCCATGCGTCGCGGAACGTCCGATGATTGCTTGTGTAATGCGCCGCTCACGCACGAAGTCCGCCGTGGTCTTCGCCGTGTCTTTACCTTGCAGGATCTGTATATGAGCGCCCAGATTGCGTGCTAATTGTAGCGCCGCATCCAAGGCCAGCTTCCGCTCTCCCTCGGTGTCTTGATCACTTTCCACATGCAGAACGTACAGCTCCGCGCCCAGAGCTTCGGCAAGCCTCGCACCACGAGCGATAAGATCTCTGGCCTGCGCGTTCGAACTGATGCACACCGCAACGCGCTCAGCAATGGACCAGTGCGCGCCCAGCCGTTTGCGCTTGACGTAGTCCTCCAGAGTACGATCGACAGCTCGCGTCACCCGCTGCAGAGCCATTTCGCGCAAAGCAATCAGATTGCCTCGCCGGAAAAAGTTCGCAAGCGACCGCTCGATTCGTTCCGGTGGATAGATGTCTCCCCGGCGCATACGCGTTACGAGAGCTTCCGGGGTGAGATCGCTCAGAACGATCTCATCTGCCCGATCCAGCACCCAGTCCGGAACTTGTTCCCGAACAGTAATACCGGTCAATGCTTGTACACGCGGAGTGAGGCTTTCGACATGCTGCACGTTGACCGTGCTGACCACATCGATACCTTGATCGAGAAGGTGAAGAACATCCTCATAGCGTTTGGCGAAGCGGCTTCCTTCCACATTGGTATGGGCAAGCTCATCGATGAGCGCGACCCTCGGAGCGCGGCGTAACAGTGCGTCGATATCGAGCTCCGTGAAGATCGTTCCTTTGTATTCGATCTCGCGACGGGGTACTTCTTCCAGCTTCACAGCCAATTCGGCCGTACCGCTGCGCCCATGCGTTTCGACGATCCCTATGACGACATCCTCGCCGCGTGATCGCCGGCGGACACCCTCGCTCAACATGCTGAAGGTCTTCCCAACTCCCGGAGCATAGCCAAGGAAAACCTTGAAGCGGCCGCGCTTCCGCTCAGCGGAGGGCTCATCGACGCTCAGCAGCCACTCTTCGGGTGTTTTCAGCACGGGTTCGTTCGTTCGCTTCACGCCATTAGACTAACCCTATGCACTCCCGCCGGTTTCTTTCGACGACGCGTTGGGCCCTGGCGTTCGGCGCTCTGGCCGGAATTGTTGTCGGTTATCGTCACTGGCTGCATGTGAATCCGACCACCGTTGCGCTCACGCTGGTGCTCTTCGTTCTTGTTCTCGCAGCACAGTGGGAACTTCGGTATGCCGTTGCAGTGTCGATCGTCGCGACCGCAGCTTATAACTTTTACTTCCTCCCACCGGTGGGCACCTTCACGATCGCCGATCCACAGAACTGGCTGGCGCTCTTCGCCTTTTTGGGCACGAGCATCGTAGGAAGCAGGTTGTCGCAGCGAGCTCGGGGCGAAGCTGCAACCGCCCTGCGACGACAGCGCGAGCTGGAAGTCCTGTACCTGCTCGGACGTGAGCTGTTGCAGACCGAAAGCGTAGCGACGGCTGTTCAGGCTGTCCCAGGTCTTATCAACACCTCTGCGCTTGCCGAGTCTGTCATTCTCTACCTGCTGGATGGGGATCGTATCTACCAGGCAGGATTGCATCCCATTACCGGCGTTGAAATTCCTCATCTCCGTCAGATGGCGCTCACGCTTTCTGCCGTACAGCCAACTTCCGGAAACGAGACTCTTGTTCCTATCCGGACTGGTGTTCGGCCGCGGGGCTTGCTGGCCATTCGAGGAGCAAGCCTGACTCCGGAAAGCCTGGAAGCTGTTGGAGGTCTCGTCTCCATCACACTCGATCACGCACAAGCCATCGAAAACGCCGCAAAGGCTGAAGCAAACAAGGAGAGCGAGCGTCTACGCACGCTCATTTTGGACTCGATCACTCATGAGCTGCGCACGCCGCTCACTTCCATCAAAGGCGCGGCAGGTGCATTGCTTTCTAACTCAAAGATGGGCGCCGATGATCGGAATGAACTCATCAGCATTGTGGATGAAGAAGCCGACAGATTAGATCGCTTGGTCGGGCAGGCAGTGGAAATGGCCCGCATCGAAGCGCGCGATGTTCAGATGCATCTTGAGTCCCTTGACATCCTAGACGTTGTGCAAGAGGCGCAACAAAACTGCGCCTGGGTGGGAGAGTCTCATACCATCGACATCCACCTTGCCGATGCTCCGCGAATCCATGCTGATCGGGAGCTTCTTGAGAAAGTGATTTGCAATTTGCTGGAGAACGCAGCGAAATACTCGCCACCATCTTCGCCCATATTCGTGAGCGCAGAGGTGAGAGGGGAATCATTGGCGACGAGCGTGGCGGATCGTGGAATAGGCATTGACCCTGCTGAACAAGGCTTGATCTTCGAAAGGCTCTACCGGTCTAGAACGCAAAGCGAGGGTACACCAGGCACAGGAATGGGGCTCGCGATCTGCCGCGCTATCATCGAGGCACACCATGGCAGTCTGAACGTCACCAGCCAAGTGGGGCAGGGATCTGTTTTCACCTTCACAATCCCGCTCGCAGAACGCTTGTAACGCGATGGATGCGCTCACATAATGTTGATCTAGTTCGCTGCAAGTTCAATCGGCGCTCGCCAGAACGTCGCTTTGCCATCGGTAGGATCGAGCACTGTGACCTCACAGTCGTATTCCCCCGGTGGAAGCTGAGCTAGAGGAATGCTGAAACTCAGGGGCACAGCCGTCAGCTTCGTGGACGTAGGAGGCGTCACGGCGATTGGCGGAGCCTCGTACACCTTGCGGTCACCAAGAAAGAGCGTAACAACACCGACGAATGGTTTCGCAGCGGCAGCCGCAGGCTGATAGGCCTGCAGGTACACGTAAAGTTCACGATTGACATTGAACACGCGAGTCACACTAGGTATGAGCTTGCGGTTATTTACCACGAGCGGGTTCACAGCGGCTTCCTTCGCTTTGTCCTTCGCCTTCATTGCGTCGTAGAGTGCATCTTTCAAATCGACTCGCTGACTGCTCAAGACCACAGAGCTGATGGGTACGCGCTGCACTTCTTTATTGAGATTCGGAATTGTAAACGTCGTCTGATAGGTGCCAATGCGCCCCGTCTCGTCATCGCGCGCAAGAAACTTGATCGTGTATTTGCCGGGCAGAAGGGTAAACCCAGCGTCGTACTCAATAGGACGGTGTATGAGTTCCGCGGCGGTCGCATCGGTCAGCTTGATATTCACATTGTCCCGAACGTTGGAGACGGTGCTGCCGCCGAACACATCCTTGATCTCCCCCACAAAGTCGATCAGCGTGTGATCCGCGCCACCTTTCTTTGCTAACGCAAGCTCGCGGCCTGGAATCTTCACCACTAAAGGAACGAAGTACTCCGCGCGATTGAGCTGAAAGTAATTGATCTCCATTGCAATCGTGAGTTCCGTGATCGGCTCTTCGAGCATGAGTGCATCTTCTAGCTGTCGCTCTTTGTCGACAGTGTTGAACTTTCCAAACTCCTTGCCGGCGTAGTAGCCCTGCCGGTAGTCGAGCTTCGCATCGGCACGATTGAGCGTGATCTTTACGCGACGAAAGCGTCCGTCGAGGGCGGAATTCGAGGTGTAGTACTGCAGGATGTAGTAGTCGGAAATAGCTTGTTGAGCGTTCACGATGCCGCGCGTCAGATCGTTGTAGTCCAGCAGGGCCTTGCCGCCGGTGTCGCCCGCAAGCGCGAATAACGTGTCCTGTGATTTTTGAAAGCCCGACTGCACAGCTTGCGCTGCGGTGCCGGAGTACATCCCCTGGTTTCCTGGCGAGCCCTGCGTTGCGTCACCCAGCGGAGCCTCTGCGACAAGACCCCGTGCGTCGATCGGCCAGAAAGAAACGCCGGCGCGGATGGCGGCATCGACGGTCGCATGAAGCTGAGCCTGGTTGTCGACGCCGTTCAGCCGAAGGCCGCTCGCGAAGTAAATGAGTGCTTTCTTCTCGTTCAGTTGACCAAGCATCTTTGCCGCGGTTTGCAACGCGGAAAGCTGACGATCGGTATTGAACACGTTGAACTCACTGTCGTCCTGACCAAATGCGGCGCCTGTGTCCGCGCTGCTCGCATCGTCAACGGAGTTCTGGTCACCTTGTCCTTCGCCCACAGTAAGCGTTTGGAGGATGCTGAGTAGTCGGTTGCGATCCGCGGTGAAATCTTGCAGGACATCCACCGATCCACCTTGATAGCGCAGGATGGATACAACATCAAGTGGCGTCATCTGTGTGCGGATGAACTTCTCCGCTGCACCCAGCGCACGGAATTGATCTGCAGGACGCATCGCGCTCATATCGAAGTACATCGCGAGTAAACGACGATTTTTGTAGCGAAGACTGTCGCTAGCCTCACTCGCAAGTTGCGTGCGGGTCAGCTTCTTGTAGATCTTGATGTCTTCATTGGCCGGCTTGCTGGCGGCCAGCGGCGCTGTCGCAAGCGGAAGCACCTGGTGTTCGCAGTAACGGATCTTCTGCGCTACACCGTCCTCCGTCAGAGTGAAGTCTGCTGCGGTGAGTCCAGGTACTGGGTTGCCCTGTTTGTCTTTCACCGTCACGGTTTCAACAACGAGTTGAGATCGTACGGAGAGCGTGAAGGTGTCGGCATGGTTTGGGTCTTTGTTTCCTCCGATGGTTTGCGCATGCATACTCAGCGTTGCTAAGGCGATTAGAAGTGCGAATGGGAATGAGCAACGCTTCATGGTTAGAACCTCAGCCTTGCTGTGGTTTGAAGACTGCGCATCGGATTGGCAGCCACGGGCAGTCCGAAGACTGGACTGACGAGCGATGGATTGATGATGTTGTTGTAGCTCGTGAAAACAACATGGTTCAGAAAATTGGTGGAGTCTACGCGGATGTCGAGGTTCAGGCTTTTGGGCAGACGAAACGTTCTGCCCAGCGACGAGTTGAAGGTGAACTGCGCCGGGCCTGTCATGGAGTTCCGGCCGGCGTTGCCATAGAGCCCCAGTTGCGGAGCACTGTAAGCCGCTGCGTTCAAGTACCGCCCACCACCTCCGCCGTAAACAGAGACCGAGGTACGGTCCGGTCTCAGCGTTCCGGTGAAACCCGCTCCATTGATGGTGGCGTAGTAGATGGGAGTTTCCGGCAGGCCGGAACCAGCAACAATCGTTCCGACAACCGTCCATTCTTTGTAAGCACGCCCGCGCCAGCCCTTCAGTAGAGTGCCGCCTCCAAGACCAGTGCCCGTTGTGTATTGAATATTTGACGTGAGTAGATGTCGCTGATCGAAGCTTGAGCGGCTGCGTTCGGCGTTAAGATCAAGCCAGTTCTGCGCGATTGTTTCCGTAGGCGTGCTCTGTGCAGCAAGCCCACTTGATACGGGCCCTTGTCCTCCCAGAACAGCATCGTTGTCGATTGACTTCGAATACGTGTATAGCGCGGTTGCCGTGAAGCCGGATCGAAGCCGACGACGTACCTGTACGCTGCCTGCTTCACGTGTCGAACTGCCGTTGGACGTTCGGTAAAGGTAGCCGGACTGGCACGCAGAACATGGATCGGAGCCACCAAGCGGATATGTATTCGGAAGGAACTCCTGCACACCGTGAAGGCCCTTAATGCCGAGATAGGTAACTGTCATCTGCAGCGCTCCAGGCAGATCTCTTTGCACCGAGATCTGCCATGTTTGCGCGTAGCCCACGCGGAAGTTCGGGTCTACAGCAAAGGTGTTTGCCGTCGTTGTCGTGCAGTCGGTCCGAAATCCGGTTGCAAGCGTGAGGGGGCAAGTCGCGCTGTTGGAGAGACTCAGACTCTTCGACAGTGGAGCTTGCTGCGCCAGTTGCAGTGCTGTTGCTTGGTACACGGAAGTATCCGCATAGATGCCGTAACCTGCACGAACCACGACAGAGGAACCCGGGATTGGCCGCCACGAAATACCCAGGCGCGGCTCTATCTTGAGGCGGTCAGGTCGCAACAAGGAGTTTGGATATTGTTGCCCGGTCAGTGGACCGTGCGGATTGCTGGCGAGTACTTGCGCGACATTCGCAAAATTCGGTGTGACATCAAGATTCACTAAGCGATTTTTCAATTCCGTTATGGGCGCGCCGTACTCCCAACGCAGACCGGCGTTGATGGTCAGTTCGGGCTTGATGCGCCAGTCGTCCGTTCCGTACGCGTCGTATACAGACTCGCGCAGGTACTTATCCGCATTGCCGAAATCAATCGCGCTGGTGTCGGGCGTGCCCTGAAGAAAGTCGGAGAAATCAGAGCCTGTTGCTGCTCCGGTGAAGTTATATGTACCGCGCGGATTCAGCTGAGACAGGTAGTTGTACTCCTGTCGTCTGAAGTCGCCGCCTACCGTGAAATTGTGGTGGCCGCGGTAGTACTGCACGTCGCCGGATAGAGCGTCCGTCCTAAAGCGATTGAAAGCGCTGATCGCGTCAGTAAGCGAAGTGATTCCGCTGGCGAAGTTGAGCGTAGGTGGACCCGCGTCCGTCGGAGACTCGCTGCGTCCCGGAATCACTGGATTGCTGAACGTATCCCCATGCTGGGCGTAGTACGGAGACGTCAGTGTGCGGAGGCGACTGAACTTGTATCCCGCGTTCGTATACAAGCCATGCGCTAAGCGATGCTCCCAATTGATGTTCCCATTCATGCCAAGTGTGTCGGTGACATCGCGAAAGCCGAATAGGTTCGTGTTGTCAGCCCGAGAACTCTGGAATGCGTAACTGCCAAAGAACTGATCGCGCTTACCAATGTTCTTATCGAGATGAAGCTGCATAGCATCCTGATGCACTTCATTCAGGATCGGCACCTGGTAGTTGTAGTTCACGTTGCCGGTGGCGTTCGGGAGCGGGTAATAGTTCAGCAGCGCTTGCGCAAGCGGATCGGCTGTGTTCGCCGCCGTCCGCTGCGCGTCAGTCGGTACGAGGCCGAAGTCGGTTGCGGCCGTGCTGTTGCGGACCCACTGGTACACCAGAAAAAAGTTAGGGCCGTGCGGCAGGACATGCGGAATTTTCAACGGGCCGCCAAAGGTTGCCGTCGCGCTGAAGCGATCGTAGGAAGACTTTGGTGTATCGAGTCCTGTGATCGAAAACGGCCGAGCATCCAGGGCGGAGTTATCGAGCTGCAAGCCTAGACCACCGGTATAGAGGCTCTTGCTTCCTTTGCGCGTGTTTCCAAATGCTGAGTCGAGAGAAAACTGCGACGTTGCAGCGTTATTGCTGCTGCCGTTTACGAGAAAGCCGTCTGAGGATTGTGCGGACTCCTCCTTTGGCTTGGGCATCTCTTCAGCCGCCTTTTGCTTCCCCGGCGCTTTCCCATCATCCGCTTTGGGGCCAGCTTCCGCGACTTGTATCGACGGCTCTGGCCGCACAACCTTCGTCTGAGCGATCACCTGGTCGAGCGGAAGCATCTTCATCTGCCACGCAAGGCCCGGGCCACTGGCAGTGTTCGGCGCGACCGTGATGTCTTGGTGTAGCGGCGTAAAAAACGTCATTTCGACGTCGATCTTCCACGCGCCGTCAGGAAGATCAGGAAAGCTGTACCGGCCTTGTTCATCAGACACTGTGGTCAGCTTCTTTGTGCCCTGTGTGGCTGTGATGGTCGCGCCGGGAACGGGCAAGCCTCCAAAGAGAACCTGCCCGTGATGCTCGGAAGCTGCCACGGGCAGAGCAAGTGCCATACAGAAGATGAATGCAGCAAGCCGCGGACGCTTGATGACCTTCCTGAGTGCCTGTTGAAGCGCCATGCTTTCGGTCGTTCTCCAAAGTGCTGGTATGCAGCTACGCTCTTGTGAGTGTCTACGAGGCATACGCTAGTCCTCCGTGGGCGGTTCCACGCTGTCGACAACCAGCGTGTTCACCGGACCCTTCGCAGAGACGAGCTTCAATCCTAGTTGTTCTTGTATAGCCGTTTCTATCACGGGAGGCGCGTCGCCCGCGTCTGCCTTCGTCCGATTGGAATCCGCGCTCATCGCAGCGGCGGTATCTTCCCGCGACCAAACCAACTCGAAGTCGTACTTGTCCTTCAGTCCTGTCTTGTCGATCACGGTGCGGTGCAGTGTGTACGAGAGTTGATTCACTAAACCTTCCAGCGAGACGTCATGCGCGGTCAGGTGCTGATTGTGCGTGCTCACGCCGCCACTACTGACGCCGTTGAAAGTTGCGCTTGCACTGGCTTTGGCGAACTTCGGTCCGCCCTTCGCAACAACCAGCTCATAGATCGGCAGTGTCTTTACTTCAATGTGGCATTTGAGATGGAAGCGTTCGAGCATCGGGAGCAGCATGGACCGCCACTGCTCGGGCGATAACGCATCAAGCACTTTCATGTCAGGCGCAATGACCTTTGCCTTGATGTCGTAGTGGGCTGAGTTCGCCCAACCAGAAAGGCCGCTAATGAGGTCTTCCTTGATGTCGTAGGCGCTGGAGATCAGACCTTTCAATTCAATGTTCGACGCGGTGTAGTTCCCATCATCGACGCTGATGCTGATGTGTCCGCTGCCGCTCTTATTCGGCTTGATGGAGATCACGTCATACTGCGGAACTTTCTCGGCTGAAACAGGCGTCTTCACTGGAGGCACTGCAACCACCGGCGCTGCTACCTGCGCTTGTGACACTCCGGCTACAAGAAGTAAAGACGAAGTCAGCAGCAGGCAGGCAAAGCGCGAGACTCTCGCGGAAGATACCTTTTTTGTTCGGCTTAGGTTTCGCATCAGTCTTCCGTTGGCGGTTCAACATGATCAATCACGAGCGTCGGCGTCGGCCCTTTGGACGGCACCAGCTTAAGGCCCAGCTGCTCTTGAATCGCGGTAAAGATGGTAGGGCTGGCATTGTCGCCGTCGGGCGGCGGACCATCGTCAGGAGTGAACTTCAAGACGAAATCGTACTTGCGCGTCAGCCCTGTCTTGTCGATCACCGTATGGTGCAGTATTGCTGATAGCTGGCTCGCGAGAGTCGCAACAGGAAGGCCTGTTCCTTCCACGCTATTTTGGCTCGTCATGATCATGCCGGGATGTCGCTTCGCATCGGGATTCGCCATCGCATCGTCGTCTTTCTCGCCCAAAGGCGCCGGTGTCATCTTCGGTCCGTCCTTTGCAACCACAAGATCAAACGTAGGTAGCATCTTCGTCTCGGTGTGCACCACGAGCTTGAAACGCTCCGCAAGCAGATGTTGCAACATCACCTGACGCTGCAGCGGCGGGACCTTCTTCAGCAGCTCAACATCATCCCCGAGCACTTTGGCTTCCACATCGAAACCGGTTGTGCCCAGCCAGGCAGGCCCACCGGAAATCAGGTCCTGACGAATCATGTAAGCGTTGCCGATGAGCGTCTTGAGCGTCAGGTTCGTTGAGCTAAAGCCATCCGGCTTGAACATGATGCGCATCATGTTGTTGCCAGACTTGTTCACCTTGATCGTGCTCACCTCATAATCCGGGACCTTGATCGATGGATCGAGCGCCTTTACGTCAGGGTCGGTGAGAACAGGCAGATCCTGCGCATGAACCGCAGGGCTAAGGAAAGCAGCCGACAGGATGAGGAAAGGTATAGCCCGGGAAAGTCGATAAAACAAGCGCGTCTCCTGAGTTGGGAATGCTTTTAGTTTTCAGAAGGCTTCTCAACATGATCCACAACGAACACATCGACCGCAGCCTTGGTCGCATCAAGCTTCAAGCCAAGCTGTTCCTGAACCGCAGTGAACAGGCCTGGAGGCGCGTCGGCTTTGTCGCTCGGCGGCGGCACTTTGATACCCATGCCACCGAACTGCGATTCGTCGGGCGTCCAATTGAGCGTGAAATCGAAACGGCTCGTCAGCCCTGTCTGATCTACGACAGGTCGGTCAAGCACCGCAGCCTGCATCGTTCGCGCGAAGTCGTCGATGGTAGAGTTCACGTTCGTCATCTGCCCGAGATTGCGGAAAAAATTTCCAGGCAGGCCGCTATCGTTGCCCTGCGCGATCGTGAGTTTCGGCCCGCCCTTAGCCAAAGTAATCGCGTATACCGACAGCTCCTTCTGGTCGTGATGGAACTTGAAGCCAAATCGCTCGACGATCAGCTTCGCCATCATGCTCTTCCACTGCTTGTCGCTCGGGGAACCTGGAGTGTCTGGCTGCGCCGCGATGTCGAACTTGTCTGTGTCAACCCAAGCAGGGGCACCCACGATCTGCTTTGCATGAATGCCATACGCAAACGAGAGCATGTCCGCAAGCGTGGTGTTGAACGTAGTAAAGCGATTGCCCCGCACTGAAAAATACTTCCCAGGCTGGTCAGGCTTGCTGGGCTTGATGGTGGCTACTTCAAAGCTTGGATTTGCATTCGCGGCCATCGGAGGAACGGGTTTTGGAACTTCCGGAATGGCCCATGCGGTCTCTGGCGCTACTTTCGTCAGCACGAGCGGAAGAGCATTGCCACCCTGAGACCAACTTCCCGTTAGGACTTTATTATCTGGCGACAGGGTGCTTTTGTACTCTCCGCCGATTGCGATGATCGAGAATTGCACGGTTCCGCCTTGTGCGGAAATTTTGCTCAAAGCAAACGGCCGGCCTCCCTGATCAATGCTGTAGAAGTTACCCTTCCAACCGGCATCCGCCTTCTCGAACTTCACGACGGTGCGCAGGCTCTTATCCGCCTGCAACGTGCCCTGCCAAGTACCCGCGATGTCCTGCGCCAGCAGATTCCCGCTCGCAAACAGAGTAGCCGCAATAACGCACACGAGAATTCTCTTCAAACTTCCCTCCAGGAACGTTCACCATTCTCTCGTGGTAAACGAAACCTTCCAGGTATTTGTTCAAACTATCTGGGGCCGATGCGCTTTTGACTGTAAAGGAACTGTCTGGTTAGCAGCGTGCGAGAGGTGTCTGGTGTGCATTGGTTGGGCAGATCACTGCTCCGAACCAGGCAGCGCATTCGCAGCAAGAATCACGCTTAAATGCCGCACACGTCGGAGGAAAAATTAAGATGAGCGTAGGAAGAGTCAACGCACGACTCGTAAATCTAATTTTGAGATGGTGGACGCGGAAGGAATCGAACCTTCAACCTGTCGATTAAGAGTCGAATGCTCTGCCAGTTGAGCTACGCGTCCAGGCTCCGAACACTCTTGAAAAGAGTGCGCAAACCACAGTGATTCGCTGGAGAAGCGGCGGGAGAATCTCACCGCACAGGGAGTAGTGTACCACGCTGTGCGGCGAAGAGGAGCGGTTCTAGCCGACGAAGTCCACATGGGCCTTATACGGAATGATGCCGCGGTCATAGCCCATCTCGAGGATCTTCTTGATGGCTTCGCGGCCGTCGTCGCCGTAGTTCAACGTGCGCTCATTGACATACATGCCGACAAAGCGGTTGGCCATCGAGGTGTCGAGATCGCGGGCAAACTGCATGGCGTATTCGAGCGCCGCTTCACGGTGATCGAGCGCATGTTGAATGCTGTCGCGAAGGGCGTTGGTCGTGATCATCTGGACTTCGTGGCCTAGGGAACGGCGGATGGCATTGCCGCCCAGGGGCAGCGGAAGGCCGGTCTGCTCATGCCACCAGACGCCCAGGTCTAGGATCTTTCTGAGGCCGTCACGGCCGTAAGTGAGCTGGCCTTCGTGGATGATGAGACCTGCGTCGAACTCGCCCGAGATGACGGCGGGGATGATCTTGTCAAAGGGAACGACGACGGTTTCGATATCCGGAGCGAAGAGCTTGAGCGTCAGGTTGGCGGTAGTCAGG
>CAJCIP010000130.1 GCA_903970445.1 Verrucomicrobia bacterium Tous-C9LFEB | reverse complement strand
AAGCGGTCGAACATCTTCCCAGAAAGCGCTACGGAAAAGCTCTTCGGCCTCGACAAGTTTGCATCTGTCTTGAAGCTCCGCAAGCTCTTCATGGTCAATCAGCGCAGCCTTTGCGTAGAGTTCCTGCGCCGTGACCACGGTCTGCACCATAGCCTCCATCTTGCCTTTGAGATTATGGCTCTGGTCGATCATGAAAGCGGGAGTCGTCATCTTTTGCGGAGTGGATGGCACCAGAAGCTCATGGAAAATCCGAAATGCTTGATAGGGATCGATCGACCCAAACGTCAGATCGTCATCGGCATATTTGCGATCGTTGAAATGAAATCCACCCAGCATGCCAAGGTGTAGCAGCCATGCCACGATCTGTTCAATATTTGTGCCCTGATAGTGGTGTCCAGTGTCAACCAGGACCTTAGCCTGTGGCCCGGCCCTGCGGGCCAGCTCATACGCCATGCCCCAATCCGCAATGTCGGTATGGTAAAAAGCCGGCTCGAAGGGCTTGTATTCAATAAGCAGTGTCTGTCCTGGCGCCAGCGCGTCATGCGTGACACGCACTGCCTCCTGCATCCACTCGATCCGGCGTCGCATGCTTTGGGATCCGGGGTAATTTGAACCGTCGGAAACCCACAACGACACCTCCTTCGATCCCAAAGCTATGCCGATCTCAACTGAGTCGAGAAGATGCTTGATTGCCGTCGCGCGGATCTCCGCGCTCGGATTGCAGATGGAGCCGAACTTATACGCTTGGTCTTGAAAAAGATTCGGATTGATCGATCCTGGGCGAACCCCGGTTTTCCCGGCAAAAGCACGAATCGCTTCAACATCGTCGACACCGTTCGGAAGATCCCACAACACGTGCAGAGCCATTGTGGGCGTCGCACCCGTGAGGCGGTTGACTTCTGCGGCGTCAGCAAACTTCTCTTCGATGTTCGTCGCTGCGCCCGCCTGAAGAAACTTCCCAAAACGGGTCCCAGTATTCGCGAAACCCCACGATGGGATCTCGATTCGGAAGGTATCAAGCGCCTGGAAAAGTCGAGTTCGCTGCAATTCGGAATTCATGAGGAAGTCACCGGCAACGCTGCGCATGAACGCAGCCGCATTTCGTTGCAGACATCATACCTGCAATAGAGGAACAATTTCCATATTGCGCAGCGACTCAGGTAGGATGGCTGCGCATGCCCGCTGAAATGACAGCACTGGCGCAGCGCGAGTCTTTACTGAGGTTCTTACATGCCCGCTAATCCGTTCGTAGGCGTTCTCTATCACTGGCTCGGCGGTCTTGCCTCGGCAAGTAACTTCATTCCCTTCCGCGGGATAAAGCGCTGGTCGTGGGAGATTTACTGGATTATCCAGGGCGTCGCGGCATGGCTCATCGCGCCGACACTCTTCGCGATGCTCTTCGTTCCGCATGTGTTCAGCATCATCGGCGAAGCTCATCAGCAGCCCAGCGCGAGCCTCTTTTATCCCATGCTCATGGGTATGCTCTGGGGCGTTGGTGGGCTCACCTTTGGTCTGGCCATCCGCTATCTCGGCCTGGGTCTCGGCTATGCCATCGCTCTCGGTTTCTGTACGGCCTTCGGCACGATCATTCCACCTATCTACCACCATCAAATGGCCGCCATCCTCCACGACCGATCCGGTCAGGTCACTTTGTTCGGCGTCCTTGTATCTCTGCTCGCGATCGGCATCAGCGGAGCTGCTGGAGCCATGAAGGAGCGCGAGCTAACCACGGAGGCAAAAGCCGACTCAGGCGAACGCGACTACTCCTTCAGCAAGGGTCTGGTCATCGCGATTTTTGCAGGTATCATGAGTTCATTTTTTGCGTTTGGGCTCGATGCCGGAAAACCGATCGGCGAAATCACCCGGGTTCACCTGCTCGCCGATGGACGCGCTGAACTCTGGCAAAATCTGCCGATCCTGATCGTTGTGCTTTGGGGCGGCTTCCTGACGAATTTCGTCTGGTCGGCCATTCTGATCATGCGCAACCATTCGATAGCGCAGTTCGCGGGACAGCCCGGCAGCAATCCGATGCGCACTGCCAGCATCAGCGGTGAAACTCTCCAAGACCTGGATGCCACCACTCTGGAACAGCGTCTTACCCCTTCCGTGCTGACGATGAACTACCTGTTCGCAGCGCTTGCTGGTGTCATTTGGTATTTCCAGTTCTTCTTCTATTCCATGGGCCAGACCCGCATGGGTAAGTACGATTTCGCGAGCTGGACTCTGCACATGTCGAGCATCATCCTCTTCGCAAACCTCTGGGCCCTTGTCCTGCGCGAGTGGAAAAGCACAAGCAGGCGCACAAAGTCCCTCGTGATGCTCGGGCTTCTGCTACTGGTCGGATCGACCGTGATCATCGGCTACGGCAGCTATCTCAAATCCATGAACTTTTGATCGCAGAGTTGCAGAACCTAACCAGCCTCTGCCTCAAGCACCACGTACAACGTTCTCGGTCCGTGCACACCCTTGATCCGTGTCATCTCGATGTCCGCTGTTGCCGATGGCCCCGAGACAAACGTGGTTGGTAGCGTCGTTGTTAAGGCAAGACGATTAAATGCTTCAGGAACAGTCATCACCACGTCCCGCTCGCGCACGATGCATACATGAATATCTGGCACCAATGTCGCAGCGCGGCGGCCCTGTCCGGGCACCGTCTGCAATACCAGCGTTCCTGTCTCAGCGATGGCTACGGTGCAGCGCGTAACGACGGCATCAACGCGGTCCAGCTCAGAAACCCGCAAGGCAGCATCCTCTACCCGCTCGAGTTCCTCGGGACACCCGACGTCCAGCCCTACAGGCACCAAAACCCGCTTCGCTCCACAGGCATACAGCGCTCGCGCGATCGCACCCGCTAGCCCAGCGTCATCGCAAAATTCCACATGAGCGTCGTAATCGTGCAATCGGTCGATGAATCGTTCCAGCATGGCCGTTCGCTGCAGGTCCCCGTCTCGATGGTAGGCACGCGGCAGTAGGCCCCAGGCGCTCGCGGCTTTCGCCAACTCCGCAGCTCCGCCTTTGGCTGCACGAACGCGTTCCAACACCGCTGTCCTTGCATTCGCGCTCAAGCTGCGCCTCCAGCATGCTTCTTGCTCTTCTCGCGCTCTTCCCACCACTGTCGAAAGGTTTCATCGGGCAGTGCATGCAGATCGCGCACCTGCGTCCATCCTCCGAGCAAGCCCGGCAGCCAGGAAATCCACTTCTCGCCACTGCCATCCTTACGAGCCAAGACACCCTGACCCATGCGGGCCAGCCGCTGCGCCGCGCGGAACCGCCGTTCACTCCGAAATAGCGAGCCTGCTGTTTTCATGGCCAACGCTTCGGCATTAGTGAGCACCCGCAACCCGGCGGTTTTCCTCTCCACCACACGGCTTCGAAGGTGCACAAGCACTTCAGGGATGTTGATCTTCACCGGACACACTTCGTAGCACGCGCCGCACAGTGAGCTGGCATACGGCAGACTCTCCGCATGCTCCATCTTCTGCAACTGCGGCGTGAGAATTGCTCCGATCGGCCCGGCGTAGACGCTGCCGTAGGCATGGCCACCAGTTTGCCGATAGACAGGGCACGCGTTCTGACACGCTCCGCAGCGAATGCAGTGCAGAGTCTCACGGCCATGCTCATCGGCAAGCACGTCAGTGCGTCCGTTGTCCATCAGCACCACATGAAACTGCTCGGGTCCGTCACCAGGGTGCACGCCTGTCCATATCGAGTTGTATGGATTCATCCGCTCGCCCGTTGCAGAACGCGGCAGCACTTGCAGCAGTACTTCCAGATCTGCGAATCGCGGGACTACCTTATCGATCCCTGCGATCGTAATGAGCGTACGCGGCAGTGTCAGACACATGCGCCCGTTGCCTTCGCTTTCGACGATGCACACACCTCCCGTCTCGGCGACAAGAAAGTTCGCTCCGCTCACCGCTGTAGGAACGCGCAGAAACTTCTCCCGCAGGAAACTTCGAGCCGCATCCGCTAGATCCTGCGGCGTCTCCCCGAGGTGAGGCAGATGCATCTCGCGCTGGAAGATCTCTCGAATCTGCGCACGGTTCTTGTGCAACGCGGGCACAACGATATGCGACGGTTGATCCTTTCCAAGCTGGATGATCAACTCTGCCAAGTCGGTCTCATATGGCGTGATGCCGGCTTCCTGCAGCGCTGCATTGAGGCCAATCTCTTCGGTCGTCATCGACTTGATCTTGATGACCTCAGAAGGAGCATCGCCTATGGATTCCTTCGCGAGCCGCACGACAATCTCGCGAGCCTCAGCCGCATCGCGCGCCCAGTGAACAACGCCACCAGCCCTCGTACAATTTGCTTCAAACTGCTCCAGGTACGCGTCGAGGAACTTCATCGTGTGCTCGCGCAAAGCCCCTCCAGCCTCACGAAGTTCCTGCCAGTCCGGCAGTTCGCCAACCACTTTCGCGCGCTTGTTCTGGATGACAGTCGTTGCATGCCGGACATTCTTGCGAAGCTGCGCATCGTTCAACACGCTACGCGCAGCGGTTTGAAACTCCGGCGCTGTCCTTGGATCTAAGGCTTGTCCATCTGTGCTCAAACCCACACCACCGCTTCCGAGTCTCCAGCCACGACATCTCCACTACGAACTTCTGCCGCGATGTTCGGCTCCGGCTCGCTCGCCAGGATCTCCGCTAAGTGCATCGTGTGTACGCCCGTGCGTTGCCGATGCAGCGCCCCCTCGATATGCATCAGGCAGGAGTTATCGCAAGCCGCGCACACTTCTGCCCCTGTACTCAACACGCCTTGCACTTTCTCTGCCAGCATCGCGCTCGACACTTCCGCATTCTTCACGGCAAACGTTCCCCCGAAGCCACAACAGCGCTCGATGTCAGGCAGCGTTACCAGATCAATCCCTTTTACCGCTCGAAGCAGGCTTTCCGGCCCATCGCCCAGTCCGAGCCCACGCAAACCGTGGCAGCTCGCGTGGTACGTCACGCGATGCGGAAAATACGCTCCAACATCCGTAAGGCCCAGCCGCTTCGTGAGGAACTCGGAAAACTCGAACACGACAGGCAGTAGCGCATTTACCTCAGCAACAATCCCCGGGTATTTGCCGCTCGCTTCCAACCTTTGAGCCATCGACGGATAGTGATCGCGCATCATCGTCACGCAACTCGTCGACGGCACGACCACCGCCTCGGCTCCGCGAAACTGTTCGACAAACCTCGGCAACATCGTCAAAGCGTCGGTTTGATAGCCCGTGTTGTAGTGCATTTGCCCGCAGCACGTTTGGCCCGCAGGGAACTCAACGTGATGCCCCAGGCGCTCCAGCACATGCACCATCGCCCGCCCGGTCTGCGGAAACAGCGTGTCGTTGTAGCACGTGATGAAAATGGAGACCCGCAACGCTCACTCCGTCCGCCCGCTCGCAGGGCTCACATGAGAAGATACCCGATTCTGTGCTGGAATTGTTTCTGCACTGTCGATGACGAAACGTTGCGCGACATTGCTCGCGCCCGTAGCAAGCACTTCTTGGCTTGGAGGCAGGCTTCGGCCATACTTGGGTTGTTGCTTGGCAGGAGGAGTTTCGCATTTGAAACGCACGACGAAGCCCAATTATCTGATCCCGGTGCTTTCCAAAGCCCTCGACATCCTGGAAATGCTCCAGTCGGACAATCAGCCAATCACGCTCGAGAGCCTGTATAAGCGCACTCGCATTTCGAAAACCACTGTTTATCGCGTACTCAAGACGCTGGTGCATCGGGGCTACGTCACACAACTGCCCGACGGCTACTATCGCCACATCACACGGCCCAAGAAGCTCCGCTTCGGCTTCGGAAGTCAGAGTGGAGAAGAACCATTCTCGAATGCTGTGACCCACAGCATGTTGGAAGCAGCGTCAGCCGCTGGAGTCGAGTTAATCGTTCTCGACAACAGATATGACGGCCAAACTGCCATTCAGAATGCAGTGGAATTCGTGAAAAGCCGGGTGGATCTGGTCATCGAATTTCAAGTCGACCAGACCGTAGCTCCCGTCGTGGCCGACTGCATCGCCGAGGCGAAGATTCCGCTCATAGCAATCGACATCCCTCATCCGCATGCGACCTACTTTGGCGTAGACAATTACCGGGTCGGCATTGAGGCGGGAGAGCTTCTCGCCAGCCATGCCATCGAACGCTGGCAGAGCAAAGTCGACTGGGTCATCGGCCTTGATCTGCAGGAAGCCGGCCCTCTGGTGCAAAGCCGCATCACCGGCGCTTTCGAAGGCATCCGCAAAACCATTCCGGGATTGCTCGAGGAAACATTCGTCAGAATGGATGGGCAAGGCAAGCGGGAACGCAGCCGTAAAGCCGTCCACGCATTTCTGCAGCGGCACTCAAAGGAAAAGAGGATCCTGATTGCGGCAGCCACCGATAGCAGTGCATTGGGCGGCTTGGATGCTGTTCGGGAGCTTCGGCGCGAGTCTCATGTCGCCATTGTTGGGCAGGACTGCATCAAGGAGGCCGCCGAGGAAATAGCCAGGCGGAACTCGAGCCTCATCGGCTCAGTCTCACATGAGGCACAGCTGTACGGCGCCAGCGTTATCCAGCTTGCCCTGTCGGTTTATAACGGCCAAACAGTCGCGCCGTACAACTACGTGGCGCACCGCATGGTAAAGCGCAGCAAATAGCGCCCCCGCGAGCGCAAGAAAGATGCATCCTCGCATATCGCATGGCGAGCCGCATCTTCCAACCTTCCGGCTTCTTGAACTATCCATTCCGGCTTGCATCCGCCGACTTGACAACTCGCGGCTTGCTGCTCAGGGCCTGTTTGGAGCGGCGCCTTTTGGCGCTAGAGGCGAGAGGAAACCCTTGTCGCGCAACCAACTCTCAAGCAGCACGGGCCACTCATCCAGAGAGGCATTTCCTGCCCCCAGACCCCGTCCGTGAGCGCCGTGACGAAACAGGTGCATCTCCACATCTGCACCGGCGGCAATCATCGCGTCGTAGAACTCAACGCTTGCACGCACGGGAACAACCGTGTCGTCTGACGTGGCATAGATGAACACAGGCGGCGTCTGTCGAGTGACATGCAGCTTCGGCGTATACGGCTCAGTCAACGCCGCACACTGCGCTGCGGATAACACACGAATCATCGAGCAGTAAGTGATCTCACTCGCACGCGCCGGCTCCATCGCGTTCAGCCATGGATAGCCGAGCACGACAAAGTCAGGACGGCTGCTCCATTGATTGACAGGGTCGGAGCCAGCCGTAGCTGGATCGTCGAAGCGGACAGCCGTTTCAGCTGCAAGATGTCCGCCCGCCGAAAATCCCATGATCCCGACACGATCCTGCGCAATGCCATAGTGCGCAGCCATGGAGCGAACCAGCCGTATCGCCCGTTGTGCATCTTCGAGCGGAACGGGATAGAGATTCTGGGGACCAAGGCGATACTTCAGCACGAAAGCCGTGACGCCGCGTGCCGCGAACCAGTCAGCGACCTGCCGCCCTTCCAGGTTGCTCGCAAGTCGCAGGTAAGCGCCACCAGGAGCGATGATCACAGCGCTCCCATTCGCAAGCCCCGTCTGAGGAGCAAACACCGTAAGCGTCGGCTCGCTCGCACCGTTCGCCTGGTTCGAAGGCGTTGCGGACACCTCTCCGTAGAGCGGGACGGTGACGATCCCCAATCCCGGATCGAGTGGCGTAACCGCCTGCGCGCCGGCGACACCCGTGAGCATCAGCAACACAAGACTCAAGTGATCCTTGACCCGACGTCCGACCTTGCGGCTTATCCTGTTCATCCGTCGAGTCTACGCAGCCCGAACCACTTTCCGAAATCACGGTCGTTCGAGAAGAGCACCTTCAATGCGATTGGCTGAGCCCTTACGAAGCTGCAAATCGCTTGCTGGCCGTTGTAAGGTTCGACGCGTCCGAGGGATCCTCGACAAGCGAAGCCGAGTCCCGTCGGGGAGCATAGCCGCGCTCTCAAGTCGCTCGCTCGTTTGGGTCTACGTTCCTTCTGTGCAGGCCTGGAGCGCTCCTGTACCGGGTGCCAATGGCAAACAGGAGCGACGCTCCGACCATTGGCATGAAAGCGACCATGTAGAACACGGGAGCGTAGGACACCCGATCCACAAGCACACCGGTCAGCAACGGGAAGAGAAGGCCGCTCAGACCGCCGGCGACACCTGACAGCCCAGTGGCCCGGCCGACGAGGTGCTCTGGAAAGAGGTCCGTGACCGCGCCATACATATTTGCAGAGAGAAAGTTGTCCGCCATCACCGCGATGCCGATGGCCCAGAACGCTGCAGACGTGCTTGAAAGATGAGGAACAGCCAGGCTGAAGGCACAAAGCACAGCGCTCGAGTACATGGTGATACGCCGAACGCTGTAGGTGCTCATTCCCTTCCGTTGCAATCGGCCCGCACACCAGCCACCGGCAATGCCGCCCAGGTCGCCGAGCAGGAATGGCACCCATCCGACAATTCCTATCTCACGCAATGTCAGATGACGCACCTGGTAGAGGTAACTGGGAATCCAGTACCAGTAGAACTGAATGACCGGCCCTATAAAGAAGCGGCAAAGCATAATCGCCCACGTAGACGAATCCTGCAGCAGAGCCGTTATCGGGGTAACGGCAGATGGTGGAAGCGAGGTCTTCTGCACGTCCCGATGGACCAGCATCCATAGCGGGATCCAGAGAAGGCCGAGGGACGCAGGCACCAGAAACGCCGTCCGAAAACCATAGTGCCGAGCCAGGTAGATCACCAGCGGGGGCGCAACCGTAGCACCAACCATGCTGCCGGTGTTGAAGATGCCGATGGCGAGCGTTCGTTCTGCGGGGACGAAGAGGCGAAAGATGGCCTTCATGCCTCCGGAGTAATTGCCGCACTCCCCGGTTCCCATCCAGAACCGCGCAAGCCCAAGCTGAAACCCGGAACGCGTGATGGATTGCGCGCCCGTCGCAAGCGACCACCACAGAACGGCGCCTGCCAACCCGAGGCGCACGCCCCATCTGTCCATAATCCAGCCCATCGGGAATTCGCCGGACATCATTCCAAACTGGAACGCCGCCACGATGCGGCCATATTGCGTGTTGGAAAGGTGCAGCGCCTGGCACAACACTGGAGCCAGCACGGAGACAGTTTGGCGATCGATGAAATTGATGATCGTGATCGTAAGCAGCAGAAGGAGCACGATCCAACGCATCTGTGCACGATGCGGCTGCGAAGCAAAACTTCCTGCTGCAACGGCGGGGGCGAGTTCAGGAGTCGGAACGCTTGCGTTCAATGGACAAGCAGCTCCTAGCGCGCGGGGCGAAATTCGTTCCCGACGAAAGCGTCTGGGGGGCGAACTCCACTGTTCGCCACCTCAGCACGTGGGTCGAACGGGAGCAAAGGAAAGAGGAGCTCAGCGACTCGATAGGCTTCTTCCAGGTGCGGATACCCGGACAGGATGAAGCTTTCGATCCCGAGATCCGCATACTCAAGCATTCGCTCTGCCACTGTGGCGGGATCCCCCACTAAAGCCGTGCCCGCTCCGCTGCGGACGAGTCCAATGCCCGCCCACAGATTCGGACTGATCTCGAGATTGTTGAGGCTGCCCTGCACCAGAGAAGCCATTCTCTTCTGTCCTTCTGAGTCGAACTTGCCAAGGCCGCTTTGTGCGCGTTCGATCGTTTCCTTGTCGACATACTTGATGAGCTCGTTGGCCGCTTGCCATGCTTCTTCCGTCGTCTCGCGCACAATCACGTGAAGACGAATCCCGAAACGCACCGTCCGCCCCTTGCTCTCTGCTAGTCCGCGAACGCGAGCAAGTTTCTCCGCCACCTGCGCCGGGGGCTCTCCCCAGGTAAGGTAGACGTCAACGTGTTCGGCCGCGATCTCAAGCG
>CAJCIP010000129.1 GCA_903970445.1 Verrucomicrobia bacterium Tous-C9LFEB | reverse complement strand
CGTAACTGCCAGTACCGCGCGTGTCAACTTTCTGGATGGAATGACAAACACTGCAGGTCACGCCGTCTTCATCATAGGAATGTTTGCTCGGCGCACCTTGTGTCAGCGCCCCGCCGAGCAGCGCGATCGGATTATGGCAACCTTCGCAATGCCGGGTGTATTCCACACCCTTTTCCGCCGCCAACAAATTCACATTGCGCTGGTACCAGGGAGGGCGATTCGAATTGGAATGAGCAGACTGTCGCCACTCTTCATGCGATTGCTGATGGCAGTGTCCGCAGTATTCAGCAGTTGGAAAGCCCTTTGGATCCAGAAAGTCACCGGTGTCCGTTGTGGCATTGGACGGGAGAAACAGGGCGTCAGCGCCGAAACGCTTGTTGTATGTCGCGGAAGTCTTTGCGTTGTAGCTTTGACGCGCGGACTTTGCAGCTTCCGCCTCCGTGCCGGCGCGCACTGCTGTCAGTAGTGAGCCACCGCCGGCAAGGGCGATCAACACTAGCGAAAAACGCAGCAACCATCGTGAATTCACTTGAACCTTTACGGAGCCCGACATCCGGCGGAAAGCAGCTTTAGCGCATGTTCATCGAACCTGAAAATGGCGTTCCAGACCCATGCCATTCTAGCCAACTGTTGGGGCTACAGGCAGCGATAAGAATGTGCAATCGCGTCTCCACCTTTCGATGGAGATTGGCTAAGCGGTGAAGGCCTCACCGTATCGAACCACGGCGACGGACTAACAGGAAATAGACGGGAACGCCGCTCAAAACGATCAACAGGCCAGGCCAGGTAGTCGCAGTCCGGAAGGCGAAAAGAACGACCAGTATCGTTGTCGCGCCAACGATGTACAACGCGGGGAGCCAAGGGTATCCCCAGCAGCGGTACGGACGAGGCGTGTCCGGCTGAGTGCGACGCAGCCGAAACAGGCCAACGACAGTAAGGATGTAGAAGATCAGCGCGGCTGAAATTACATAGTCCAGCAGATTGCTGTAAAGGTTTCCGTAGATGTGCGTCGCCCGATTGTAGGTTCTCGGTAGCACAAGCAACAGCGACCAGCAGCACTGCAACAGAAGAGCCCCTGCCGGCACACCCGCGCGATTCAGTACTCCCGCGCGCCGGAAAAAGAGACCATCCTGCGCCATCGCATAGCATGCGCGCCCGCCGGCCAATGTCATCGCGTTCACCGTTCCAAAGGTGGACACCATGATCAGAACGCCCATGGCGATCTTGCCGATCCCTGGCAGAACCGTGTTCACGACCAGGGTTGCTACGCGATCACCGGGAGCAGTCTGTATTTGCTGAAGTGGAACGACCGCGAGATAGCAGAGGTTGCAAAGCAGATATAGCACAATCACCATCGACGTGCCCAAGGCTAAGGACAGCGGAAGATTACGTTTCGGATTGCGCACTTCACCAGCCACAAACGTGATGTCATGCCAGGAATCTGCCGAAAAAAGCGCACCGGTTTGCGAGACGCATAGCGCCACGAAGAGACCCAGACCCGTGGTTGCATCGACTGCATTGATCGCGGTGACGTTCATCGGATGCCACGCCTGAGCGAAGTTCGCATGCAAGACGGACGGTGTGCGAAAAAAGGCTACGACACCAAGCAGAAGAAGCAGTAGCATCCCCGCTAGCTTCGCCACGGTGAAGATGTTGCTGATCACTTTTCCCCACTCAACGCCATAGCAGTTTACGAGCGTAAGCAGCAGAATGATCACCAGTGCCAGGAGTTGAGCCGTGGTAAGCGACACTGCGTAACCGGGAAGCAAGTTGATCGGCGCGACGAGATAATGCTGCTCGCTGATCGCGGGGAAAATCACCCCGCTAAACCGCGCAAACGCAATGGCCACGGCGGCGATCGTTCCCGTTTGGATAACGGTCAGCAGCGTCCATCCATACAAGAACCCCGTTAGCGGTGAAAGCGCCTCGCGCAAATACACATACATGCCGCCGGCCTTCGGCATCATGGCGGCTAGTTCGCCGTAACTCAGGGCGGCGGCAACGGTAAGGATACCTGTGATCAGCCACACAACCAACAGCCAGCCTGCTGAACCGACCTGGCGCGTAATCTCGGCGCTGACAATGAAAATGCCCGAGCCGACCATGATGCCGGACACAATCATGATGGAATCAAACAGCCCAAGCGCTTTGTGAAAGTCAGTGCCTTGAACTCTTTTAGAGGCGCTAGTTTCCAAAGCGTCGCTCATGCAGCGTTATACCTCTGTGAGGATTTCTCGCAAGCATAAACCCTCATGCCTCCGAATACACGGGCGTGTGAGATAACTCAGAAATTTAGGATTGTTGGCGCTGATTCGAGTGAATGGTCGGGGCGGAGAGATTCGAACTCCCGACCCTCTGCTCCCAAAGCAGATGCGCTACCAGGCTGCGCTACGCCCCGACTGGTACATTTTACCGCAAGACTTGCCGTATAAGGCTACCAGCCGGGTGCGCGCACTCCCCGCAGGAGAGCGCCTCCGAGCCAAAGAAGCAGGAGGAACGGAAGCATCGCCATAGCGATCAACGCTGTTCCCAGCACGGCCATGAAGAGCCAATCTTTCCACGTGTCACGGCGGTCAAACGTCAAGCTCTTTTCCAGCAAATGATAGTTTCGGCGATTCGCCCGCCAGCCAATGTCAAACAGGTTGCCGAGGAACGGAACCATGCCAACGATCACTTCCATGGCGAGGTTCGCCACCATGCGCGCCACGGTGATCATCGGTACACCGCGGATGAATGCGGCAAGCACAATCACGCAACTCGCTGCGCCGGCGAGGAAATCTCCGACGCCTGGAACGAAGCCGATGATGCCGTCCAGGCCAAAACGAATGCTGGTTCCCGGAATTCTGAACCAGGTGTCTAGCAAGCGGGAAAGCAGATCGAGGTTCTCATCCCGAAACACGCCTTTAGCGCCCCCAAGCCTCTGACGAAGCGGCTCTTTGGGCAGAGTTCCAGGTGGTAGGATTTCGGGATTGCTGATGTTGGTCGTCACGGACACCTCTTCGCCTATAGCCAGATTGGATGCTAGAATTGTCCTCGATACGGCGGCTATAGTTCAGTGGCAGAACGCCGCTCTGTGGCAGCGGATGTCGTGGGTTCGAACCCCACTAGCCGCCCCAATCCCTCTCCAGAGACTCCGATTCGCGACCGCTTTCGCGCATGGACGAGAGACTGCCTTGCCGCGCGCACTGAAATATCCGGCCATTGCTCCAGGTTCTCTCGCGCCTTCGCCGGAGAACCTATTCGCCGGCACATCTGGGTGGGCTTACAGAACGTGGAAGCCTGGGTTCTATCCAATGGAGGTGCCAACACGCGCTTTTCTCCACTACTACTCATCGCGGTTCAATTCGGTTGAGGTCAACTACACCTTCCGCACACTGCCAGAGCGGCAGATGGTGCAAAGTTGGCTCGATGCAACGCCTCCCGGGTTTCGGTTTACCTTCAAAGCTCCCGAGCTCATCACCCATCGCAAGCGTCTGCAGGATTGCCACGAGGCGGTGGAACGATTCGTCGAGGCGTTACGCCCAGCACAGGAGGCGGGAAAGCTCGGCGCACTTTTATTCCAACTTCCGCCTAACTTTAAGGCTGATCTGGCAAGACTTTCTTGTTTGTTGAGCGCGCCGGCATTGACACATGAAGGCGATCGCCTGGCTGTTGCAGTGGAGTTCCGCAACGCGACTTGGTTTACCGAGGAAACCTACTCAGTACTTCGGGATCACTCCGCAGCGCTTTGTGTGGCGGACAGCGACGATTTATCTACCCCGGACATCGCCACGGCTGCTTTTCGCTATTACCGATTCCGTAAGAACGGCGGCTATTCATCTCGCGCCCTGGGTGCTCGCGCAGAGAGTCTTCTCAGCGCTTCGAAGGCCTCAGAGGTCTTCGTCTACCTGAAGCACGAGGACGAGCCAACCGGAGCCTTGAACGCACTCAAGCTTGTCCAGCAAACTTTAAAGCTTGATCAGGCTGGGAGAAAGAGACTTTGAAGCCGTATCTCGAATGTGCGCCATGGCCTGAGTCGTACCCACGGTTTGTCCCCCGGCGAATTCTCACGAATGGGCATTTGCAAACCATAGCGGGAAACCTGCTTTCCAGGCCGGATCATCTGCCTCCACCGGAAGAGCAGTTCGTTGAGGTCTCTCCCGCACACGGTTCGCAGATTTCCACGCAGATCCGTTGCGAATGTCATTGGCAGCCTCAGGAAGATCGCGCTTTGCGTCCTACGGCAATCATCGTCCACGGCCTTGAGGGGTCTTCCCGATCGCAGTACGTTACCGGAAATGCTAATAAGCTTTGGCAAGCAGGCTGCAATGTTGTGCGCATGAATATGCGCAACTGCGGGGGCACTGAGCGCCTCACCCCAACGCTCTACCACTCCGGCATGTCGACAGATGTGGGTAAGGTCATGCTCTTCCTCATCGAGAAGTACGCACTGCAATCAATTAGCCTCATCGGCTATTCCATGGGCGGCAATTTGGTGTTGAAGCTTGCCGGTGATCTGGCCACCAACACACCCTCTCAGCTGCGCAGCGTGATTGGCGTCTCACCCGCCATGGACCTCGATCTGTCGGCAGACGCTCTGCATGAGTGGCAAAACCGCTTGTACGAGCGGCGCTTTCTTCGGGCTCTGTTAAGACGATTTCGCCGGAAGGCGCTGCTCTTTCCGCGCGCCTTCGACCCAAGAGTTGCAACCGGTATTCACTCCCTCCGTCAATTTGATGAAAGGATCACCGCGCTGTATTCGGGCTTCCTTTCCGCGGATGACTACTACACGCGGGCTGCATCTGCCCGAGTCATCGATCAGATCAACGTTCCTACTCTGGTGATCCACGCATGCGATGATCCCTTCATCCGCGTCTCAACGGATACCCGTGAGAAACTTGCCGTGAACCCCCAAATTACTTTTCTCGAGAGCTTGCATGGCGGTCATTGCGCGTTCCTGGCTGAACCGAACCATCAGAGTGGCAACGACGGCTATTGGGCGGAGCATACGGCGTTGCGCTTCCTGCTCGGCCACGCATAAAGCGAGCCGGAAATCTCTCGTATTCTAAAGGGATGCTTGCCGAATGGAGTGCCGAGTGCTCCCCGGATGATCCGACGGTAGTCGTTCCCTGGTACTCGCCAGAAGGACATGTCGCGTTTGTGGACCTACGCAGCAATCCATATGATCTCGCCGATATTCAGGAAGCGGAACAGTTCCCTGCTCTGGGCCGTGCTTTGCGGGCTTTGAATGCGGCGCGTTCGCCTTTCTTCACGGCGAAGTGCGACGTCTGGCCCCTTTCCGCCACCGAGCAAAGTGAAGCGTTGCGATCGTTGCAGATAGAACTGGATCTAGAACACGATGATTCAGCGGCGGGACTTGGGACATACATCGATTTGTTGTGGCGCGAGCGTACGGTGTTTGGGTCGGCTCATCAGCAAATCGATCGGCTTGAACGTCTGGTGAGACGCGCGGAAAAGCTTCCGCATGTTGAAACCTCGGTTCAATTCGTGCTTCGTCCAGCCTTGTTGGACTTTAATACGCCCCTCGAAGGTTTCGCGACAACGCTCTATGTCACTTCCCTCGGTCCCGACGCGCACACGGCAAAGGCACGATGGGAAGCAGCGCTGGAGAGTGTCGTCCATCTGCTGAGAAGCCGTGGTCTGGAGCCACCAACGGGTTCCGCTACAATCGAGTCTTAGCCCGCGACGGGCGAGTAGCTCAATTGGATAGAGCACCGACCTTCTAAGTCGGTGGTTACAGGTTCGAGCCCTGTCTCGCCCACCAGTCTCACGAATCACATCCTTCTGCGAAGACTCGTAGCTCAACCTGACGCCGTGCTTACAGCCGTGACTGCACAGGCTCTCAGCAGTTCACGCCCGACGCACCCGTTCCATGAAGTGGCTCATCCTCACAAGGAATGCGTTCACGCTCGCAGAAACGCGTTCCGCTTCGGCGCTTCTTACAACCAGCGCGCTACGCAAGTACTCAAAGCGTTTGAACGAGAAAGTCGCCCTTCCTCCAAGTTCGACTGGAGGGCTTTGTTTACGCGCGACCGTTCGAACCGCGCATCGGCAAAAATTTCACATCTGCATGGAGATGCGGCAATGCATAGGTTTGGCGTGTGGGCACCTAAAGCCCAGAAGATTTCGTTGAAGTGGCGTGACCAGATTCTCTCGATGGAAGGGCCAAACGAGCGGGGCTGGTGGACGCTCGAAGTGTCCGAAGCCACCTGCGGCGACAAATATGGCTTCCTCCTTGATGACGATCCCAACCCTTATCCGGACCCGCGGGGACTACGCCAACCTAACGGCGTGCATGATCTCTCCGAAGTGCATGACCACAACCTCTTCGAGTGGCACGATAAGTTCTGGCGCGGCGCTCCGAAAGTCGGTTCCCTCATTTATGAGCTGCACATCGGCACCTTCAGCAAGGAAGGAACTTTCGATGGCGCAATCCAACATGTGCCGTATCTCGCCGATTTAGGAGTGACACACATCGAAGTGATGCCCGTCGCGGCATGGGCCGGGAAACAAGGCTGGGGATACGACAGCGTTGCCCTGTTTGCCACGCACGAGCACTATGGTGGCCCGGACGGCTTCAAGCGTTTCGTGGACGCCTGCCACGCGAATGGTCTAAGCGTCATCCTGGATGTCGTCTACAACCACTTCGGACCGGTGGGGAATTACACTACCAAGTTCGGGCCCTACCTGAACGCGGATCGAAAAACTCCTTGGGGCGCAGCCGTCAATCTGGATGGCGAGGGCAGCGACGAGGTCAGGCGCTTCTTCGTCGATAACGCGCTGATGTGGCTGAAGGATTATCACTGCGATGGCCTGCGCTTCGATGCTGTGCACGCCTTTCTGGACCTGTCTGCTGTCCACTTCTTGGAACAGGTTGCAGTCGAAGTTGAACGCCTGAGTGCGACGCTCGGCAAGGACTTTTTCTTGATCGCGGAAAGCGACTTGAATGATCCTCGTATCGTGCGGTCACGCGAGGCGAGCGGCTACGGCTTCGATGCGCAGTGGAACGACGACTTCCATCACGCTTTGTTCACAATGCTCTACCGCCCCAAAGCGGGCGAAGGCAGCTACTACGGAGATTTTGGATCGATCGAGGACCTGCACAAATCTCTCGTAAACGCATACGTCTACGACGGACAGTACTCTGTTTTCCGGAGGCGGAAACATGGCCGCCCGCCTACCGGATTACCCACACACCACTTCGTCAACTTCGATCAGAACCACGATCAGGTTGGCAATCGTGCGCAAGGCGAGCGGCTCGAGCATCTTATCGGCCTTCCTGCCGCGAAGGTCGCCGTCGGTCTGCTGCTGACAGCGCCGTACATACCCATGTTGTTCATGGGCGAAGAGTGGGCAACTTCCGCCCCTTTCCTCTACTTCGCGGACCACGAAGATGAGGAATTGCGGAAAGCCGTCGCGGAGGGCCGCCGTGCAGAGTTCGCGGGCTTTGGCTTTGAAGGCGATGTGCCGAACCCCGAAGACGCCGAGACCTACGAACGATCGAGGCTGCGCTGGGACGAGCAAAGCATCGGCAAGCACGCCGAGATGCTCACATGGGTGAAAGCCCTTATCAAGCTTCGGCGCAGTTATGTTGCGTTCAACGACGGCGACATGCACCATATGCGTGTGAACACGGACGCTGAGAAGCGCATCTTGATTCTGGAACGGGACGAGGCACGCGTACTGATTAATTTTGGTGAGCAACCGTACGAATTTGCCTTACTGGAAGGCGAAATACTCCAACTAATTTCGCAGGAGGGGCCGGTCGTTGCAGAGAACAGACTGGAACTTCCGCCTACGACGCTCGCGGTCCTTATTTCATCTACCTTCGATGTAGAAAATCGCCAAGTGGCGCGGCGAAAACGTCTTTCCGCATAACATATCGCAAGCGAGTGTCTGAAGAGTCCGAAGCGCGTGCAGTATTCATACGGTTACGTTCCGATGGCCTGCATTCGACCGAACGGCGTGAAGCATTCTTTGTTCGCCGAGCGTCGAAGAATGGAGAAGAAGAAACCTCATAACGGGAGAGAAGAAGCGCTTCATGCCGAGTGAGAATCGAGGCAAACGAAGCTGTTCAGGTGATGTCATGCGAATGCTGCGAATGACGGTCTTGCTAACAACGTGCTGGTCCGGCTTTGCACAGTCGAACCCAGTTGCATCTGCACCTGCGATAGCGAAGGCTGCTGCGTCCGTGGGAGCTTCGAATGGCTCGCAGCCTGGTCAGCCGACCGCGCCGACACCGACCACTGCGCAAAAGATAGCTACGCTTCCGCAGCCATTCCCACCGGGTCTCATACAAGGTATCGATCTACCTGCGCAATCTCGCGACATTTTGGGCCATCTCGGGGAAGTAGTCCGGTACTACCGGATGGCGGTGGTTCCCATACAGAAGATTGGCGAACCTAGCGACGTGCTCTATGCCGAACAGACGGAAGCCGAAGCGACTCAGGTAGGTCAGTTGGCCTTCCGCGCCGCACGAAGTCAAGCTGGATTTCTTGCTCGCATTCCCGCTAAAAGTTCAAACGGAACACAAGCCACGCAGGGAGAGGCCAACCGAACTGCGGAGATACTTCGCAATCTTTCACAAAAGATCGTGGATCTACAAAATCAGGATGCTGCCCTCGATCACCAGATCGCAGCCGCACGACCGGCGCAGCGCGGGTCCCTGCTGGATCAGAAGGGCGACGTTGAAGGGCAGCTGAAGCTCTACGCCGCGGCGCTCGGAACAGTGCAGAAGGTTTTGTCGGCTTCCACCGCAGGCTCAGGCGGCTTGCAAGGAAACATCGATGCACTTCAGCATTCCGTTCCTGAGTTGACCAATGACCAGCACAAGCCGGTAGCGACATCGATTGAAAGCGTAGGCCAGATCCGCGATGCGGGTGTGACAACACAGGCAACAGTTCTATTTCAGCTGATCAGCACAGAGCACGCCATGGACGAACGCGTGCAGGAACTAAAGTTGCTGCACGACCAGGCGGATGCGCTTCGAGCACCACTCATCAAGGTCTTAGCTGCGATCATGGACGAGAGTCGATCCATCGAAAGTGATACTGGATCCTCCTCTGCAGAACTCCAGGCCAAACGGCAGCAATACGATGCGCTGACCGATGCTTTCACTACGCTGTCGGATGTTGCGGTTCCCGCGAGCCAAGAAGTTTTGTTGCTTGAGGAGGCGCAGAGCACATACGGATCCTGGCGAGCCTCGGTGAGTGCAACATACAAAACCATCCTGCATGGCTTGCTTCTGCGTGTCATCGAAATTGCTCTTGCGCTCGGCATCATCCTTGCGCTGGGAGCGGTTTGGCGCAGTGCAGCAACAAAGTATGTACACGATGTTCGCCGTCGGCGCCAGATTCTGCTCATCCGGCGAATCGTTATCGGGTTTCTTTGCGGCATCGTACTCATCATCGGCTTCATCACCCAGTTCAGCTCACTAGCCACATTCGCGGGATTTATTACGGCTGGTATAGCGGTCGGCCTGCAAACCATTCTGCTGTCCGTCGCAGCTTATTTCTTCATTGTTGGCCGTTACGGCATCCGCGTCGGTGATCGCATCACTGTCGCCGGAGTGACAGGAGAAGTCGTCGAGGTAGGTCTCGTCCGGTTTTATCTCCTGGAACTTACAGGAAGTGGAACCGAATTACGATCCACCGGCCGGGTGGCCGTCTTTGCGAACTCCGTACTCTTCCAAACCGGCACGCCGATTTACAAACAGATTCCAGGAACAGATTATGTGTGGCACGAACTTATCCTTAAGTTCAAGCCGGATCAGGACTACGGCTCTGCGCTGGCAACAGTTCGGGGCATTGTGGAATCCGTGTACAACACCTATAAAGCTTCACTGGAACAACAGCATCGAGGCGTAGAAAGTTGGCTGGACACGGCCATCCAGGCACCACGAGTCGAGAGTCGTATACAGCTGACCGATGGCCCGCAGTTCGCCGTACTCTATCCAGTGCAATTCAGCGACGCCGCGGAAACCGATGAAAGGATTGTTAGTCAGATCCTGCGTGAAACCGCGCATGACTCGAAATTGACCCAAGTTCTTGACGGCATTCCTACGGTACGCGCTGTGGTGAAAAGCTAGCACTCGCCTCTATCGACACTGGCCGTTTAAGGTTGCCGCGCCGGGTACTCAGCTAGTCGCGGATCCACTCGCGGTGTCCGCGTGGTGGCTGCTGCTCCGGCATCATTCACGATGTGCGAAATTTCGCCAAGGTTGTCGAGAGCCACTGTCACCATATCGTGCAGGTGCACTCCCGGCGTCTCAGGTACTTCAATGGCGTGACTCAAGGTCACGTCTGGATGGCGAAAAACGCTGTAGATACCCAGACCCCACGCTTCGTGATCCTTCACTGAGTCCGCCACTTTGTAGGAGGCCCATCCTTTGTTTCCGCTGCTGTCAGTCCAGCTTGCCTGATCCGGGGGATCGTAAGGGATCTCTGATTGGTAAAAGTATGTCCGCCCGCGCTCACCATTCCACTCAACCTGGAACTGCTGATGATGTTCAACGAACAGTCCGTATACGGTTACATCATTGCCGTTCACGACCAGTCCGTTCTTACTGACGTTGCTGTTCCAACCGACACCGTCGCCATGATCGGCTCTCCAGATCCATGTGTGATCAACAATCACGTCATTGCTTTTCACCACGAGATTCTCCTCGACCTTGCCGATGTCCGCTCCGCCCTCACGAAACCAGACGTCATGCAATGAGATGGGATCGGTTTGATGACGCATGCTTGTATGTGCTCGTCCGACCTGAAGGAGCACCGGAGACAAGGTCGGTCCGGCGTCGAAAAGAATGCCGCAGACTATGACTCCGTCGCTATCGGCAACGTTGATCGCCGCCGTCCCTCGCACCGGATGCAGTGTTGCGAACCCTAAGCCCATAACAACAGCGTCCTTATGCGTGACACTGAGGGGCTCCGCCAGCTCATATGTTCCAGGCGTAAGCAGCAGATTCTTTCCGGCCAATAGAACCCTGTTCATACTCGCGGCCGTGTCCCTGTCTGGATGTGCGATATAGAAGCGGTCCAGTGGAATGTCTCGGCCAGGAGTTGTACCACCTTTCCATGTGTAGCCCATAGTGTTGCGCGCAACTGTAGGTACGCGAACACTGAACTTTCCCTGGGAGTCCACTTGAAGAAAAGGCTTTTCGCGAATAATCGGAGTCTCGCGAACCTTCGTGTAGGCAGGCTTCGGCCAATCACCCGCCGGCGCGTCACGCACACCAACGAAGACCATGTTCCAGTTTGAGCCGGTCCATGATTTCCACTCGCTATTCCTTGTAATCCACTGTTGCTGCGAGCCGGAATCTACGTTGCCGTCAATCTTCGAATCGGAAATCCAACCGCCGCTTGCCCAACCGTGATTCTGATGAAGCACCACATCGCCGAGCACGTGCATGCGGCGAAAGGCCACCGCCTGCGACACCGCCCATTGCATCGTGCCGTTCGTCGGCGTCACCGATAAGCCTTCCGCCGAGCGCCAGAACGTCGTCGTTGCATTGTTGTTGTGGATTGCTGCGTCAGAATGCACGTTGCCAATGACGTGAACGTCATCCGGCGAAGCCCCTAAGCCGAGCACCTGCGTGTAGAAGCCGACTGGAATATCAAGCTTGTATTCTCCAGGTTTCAGAAGAAGTGCGTAGCGTCCGGAGCCAAATTCGCTGTGCTGTTGCTGCGCATAAATCGAGTTAATTCTCGACTGCATGTCCGATGACGACATATGGGGATCAAAGACGAGAACGTTCGGGCCAAAGTCCGGCGCTTCGCCATGTTGTCCATTCTGTGCAAGCGCCAACACCGACGAAACCGCGAATACAGCGAGAACTACACAAGCAAAACGATGCGACTTCAACCTGGAATTGCTTCGACGGAGCATGTCACCTCGACAGATTGCGCTGAATATCAAGACAATCGCTTGTTTATAACGCTCTTATACTCACCGACCGATGTGTCCTGTGTCCAGCTTGAAGCTCAACGAATGCTGAGGAAAGAGAAGGATCCGTCAGAGTCAGCTACTAACAGAAGAGTTAGTATGGGAGCGCGCAGCATCGAGGTAGCCGCAATCGTTCTAATCAAAGCCGTTCTCCCAAGCATTCTCCTATAGGTGATCCATGTCCATGGTTGGCTCTCGTGCAAATGCATCGGTTGTCATAGCTGCGCTTCTGCTGCTGACCGCAACAGGTTCTCCATGTCAGGAAGATGTGCAGGAATGGCTAACGACGGCTGATCGTTCCGAACTGCTCTCTCCACACAGCATCTCATACTCAAAAATCCCAACTGACGGCACGAGCATCGTCATCGACGCAACCAAGTCTTACCAGACGGTAGAAGGATTCGGCTTTGCCATGACCGGGGGAAGTGCACAGCTGCTGCACAAGATGTCTCCTGCGAAACGTCACGCTCTCCTACTCGACATCTTTGGACATGATTCCGATTCCTTGGCTGTCAGTTATCTGCGGCTCAGCATTGGCGCTTCGGACATGAACGACCATGTCTATACATACGACGATATGCCCGCGGCCGAGACCGATCCCGAGTTGCGGCACTTTAGCCTGGCTGAAGATGAAGCCGACGTGATCCCGATCATGAAGGAAGTTTTAGCAATAGCTCCGCACATTCAGATTCTTGCGTCGCCATGGACACCACCTTCCTGGATGAAGACAAACAACTCGCCAAAAGGAGGCACGCTAAAGCCTGAGTACTACTCCGCCTACGCCGCATATCTCGTGAGGTACCTGAGGGAGATGAATGCGCGCGGTATCGCGATTGCCGCCGTGACCTTGCAGAATGAACCATTGAACCCAAAGAACACGCCCAGCCTCCTCATGGAAGCAGCAGAAGAAGAAGCTTTTCTGCGTGATGCATTTGGTCCGGCTCTACGTGCTGCCGCGCTCAAGACGAAAGTTATCCTCTTCGATCACAACTGCAATCATCCGGATTATCCAATGACTGTTCTGAAAGATCCAGCAGCTGCGCAGTTCGCGGACGGCTCGGGTTTTCATCTATATGAAGGAGAAATCACAGCACTGTCGCAAGTGCATGATGCCTATCCGCAGAAGAAACTTTACTTCACCGAGCAGATGGTTGTAGAGCACACACGCGATGGAGTTTTGGAGCCCATCGCGTATCCTGTTGCGCGCATTGTGATTGGCGCTATGCGAAACTGGGCGCGAAATGTGTTGCTATGGAACCTTGCGGCTGACCCGAGCTTTGGACCGCACACAAACAATGGTGGATGCCCGGTCTGTCAGGGAGCAATCACGATTGATGGTGACAAGGTTAGTCGCAATATCGCCCTTTACACGATCGCTCAAGCATCGCGCTTTGTGCCTACTGGTTCGCTACGCATAGATTCAACGCAATCCAATGAGGACCTCGCCAACGTTGCGTGGCGTACACCTGCGGGGAGGAATGTCTTGCTCGTAACGAATATAGGGAGCGAAAAAAAAGCATTTCACGTCGATTGCGGTGGGAAGCACTTCGCAGCATCTTTGGAGCCGGGTAGCGTCGCAACGTTCGTCTGGCCCTAGGCCTCGCCGGGCTCACATTGGAGTCGCTACCCTATACTGACAGCGACCTCCATGCCACGTTCAGATACCAAAAGCGGTCGTCCCGTCAGCCTTAAAATGCTCGCAGAGCACTTGGATCTCAGTCCAGCTACGGTCTCTTTTGTTCTGAATAACGCCCCGAACCGCTCCATCCCCGAAGCTACTCGGGAGCGTGTTCGGGCCGCCGCCCGGCAATTCAATTATCAACCGAGCATGGTTGCACGCTTGCTGCAGGGCAAGCGCTCACAAACCATCGGTGTGCTGCTGCCAGAATTGGGCGAGGGCTATCACGCGCAAGTGTTGGCGGGTGCCGCCGACGTTCTTATGCGCGAGGGCTACTTCTTTTTTACGGCGCATCATCGGCATAGGAAGGATCTCGTAGATGAATACCCTCGCCTGCTCGGTCAGCGTGGCGTTGATGGCATTCTAGCCATTGATACGCATATGGAGTCTGTACCGAGTATGCCGACTGTCACTGTAGGCGGACACAAAGCTCTTCCTGGCACGACGAACATCGTGCTGGATCATGAGCGTGCTGCCGAATTGGCTCTTGGCCATCTGGTTCGTCACGGGCACCGGCGCATCGTTTTTATGCGCGGCGCTTCTTTTAGCTCAGACTCCGATAGCCGTTGGCGCGCAACCACCAATGTCGCGGGAATCCTCGGTGTCCAAGTGCGCGAAAGCCATACAATCCGTCTCGAGAAGGACATCAATTCTCCCGAGCTAGGCTACCCTCTCATTGCGCAGCTGCTGATGCGTCACCGAGATTTTACGGCGGTGCTCTGCTTCAACGACATCACTGCAATCGGTTGTATTCGAGCTTTGCATGATGCCGGACTGCGGGTTCCGGAGAACGTATCCGTCGTGGGATTCGACGATATTCAGACCGCTTCCTTTTATGTCCCTAGCCTGACGACGATTCGACAGCCGCTGATGCAGATGGGAGCAACTGCTGCTACTTTGCTTCTGAAGCGTGTTCGGGGCGAACACACCGACTCACTCGTGAAGATAGATCCTGAGCTGGTGATGCGCGAGTCCACATCTCGCATTCACAGTGCAGAGAACCGGGCGCCTCGCAAGAAAAGTACTTCAAAGAAATGATCGGCGGGCGTACCTATAACGCTGTTGTGGTGTACACACTGTTCACCCTCGCGGGGATAGCTTTGGTGCTACCGGGCGCACTGCTCCCCATATTCCTGGCGAAATTTTTATTACGCGACGCACAGGGTGGCACGTTGTTGTTTGCCGCATTTCTTGGATCAGCAGCAGGAGCGCTGCTCGCTCGCGGGCGGTTGCCGCACTCAATCGCGCGTGGAGCCGGTATCACCGCGCTTGGCGTATTTTCTTTGGCATACGCCGAACATTTGGCTACGCTGCTTGCTGCGATTTTACTGTATGGGTTGGGGTTGGGTATCACGATGACCTCCGCAAGCTTGTTTCAGGCGCGCAACAATGCGGCCAATCGGTCCGCTGAACTCACCCGCATGAATCTGCTCTGGTCTCTAGGCGCGACTGCCGGGCCTTGGCTCGGATTGCATACCGCAGAAAGGTGGAGCGTTAGCATCACGCTCATCTCAGTCGGCTGCTGCTTCATGCTGCTGGGACTCTTAGCAATTTTTACTCTTGAGTTTCAAGCTGAGGCAACCAATGGGAGTCAACACAGTGCCATCACAAGATGGACAGGACTTCTCCTGTTGGTCGCCATTTTTCTCTCGACTGGCATTGAAGCAGCGGCCGGCGGCTGGCTGACAACATACGCGGAACGCATACGCGGTACGCTCACTTTTACTGTAAGGGCAGGCACCTGCTTTTGGGCGGGCATACTCGTAAGCCGCTTTACCCAAAGCGTGCCCAAAGTCGCAGCGGCCAGCAAACGGATTCTGCTCCTGCTCGGCCCGACGCTTATGATCAGCGGACTCATCTTGCTGCTATTCGGCAACAAGGCAATGATCTCGCCTGGCGCATTCACTCTTGGTTTAGGCATTGGGCCGATGTACCCATTGCTCTTGAGCTACTCCCTAAGCGCAGGAGAACAACGCAACCTTGCATTTCTCATCGCCGGGTGCGGTTCTTCCCTGCTGCCATTTCTTACCGGCGAAGTATCAGGCGCATTTGGCGGCCTACGCAACGGCCTGGCAGTACCGCTCGTCGGGGCAGTTGTCATGCTCTTGAGCAATCTTGCGATCAGAAAAGACCTCGCTGAGAAAACCTGATGCGCACAAGCTTGTTCGCGATAGATGTTTCTTTCTTAGGAGTAGGTTACTTCGGTTTCCAGCAAACTACTTAATGATTTGGATTGTCAGCAAAGGTTTGGATGACCAAGGAGCCACCTTCCCGGAGGCGGTAGAAGTGATCTGCTTGCACATCATGGAAGAGCTGCTGCTTTCCATCCGGCCATACGACCTCTACTTCATCCATAAGTGACGCTGTTCCAAGGCCAAAATGCCGCCGAAGATCGCTCTGAGAAAGGTAGCTGCCGCCGCTCAGAACCTCGCTCATCTGCTGAACAGCTCCTTTGCGGACATATACACGGGCATTCAGCGCCAACCTGTTTGATGGATTGCCCTCCAACTGAAAACTTGCCCAATGGTTCTTGGGGTCGCTTTCCGCTTGCAGGATCATGGGCTCTCCCGTCAGATTTTCGATCACAACGTCCAGCCTTCCCGTATTGAAGAGGTCACCTACAGCAAGACCGCGGCTCACCTGTGGGATTTGTAGAGCAGCTCCTGCTTCTCCACTCGCGTTTCGAAACGTTCCATCACCATTGTTCCAAAACAGGAGCTTCGGTTCGCGGTAAGCCGTACCCAGCTTCGAGTTATCCACCTGTGGATACACGTGTCCGTTAACAAGAATCAAATCTAAGAGACCGCGATTTGCAGTGTCCAGGAAAGCGTCTCCCCAGCCTACGAAGGGCCTGGTGGCTTGCGCAATCTTGGAGAAATGCGCTACGTCACTGAAGTTCAGACTGCCTTCGTTGCGATACAGAACTGCGTAATCCTCACTGAAATGTGAAATCGCGATGCTCTGCCGTCCAGTGCGCGTGTAGTCGCCAAGTGCCACACCCATATTGGCTTGCTCTGTGCCGCTCTCACTCAGCGCGACACCAGCGTCATTTGCGATCTCCGCGAAGTGTCCGTTGCCTTCGTTGTGATACAGAAAGTTTGGCTCACCATCGTTCGCCACAAACAAATCCAGCTTGCCGTCATCATCGAAGTCTGACCAAACCGCCTGCAAGCCGAAGTAGCCGTGCGGATCATCTACTCCTGCTTGATGACTCACCTCGCTGAACGTCCCGTCACCATTGTTGTGATACAGGGAGTCGGGTGCGCCCTTGAGGCCTCGTGGTCCGCACTGCACTTTTATCTCATGGTATGTGCACGTCTTCTGTGCACCGAAGCTCGGCAGGTGCTGCAGGTCTAGGTCGACGTAGTGCGGTACGAAGAGATCGACGAAGCCATCGCCATCATAGTCTCCGAAAGCGACGCCAGTCGCCCACCCTTTGTCCTTCCCCAGGCCGGAGCGTTGTGTTACGTCTGTGAAAGTACCGTCGTGGTTGTTGTGGTAAAGCACTACGCCGCCAAAGCAGCTCACCGCAAGATCCGGCCACCCGTCGTTATCAAAATCACCGACCGCAGCTCCCATAGCCCAGCAGGGATAAGCGACGCCGGCTTTCTCGCTCACGTCAGTGAATGTTCCATCATGATTATTTCGATACAGCGCGCTTCGTGCCTTTGTGCCGGCGAGCGCCATGCTGACGCTCGGCGCATTTGTGAAGTAAATGTCCAACCAACCATCACCGTCGAAATCAAGCAGCGCAACGCCGCCACTCATTGACTCCACAATGTACTTCTGCTCGGGGCTGGATGTGTGATTGAAGTGGATAGCCGTGGCTTTGGTGATATCCACCAATTGCGGCACTTGCGCGCTGCCTTTGCTCGCAGACGACACTATTTGGCTTCGCCCACCAAGGGAGGTCACCCCCATGAACAGCACGATGAGTCCAGCGCAAAAGCTCTTATTTGGCATCACTGGCCAGCGGTGCCTTCATGCGCAAGGAATCGTAGACAGCATGCAACTTCTCTTTAGCCGCCTTCAGCCGTTCATACTCACCGACCTCCCGTTTGGCATCCTCGGGTCGATGCAGACGGCGATACACCACGCTCAATCGATAGTGAGCAAGCACATTCGTCGGGTCGGATTTCACAACCTGTAAGAGCAAAGGAACTGCCTCATCCGGATGACCCGTCTCGGTCAACTCATGCGCCAAGCCAATCAATGCATCCGCACTTTCAGGCTGGATCGCAAGCGCTTCCTTGTACCTGCCGATCGCGGCTTCGTGGTCACCCTGGTCGGCCGCGATATCGCCGAGCTTCGTCAAAGCTTTTTCGTCTCGCGGATTGTCCGCTAGGGCTAATTTGTATTGGTCCAGGGCCTCAGCCTTCAGTGCGGGCTCGGATGTAGAGTTCAATAACTCGGCCAAATCGAAATGGCCTCCAGGCAGATGTGGGTCCATCGAAACAGCTTTTCGGAGATTAGCTATCGCGGCAGCATTGTCGCGCTCACGAACTAGTTCGTAAGCCATTGCCTGATGCATCTGCGGTGAGTCCGGAGCTGCAAGAGAAAGTTCCAGCATAGTTTCACCGGCAATGGCACTATATACGTTGTAAGCGGCATACAAAATTTCTGCGTCGGTCGGCTGCGAAGCTTTTAGTTCACTAACCACAGCCGTAGCTGCAGCCAATTCGCCGGCAGCAGTATCGAGTTCAACAAGCTCAAGGCCAACCTGCTTCCTGATCTTCAGCTCCGTTAGCCCCGAAAATGCAGCTTTCATATCACTTGCAGCATCCTTAGGTTTCCCGTTTCGACGCTCGCACAAACCGAGCAATGCTTGCACCTTGCTCTGTTCCGGCGCGAGTTCCACGGCCTTTCGCAAGTGCGGTTCGGCCTCTGTGTTTTTCCCTGCGAAGTAAAGCAGCACACCTAGATTGGCTTGCGCGTTCAGGTTGTTCGGATCGGCAGCTACTACAGCGCTGAACTCAGGAATCGCCAGCGCAGGTTGGTTCAACCGAAGATATTCCTGAGCCTTTCGCTCGTGGAAGGCAACAGCGTTCTTGTCTGCTTGTTGGCAGAGAAGTGGTGTAGTTACTACAAAGCAAACGATGTATCTAAGAAAGTGATGGCTCATGGAAAAAGTACGAGACTGTTCATGATCCATACTAAATGCGAAGAGGGACGGCATCGCGCCGTCCCTCTTCGGTTAGGTTGGTGGACTAGCTTAGAAAACGATCTTGCCGTAAAGCTGCATTGTCCTTCCGCCGACAGTAACGCTGTTAATCACTGCGGCGCCTCCCTCATCGATCGAGGGATTGCCACTGATGGCATTACCCCCAGGCAGTCCAAAGCTGGCATGGTTCAGCACGTTGAACGCCTCTCCACGAACCGTGAGCCGAATGCCGCGCTCAGGGTAGAGGTCAAACGTTTTGCCTAGAGAGCCATTCATCACAGCAATCCCTGGGCCGTGGAGCGTATTGCGGCGGAAATCGCCGTAGGTGTAGTTCGCAGGCAGGGTAAGTGCATCCGTGTTGTAGTACTCCCCAAGACGCGACTTCGTGCTTCCAGACTTCTGCACATTCCCGATCAGATTGGCATATTGCGTGTAGCTACCAGACTGATTACCTGAGTTGTTGTAGTTTCCTGTAGTGATTCCGAAGGGATTGCCTGTCTGAATGACAAATGTGCTGGAAGCTTGCCACCCACCAATCAATTCATCAAGAAGCCAATTATTGTTCAGGAACTGTTTGCCTTTGCCGAAAGGTAAAGCGTAAATGACATTTCCCTTGAACGCGTGGCGCACGTCATAGTTGGAATTGCTGTAATTTGCGTCCGTGTTGAACGCATTCTGATAGTTCTGATAGCCTGCTCGGCTGCCCCACCCTGATGAGTCCTGATCATCCAGGAAGTGCGACCACGTGTAATTCACATCAAACTCCAGGCCATAGCTGACACGTTTCTTCAACTCGGTTTGAAGCGCGTTGTAATTGGATATTGCGTTGTTGGGACTGCCGCCGATCCCTTGGAAGTTGGGATAGGGTACGGAACCATTATCGTTCGGACCCAGTTTATTTTGCGGCACCTGATTGATGTCGACTGGGAAATTGAGGTGCGCCCCATGATTGCCAACGTAGGCGACATTCGCAACATAGTTGTTGCCAAGCTGACGCTGCATGGAAAGAGTCCACTGGTAGTTCTTCGGAACCGGAGTGTGGTACTGAAAGTAGCTCACTCCTTGGCCGTTGAAGGCGTCGGGCGTGGTTGGTGAGTTAAGAAAAGCGGAATTGATACTACGTCCATTGAACGCGCCCACACCGCATCCCGGATCAGTTGTATCTGGCGTATTCGCAACGCCGTTGAACTGGATGATGGGACATTTTCCTTGCGTGGTGTTGTTGTCGTTTAGATTTCCACTCTGTCCGAAAACTCCGAGGCCGCCACCATAAGTATCCTGGCTGAGTTGCCCGGCGTAGATGCCAAATGCTCCCCTAAGCACAGTATTGGCCATCATCTGGTAGCTGAATCCGGCTCTCGGCAGCCAAATGTTGTATTGCGGAGCCACCAACTGATTTCGACCGTTAGCCTTTGTCGTTCCGTACCAGATCGCGCCTGGCGTATTGTCCGCCGGGTTAATGACCGTTGGATCGAATGAAGATTCGTTGCCCTTCACTTCGGACCAGCCGGTGTTACCTTCCCAACGAAGACCAAGGTTCACGGTAAGATTCGGCTTGAGCTTGATGTCGTCCTGAACGAAGAGCTGCGGGCTCTTTTGCCGACCGCCCCATTCCGGCTTAACAGTCGCGCCCCAGCTGTTGGACTGACCGAGGAGGAAGTCTGCGTATCCTAATCCAGATGTGTACGAAACGCCCTGACTGATGGAGTTCGAGGGCAGGCCGTTGATGGATGTGTACCTTCCGTCGAAGTTTACGTCGCCAGCATCGATGTTTCCCCAGGCAGTCGAATCCGCACGGCTGATGAGGAACTCACCGCCGAAGTGCAAGATGTGCTTTCCATGAATGAGGGTAACTACATCTGACGGGTCGAAAACCATCTCTTTGTATACGGCGTTCGATTGCGATCCAAGACCGTAGAAGCCGTTGATGCCTACATTGGGAAAATTGTCTGCCTTCGCAAATTTCCAGCCAAGTTGAGCAGGGTACCCCAGCCCTAGGGTGTAAGGCACGAAGAAGTTCATCTGATCGGTGAAGCCCATACGAGCCTCATTGACCAGATGTGGCCCAAAGGTCCAAACGTCAGAGACCTGAGCGTTGTCACGGCTCACATCACCCGTCTGGCACTGAATGGGACAGAGGCCCTGATTCAGGTTCAACTCAGGATTGTCGCTTTCCGTCTCAGATACCGTAAGGCGGTTCTTACTCGTAATGTCGTAATCGAGGCGGCCGAAATACTTTGTGAAGGGGTTTGATCCTGGAGTGTTGTAGAAATAATTATTGATTGCGAGGCCGCCGCTCACAGTCGGATTTGCAACGTTTGCTTTCGGAAACAAGGCCTGAACCTTTGCGGAAACTGGATCGACCAAGGCTGCTGGAATCGAGTTCGTGCCGTATTCGGAGGCAAATGTCTGCCGAATGACGCATGGGCAGGTTTGCGTGAACGAACCTTGCGGAGTCACATACGTATGTGATCCGGCAGTCTGAATGGTCTGCGTCGTCGGATCGTAAAGAGTCTGAATACCCGCAGCTGTAAAGTTGCCGACCTGCGTCGTGCCCGGATCAGGAACAGTGATAAAGCCGTTGGAAGCGCCACCGTGCTGGATAGTCTTGTCGTAGTCGAAGAAGAAAAACATCTTGTGCTTGAGGATCGGACCGCCGACATTAAAACCGAAGTTGTTGTAGCGCAGGAAAGGAACTTTGACGCCCTGCTGGCCAAAGGAGTACGGCGCCGCGTTCAGCGCATCATTCTGGAAGTACTCATAGCCTGCGCCATGGAACGTGTCCGTGCCACCCTTCGAAATCTGGTTATAAACAACGTTGCCGATGCCATATTGCGCTGAAAACGCGGCATCGCTCATCTTCACTTCCGAGGTCGTCTCGAAGATGGTGACATCGGAGTTCTGGCTCATCGGCAGAGTGGTAGTGGCGCCATCCGCCAACACAGATTCGAACGGTAGATTTCCATTCACGGAGGCCTGTCCGACGTTCGGCTGAACGACGCTGCTGGAGTTCTGCGGAGTGCCCGTAGCGCCTGCTTGCAACCAGACGAAATTTTGCCAATCAGCGCCGACCTGAGGAAGCTCACTCAAGGTGCTATAGCTAAGTGTCTGTTCCTGAGCGCCGCTTTCTGTATCCAGCAGAGGCGTGTCCGTTGTGACATTGACTTCTGTCGTGCTCGACCCCAATGAGAGTTGCGCGTTAATTCCCAGAACACCCACGTCGACGTTGATAGGACCCCGTACCAGCGTCGTGAAGCCATCCTTGGCGAACGTCAGTTTGTAATGATCGGGAACGATCTGGCTTGTGTCATAGAGACCTGCCCCATCTGTGTGGAATGTGCGCGTGACTTGCTTATCGATATCGACGACAGTAACGGTCACGCCTGGGATAACCGCCCCGGAAGGATCGGTGACGGTCCCTCGAATGTCGCCGGAATTGGTGTTCTGTGCACCTGCCATGAATGCACTTGCACACAGGGCCGCTACGGACGCGAGCCGGTGAAATAACTGCTTCATCTGAACTTCCTCCCAAAAACTACACCTCTAGGGCAAGCGCCCATAAGGTCACAATCCAGGAACTTCCCGGATAAACGTTTGTCTTGTTGAACTGCGGATACATCAAAACCGATGAGAGCAATACCTGTCAAGTGCGTGCGAGGAAAGAACGCGACGGCCCTCTCCGAACGTGAAATGAAGTGCTCGAAAGCGCTTCGGGCAATCGTTTGCCCTCCTGGCAATGGCTGATGCGGAGCGGTGGCCTACTCGCGGCCAAGCGGCGAGGGAAGCGCATTACATCTCGCGTAGCATGCTGAGCGCAAGGAAGCGATTACACAGCCTCAACGACATGCGTGGCCCTGTGCTGTCCCACATTCGGGAGAAACACCCAAAGCAAGGCTGCGAAGACAAACGCGGCAGCATCCACGTAAAACGCTGCGCTGAAGCCGTGCTTCTGTGCCAGCGCTCCCGCGGCCGCAGGCGCGGCCGCGCTAACCAGACGGCCAATGTTGTACGTAACTCCCTGGCCAGAAGATCGGATGCCGGTGGGGTATGTATCTGCAGTGACTGCGGCGGATCCGCTGAAATACCCCGTCGCGCTAAAGGCCAGCAACGGCCCGACAGCCAGCAGCAGGCCGGGGTTTCTAGTTCTCGCGAACAGGATGAGGAAGGCCGCTGCTGCAAGCAGAAAGGTGACATACGTTTGCCTTCTTCCGAAGCGTGTGGCGAAATAATCGAAGCTGACATACCCCAGCCACATGCCGAGCTGTGTCACAACCAGAAGCATGGTCATAGCTCGCGGCGAAGCGCCCATTCCGCCCTGCCAAACAGGCAGGGAGAGATACGATGGCACCCAAAGATTGAAGCCCCACCATGCGAACAGGCAGCAAGCATTCATAGCGGTGAGCACAACGGTGGACCGAAGCAGCGGCGCTTGAAACAGTCGCACGAAGCTGCTGTTCGCGCGACTTGCTTGGTTTTGCTGCCGCGTTCGCATCCACACCTCCGGCTCCGCGACGTGTCGACGAATCCAAAACGTGAGGAAAGCAGGAAGCAGCCCCACGGCGAACACGCCGCGCCAGCCAAGCAGCGGCATCAGTGCGAAAATGACGAGTGCGGCCAACCATACCCGATGGCAAAGGCGCTCTGCATCAGGGCGAGCGCCTTGTCTTTGTACGACTCGCTCGTGATGCCGATTTCACCGTCGACAAGACTTGCGTCCAGTCGACGTTCCACCCATGTCAAAGGTGATGAGCTTTGCGTATCCCGAAGCGTTTGCCACCGCTCGTGTTCCGAGCACGCTCGCTGCTGGTCGCGACAAGATCGTCTGCACGACCTCTCTTCCCGCACGCTCTGCCGAGATCTACCCGCCATTAGATTGCATGATGCGCAGCTGGCCGTTTCCGAGTTGCGCCTGCATTTGCCAGCGAGGGATCAAAAGGAGTGGAGCGAAGTTTGTGCACGCGTAATCCGCGCTCGTCCAGGCAAAGCAGGTCGGTGAAGGTGCCGCCTGTATCCACGCCGATACGAGCTTTCATCAGGCTGGGAACCTTTGCGAAAATCGGACTGTACAAGCAAGTTCTTGTCACACGAAGGAGTTCAACGTGACGAAAGTTCGGAAGCGTCTCGCTGCAGACCGCACGTCTGACTATACCGTGGCGTCTGCGCGAATTCGCTTTGATCGAACACGTCAGGTCACAAGGCGTTCCAGCAGGTGTGTCTCAATCACCTAGGATTTGAAAAGCTTGACGGCTTGACACAGATGAGCCTGGTTCCATGAGATTCAAGCCACCCCTTGCTCCCGCAGTCGAGCGAGTAGGGGGAATTGTTCAACTCGGATGAATTTGGCAGCACGGTCGAGCGTGAACCACTCTCCCCGATCTATTTCGGGAATGACGATCCTTCTCTTGGAATGAGGCGGCCACTCAACCTCACATGTGTTACTCACGAGCTTCGTGGAGTCACAGTCTCCCTCGAAGGCCCACGCGGTGACGACTTTGCCGCTCTTTTGCCTCACCGAGCCAAGTTCGAAAAAGGGTCCCCTTGCGGTGAAACCTGTCTCTTCTTCGAACTCGCGTTGAGCGGCTGATAGTGGCTGCTCATCGTCCTCGTACTCTCCCTTAGGGATCGTCCATGCGCCCACTTGCTTCGAGGACCAGTAAGGACCGCCGGGATGCACAAGGAATACCTCGAGACCGGTTTGCCTCTTTCGAAACATCAGGAGACCAGCGCTTTGCTTGAATCGTTTTGCCATGGGCCTCGTAAGGAACGACGCGTCGCTCGAGTTGAGCGCCTCGAATCAGTATTTGATTACTTGATCCGTAACCGCCGCTGCGCTGCAGCAACTGCCTGTTCACTGCACTGTTCCAGGGTAAGTCAGTCTCAATTGCCGACGATAGGCCTCGCGAGCACGATCGTATGCCGCACGTAAATGCGTCTGAGGTCTACAGGTAGCAGCGGCATCCACTCGCACCATCTTCTCGACCGTGGCGATGTACTTTTCAGGTTCATGGCCGCCGGTCTCACAAGCGATCTTGGCTTGTATCGCAGCGCCGAGGCAGCCGGCTTCTTCCTCATGCGGCACTTGAATCACGGCTCCGGTCCCATCGGACAGAAGTTGGCGCCAGGCACGCGATCGGGAACCGCCGCCGATGACCTGAATGACCTCTGGTGGCCGACCTGCGAGAATGAGGTCCAATCCGGCGAGGATCCCAAAACTAATGCCCTCTACTGCCGCGCGAATCAGATGAGCGGGCGTTAAGTTGAACGCGGATATGCCATGAAGTGAACCTCGTGCATCAGGCAGATCGGGTGATCGTTCTCCATTCAGGAAGGGAAGAAAGATAAGACCGTCGGCGCCGGGCCGCGTCGCCGCCAGCGCAGCTTCGATGTCTTCGACAGTCTTGCCTAGTAATTGAACCGTGTCCGTCACGACATTGGTCGCATTCATCGTACAGACCAGCGGCAGCCATCCGCCGGAGGAAGAACAGAACGGAGCAACATCACCCTTGCTGTCGTTGGAAGGCCGCTCGCTGTAGGAGTAGACAGTAGACGATGTCCCAAGGCTCAGGGTGACGACACCTTCGCGCACATTTCCCGTTCCAATGGCTCCCATCATGTTGTCGCCGCCGCCTGCAGAGACAACACATCCTTCATGTAATCCAAGTTCAGCCGCAACTTCCCGGAGCAATGTACCAACGAGAGTATAGGGTTCAATCAGCTGCGGTAGTGCTGCGAAAAGCTGCCCTGTTCCTCCGTCGATCTCGGCTAGCACTTCACGCGACCAGGTGCGTTTACGCACATCGAAGAAACCAGTTCCCGAGGCATCGCCATATTCAGAACAAAGCTCTCCGGTGAGCCAGAAATTGAGATATTCGTGAGGAAGCAAAATGTGCCGGATGCGAGCAAAGTTCTCCGGTTCATTCAACCTAAGCCACTCGAGCTTGGAGACTGTATAGCCGGTGAGCGGAACGATACCTATGCGATCCAGGAATGCCTGCCATCCCCCGAAGCGCTGGATTAACTCGCGATTGCTTGAGCTGGTCTCTGTGTCGTTCCAGAGCTTTGCCGGCCGAATCACCTGCATGGCTTCATCCAGCACTACAAGACCATGCTGCTGGGCGCTTACGCCTACGCCGCGGATCGTTCCCTCAACCGGCGACGTTGCGAGGGCCTGCCGAATCGCTGCTTTCACAGCATCGATCCACCAGCTAGGCTCCTGCTCTCGCGCGCCGGAAGGACGCTCGATGAGTGCATGCGCTGCGTATCCACGGCCAAGAGCATTACCGGTCTCATCAATGATGAGCGCTTTTGTTCCTTGCGTCCCGCAGTCAATCCCTAAATACATTGCCATGCACCATCTACTTTGCTTTCGTTACCAAGAATATCCCTCACCTCGAAGCACCAGTAGGTCTGCTGCGTGGATACAGTCGTTGCAAAACGCCAAGGGGCGGGAGGAATATGCTCCTCTCGCCCCTACGTTCTTCCTGGCATATGCTTTCGTAGATCGCGATCTTACTTCCAGGGATCGATCACAATCTTCGTCACGTTATCTTTCTTGTCGCGCCAGATCTTGTACATATCCGGTGCCTCGTCGAGCGAGATCCTGTGCGAGATGATGTAGCTCGGATCAATTTGCTTCTTTTCGATGCGCTCCAGCAAGGGCTGCATATAGTTGTGCATGTTCGTCTGACCCATCTTCATGGTGATGCCCTTTCCAAAGGCGGCTCCGAACGGTACTTTGTCCAGTAGCCCTCCATACACACCAGGAATCGACAAAGTGCCGCCTTTGCGCACGGCTTGGATTGCTTGGCGCAACACAGCGGAGCGATCCGTTTCCAGCATGAGCGCAGTCTTCACCGTGTCATAGAAGCCTGAGAGCGCATTGGAATGGGCTTCAAGACCCACTGCGTCAATACACGCATCGGGACCTATCCCTCCGGTAAGGTCCTTCAATGCTTGAAGAACCTCCACATCGTCTTCGGAGTAATCAATTGTGATCGCTTCGATCGAACGTGCCAATTCAAGGCGTTCCGGAAAATGATCGATCGCAATCACGCGCGCTGCGCCAAGCATGAAGGCGCTGGCAATTGCGAACTGTCCCACCGGGCCGCAACCCCACACGGCCACGGTGTCGCCCGGCTCAACTTGCGCGTTCTCCGCAGCCATATAGCCGGTCGGAAAGATGTCGGAGAGGAACAGTACCTTCTCGTCATCAAGGTCGCTTTCGATCTTCAGCGGTCCAACATTGCCAAATGGAACGCGCACATACTGCGCTTGTCCACCGGCGTAGCCACCCATCATGTGCGAATACCCGAAGAGCCCCGATCCTGAATAACCGTACGCCGCTTCCATAAGGTGTGCGTTTGGATTCGTGTTATCGCAAGCGGCCCACAGCTTCTTCTTGCAGAAGAAGCAGCTTCCGCATGCAATGGTAAAGGGCACGACAACGCGATCTCCTTGCTTAAGATTGGTAACGTCCTTTCCCACCTCTTCGACAATCCCCATGAACTCGTGGCCCATAATGTCGCCGGCTTCCATGGTCGGAATAAAACCATCGAACAGGTGAAGATCAGATCCGCAGATAGCTGTGCGCGTCACCTTAATGATGACATCGTGAGGATTCACTAGTTCCGGGTCGGCCACGGTTTGCGTCTCGACCTTACTCTTGCCCATCCAACAAACAGCTTTCATTTCACTCTCCTGATTCGCTTAGTTCGCTTCGCCAAGGGGCGTGGGAATCTTCTCTCCATACATTCCTCGCTTGAGACCGCCGACGACACCTCGTTCACCATGTGGTGAGCTTTGCGAGCGCGGTATCTCTCCCGCTTCGGCAAGCGCCTTGAAGTGCCGTACGTTCTCGATCACCCTTTGTTTGGGGTTGCGGTCTGTGAAGGTTTGCCAAGCGCTTGCCACCTTGCTCATTTCGAAGGCCATGAGCACCACCACAAAGGTTCCGCGACCACCTGGCGCAGGCTCGAAGACGACCTCGCCCGCTTCGTGAATGTCTCCGTCTACTGAGCGCCATGCAATGCGCTTTCCAGGTTCGTCCGCCAGAATCTCGGAGTTCCAATTCAGTGTCTTGTCATCGATCTGCATGGTCCAGTGAGAAGTACGTTCACCGGTGATCACCACATCCGTAAGCTGTTCCTGCCACTCTGGAGCTCTGCTGAGATCTCTCCACATTGCATAGAGCTCATGTGCTCCTCGTTGTACAAGGGCTGTAGTGCGGACCCAGATTTTGCCATCTTTATCCGAAGGCGCTGGCAGGTAGTGGCTATTTTGCAAAATCGCCGCGCCGCTTGATGCTGGCAGCGGTTCTGCGTTGGGCTTTTCAGTGAGTGCGGACATAGGACTCCTTGCACGTCTATGAATCGAGTTCAAAATTACTTTTGTCTAAGGGGCTTGCCATCTTCTTGTGCAGGGCTATCCGGACGGATTGTCGACGCCATCTCGGGTTTGCTACATGCGCTTGAAGTTCTTTGAGTTTCACGCCGCATAAACGATCTCCGCGGAACCACATCGAGACCGTATCCACGCCAGGCAAGCTCTTTAGAGAGGGAAGGACCGATGTCGCTCGATGCACCAGTGACGATGGCAAGCTGGTTCGCCATGTCGTAACTCCATAAATCAATGTGCGTGCGGTCGTGCTGTCAGGCTTGGATGCAAAGCACACGCTCAGCGTTTTACTTGCCGCGCTTCCACCCAACTGGGCCGCATCCAGCACAAAGACGGTGCTGCTCGGGTACTTGCTTCCCTCTACAGATGGGTGCTTCTCTCCACCTTTCTATCGATGCGCCAAACGCCGTCTAGCGAATAGATTTCTCCCTACCCAATCTTTGTAGGAACAGGTCGTTTATGAAGCGCATCGCTGTGTGTCTAGGTATAGTGTCGGCTCTCACCCTTCTCGCTCATCGAGCCCCAGGGCAAAGTGCTACTGCCTCTTTACGAGGCGTCGTCACCGACTCGACCAAGGCGGTTGTGCCTGGCGCCGAGGTTGTGGTCACGTCTATCGACACCGCCCAGCAGCACGCAGAACACGCCGACAGCCACGGTGAGTTCTCTTTCCAGGAACTCTTCGTAGGCGACTACCGGGTCGAGGTGCGATCGCCCGGCTTTGGCACTTGGGTGAACGCCCACATTCATCTGGACGTCGGCAACCAATCCCAGATCTCCGTACAGCTCTTCCCCGCAACGTCGAAACAGACGGTCGAAGTCAGCGCTGACGCCACCCGTCTGCAAACAAACGAGACCGCGCAGGGTGCCGTCGTCAGCGAGCGGGAAATTGCCAGCCTTCCGCTGAGCGGACGCAACTTCGCGCAGCTCGGCATCCTACAGCCCGGCGTGCGCGCCGCGTCCTCAAGCCTGACGACGATGGCCAACTTCCGCCGCGCAGGCCAGAACTACGAGGTCAACGGCCAGCGCCCAGAGTCCAACAACTTCCTCGTCGATGGTATGCGCGACATCAACCGCATGGACGGCGGTTACGCCTTTCGGCCGCCCGCCGACGCCATCGCCGAGTTCCGCATCCTCACCGCAACAGCTCCGGCCGAGTTCGGTGGAACCAGTGGCGGCATCACCACCATCGTCACGCGCTCCGGCACCAACAAGCTCCACGGCACGCTCTACGACTTCTTCCGCAATGACGCGCTCAATGCCAACAACTACTTCGCTCCCCGCAAAGAGCGGCTCAAGCAGAACCAGTACGGCCTGACGGCCGGCGGCCCTATCGTGCACGACCACGCCTACTTCTTCGCGTACTACGAAGGCCTGCGCAACACGCAGGACATCACTCACGGCGTGGTTGTTCCCACCGCAGCCGAGCGCGTGGGCGATTTCTCCGCAGATCCCACCATTCTTGCCAATGCCACGCGTACGCCCTACGGCAACACCGTCGCCGCAATCAACCCAATCACCGCGAAGTACCTCGCGTACTATCCGCTCCCCAACATGCTGGAAAATCCGCACCTCGCGCAAACCACCAACAGCGGTCGTTACCAAAGCGATGAGGGCGGCGCAAAAGCTGACTGGCTCATTCGTGCGTCCGACACACTCAGCGCCCGCTACAACTATTCCACCAACCAGATGCTCAGTCCGTACTCCGAGCTCGGCGCTGACGTCCCCGGTTTCCCTGTCGGCTACTTCACCAATACGCACCTCGGCGGCCTTACTGAAACGCACACCTTCTCCGCGAAGACCGTGATGACCGCCAACGTCAGCTTCTTCCAAAACCATGTCCTTCTCGACAAACGCTTCTCCGGCAACTCGCCGCAGTCCTTCGGCTTCACTTACAGTTCCACGCGAGCGGAAGCCACCGGCGCGCCGCTGATCCAGTTGCAGGGCTATTCGAATGTCGGCGACCCCATCATCAACCCGCGCGACTCCGTCCAGAACGACTACGCCCTTAGCGCCAATCTCGTTCACACCCAGGGCAAACACGTCACCAGCTACGGCGGCCAGTTCCGCCGCATTCAGCTCAACGGCTATCAGGGGAACTTCGCTTCCGGCTCCTTCTCCTTCACCGTGCAGGGCCTCACCAACAACTCCCTCGCCAACTTCGAGCTTGGCCGCCCCGATATCTTCACCCAGGCCGGAGGCGATTTCACGCGTGCGCTTCGCGGGTGGGAACTCGGCGCCTACGCACAGGATGAGTACCGCATCAGCCCGCGCTTCACGCTGAACTACGGCGTTCGCTACGAGATCACCACTCCTTTCAAAGACCTCAAGAACCGGCTCATGGCCTTCACACCGGGTCAGCAATCCGTCGTTCACCCCAATGCTCCTAACGGCTTGCTCTTCCCTGGCGATCCCGGAGTCGCCGACACGATCACGCCCACCTTCTACAAGGACTTCGGTCCGCGTATCGGCTTTGCGTGGGATACGCGAGGCAACAGCCAGACAATCATCCGCGCCGCCTACGGCATCTTCTACGACGAGCTCCTGAATGGCGTGGGCATGCCATTCCGTGCCGCCAGTTCTGCTTTGCCAAGCGTAGTAGTCCGCACCCTTACTGGTGCCATCACTTACATCAACCCGCTTTCCACCGTCGCGAACCCGTTCACGCCCGGCCAGTTCGCTCTGCCCGCGTCCACCTTCACCCTCGATCGCGGTCTCCTGCCGCCTTACACGCAGGACTGGAACCTCACCGCCGATCAGAACCTCCACGGTCAGGTCCTTTCCGTGGGATACATCGGCGCAAAAGGAACACGCCTCCCGCGCCTCGTCGAAGGCAATCCGGCCATCTATCAGCCCGGCGCCACGCTCGCCAATTCGGGCCGCCGTCGCCTCTACTCCGGTTGCACGCTCACCACCGGCACATGCCAACTCGGCACTGCGGGGCTGGTCGAGGGGAACGCGAGTTCCATCTTCCACTCCGCGCAGGCTTCCTTGACACGCCGCGGCACGCCCTCGCTCAACTACACATTGGCTTACACCTTCTCTAAAGATCTCGACTTCTCCTCGAGCCTCCACATGTCCGGCCCCGCACCCTGGCTCACGCTCGGTGAACTCGACATCCCGCAGAACAATCAAAACCTCGCAGCCGAGTACGGACGGTCGCTTTTCGACTCGCGCCACCGTCTTGCCGCCAGCATCACCTACGCTGTGCCGTTCGCACATAACCTGCGCGGCCTGTCGGGCGCCCTGCTCAACGGCTGGCAACTCGATGGCCTGCTCGCCGTCAACTCCAGCACACCGTTCACCGTGTACGACTCGGCCAACGTGTCTTTGCAGGCGCCGCACCCGGGCGTGTCCGGCATGTTCGGTGACCGCCCCAACGTCATCGGCAACCCCAACAAAAATGCGCCGCACCACGTCAACCAGTGGGTATCGCGCTCGGCCTTCCAGCGCCTTGACCCTGTAGCCAACGCCGGTCAGTTCGGCAACGAACAGCGCAACAGCATCGACGGTCCCGCCTTCGGAAGCCTCGACGCCGCAGTCGACAAAAACTTCCGCGTCTCCGAATCCACCAAAGTGCTTTTCCGCGCCGAAGCCTTCAACGTCACCAACCACGCCAACTTCATCCTGCCGGTCGACGACATCAACTCACCGGTCTTCGGACAGATCATCGAAGCACAATCCCCCCGCGTTCTTCAGTTCTCGCTGAAACTACAACGCTAATCAGCAATGATGCGAGCCACAGACTCCTACTTCGGGATGTCCTTTCAGCAGAGAAGAGCCTTCAACCAATCCGTAGATTGAACTGACTTCATGTGGATTGCCGCGGTTCTAAACGAGAAGCTGATAGGCTCGTCCCATGCCTCCAAAGAAAGAAAATGACCACCGTGGGTTTCCCACGGCTTCTTCGCTGAAAGCGTTCGCGCTCAATGATGCACTTCTCCTCGAGTGTGGAGAGTGCGGGGCTTGGGTAGGAACAGCGACTTCTAGCAGCGCCAGTCTTGGTTTGGAAAAGCATCTGGATCGACGACCAAAGCCGGCCGATCATAATCGTCGATTCGTACTTAGGTCTGGCCGCGGGTTCTAACCGACAGCTCGCATTAGGAGTGATGTTGAAGCAGACATGCTTTCGCGCGCAATTGATAACGAGCCACCTAGTAACGCCAGCAATCAGAATCGCAACGGATAGCGAAGGGTTTGTGCGCTAGCCACCTTCCTGATCCGTGCGTGTAATCTCGTCCTCGTGCACTGCTGAGCTTTCCAGTGGTTGGCATCCACATAAAGGATTGAACTTGAAGCAACTGTTGCCCATTGAAGCCATCGCCGCAAAGCTCGACCTTCCTGATTCGCTTTACGAGCGCCGAGGCCCAGTGACCGCCAAGCTCAGCTTAGATCTGCTGAATGGACTGCCCGGCAGAGATGTCCCCCCGGGCAAGTTGATCCTGGTCACTGCGACCACGCCTACCGTTTCCGGTGAAGGCAAGACTGTCACCTCCATCGGTCTAGTACAAGGCCTCGAACTCATCGGTAAACGCGCCATCATCACCTCTCGCGAGCCTTCGCTCGGCCCCGTGTTCGGCATGAAGGGCGGAGCCACTGGAGGCGGAAAATCGCAGATTGAACCGGCGGAGAAGATTAACCTCCACTTTCACGGCGACTTCCACGCGATCACATCGGCCCATAATCTCCTCGCCGCACTCATCGATTCGCATCTCTTCCATGGCAACGATTTGAATATCGATCCCGATGCGGTGACTTGGCCCCGCGCGATGGACATGAACGATCGTGCGTTGCGCGACATCGTTGTGAACGCAACCGCTCCTGGCAAGAAGGTGCGCGACGGCAGCAATCGCTCTTCAGGATTCGTGATTACCGCAGCTTCGGAAATCATGGCGATCCTTGCGCTCGCGCATGACGGTGACGACCTCAGGCTTCGCTTGTCGAGAATCGTCATCGGTTCCAATCGCAAGGGTGGGCCCGTGCGAGCATCCGATCTCGGTGCCGTCGGACCCATGATGGCGTTGCTCTCTGAGGCACTCGAACCGAATCTCGCGCAGACCACCGACGGAACTCCGGCAATGGTGCATTGCGGCCCTTTCGCCAACATTGCACATGGCACTAGCTCGGTGGTGTCGCAGAAAATTGGCATGCGTCTTGCTGACTACGTGGTGAATGAGACCGGCTTTGCATCCGACCTTGGCTTCGAGAAATTTATGGACCTGGTTATGCCCTCGTCAGGCATTAGGCCTTCCGTGGCCGTGCTCGTTACAACGGTACAAAGCATGCGCAATCAGGGCCAGGGTGACCTTGAGGCGGGCTTGCCCAATCTTGAGAAGCACCTCGGGATCGTGCAAGGTTTCGGACTTCCTGCTGTGGTCGCGATTAATCGGTTCCCCAATGATTCAGACACCGATCTCGAACGGCTGCGCGAGTTCTGCGAAGCGCGAGGCGCTGCATTCGCACTGTCAGAAGCATTTGCGAAAGGCGGCGAAGGCGCCGAGGCGCTAGCCAGAAAAGTCGTCGAGGTGATTGATGCCCATCCCCACCCTCAACTCACCACGACGTACGAAGCCACAGACTCGATCGTCGATAAAATCACGAAGGTAGCGCGCCAGATCTACGGCGCAGAGACCATCGAACTATCTCGGGCCGCTATAGACAATCTCGCTCGCTATGAGCAGTGGGGATTCGACGATCTACCGGTCTGCATCGCCAAAACACAATACTCGCTTTCCGATGATCCGAAGCGCATGGGAGCACCCAACGGCTGGACACTTCACGTGTCCGATGTCTTGCTGTCTGCCGGAGCTGGCTTCCTAGTCGTGACTTCCGGATCCATGATGCTGATGCCGGGGCTGCCGAAAGCGTCAAGGGCCATGAACATCGACGTGGATCCAACAGGCGACATCATAGGCATGTCATAAAGGAGGCCCGGACCGCCGCGCTCGCAACGCTTCGGGCGTCCGCAAATACCTTCGCCCTCGAGTTTGGGCTAGGGTAGGTATATGTACAACGCGAAAGCATACTCAGCCTCTTCCCCGACGTCGCAACTCACCTCCACCACAATCCCGCGTCGTGATCCCGGCGAACGCGATGTACAGATCGAAATTTTGTTCTGCGGTGTCTGCCACTCCGACCTTCATACCGTGCGCGATGAGTGGAAAGATGTCATGCCCGCCGTATACCAATGCGTTCCAGGACACGAAATTGTAGGTCGAGTCACAAGCATCGGCTCGGCTGTGACGAAGGTGAAAGTCGGCGATTCCGTAGGTGTCGGATGCATGGTTGGCGCTGACCTTACATGTCCACAGTGCCAAAAGCACATGGAGCAGTTTTGCCCGAACGTGACTTTGACCTACAACTCACCCGACAAGGGTGCCGGTCCGGTCACCTATGGTGGCTACTCGGACAGCATTGTCGTCGACGAGCACTTCGTGCTAAGAGTTCCAGAGAACCTGGACTTAGCGGCGGCAGCTCCGCTGCTCTGCGCCGGCATCACAACGTACTCCCCGCTTCGCCATTGGGGTGTGACCAAAGGCAAGAAGGTCGGTGTGGTTGGACTTGGAGGACTTGGCCACATGGGAGTGAAATTCGCTCACGCCCTGGGAGCGCACACCGTAGTCTTCTCTACCTCCCCGAATAAGAGAGACGATGCCTTCCGACTCGGCGCGGACGAGCTCGTCGTATCCACCGACGCCGCTGAGATGGCCAAACACGCGGGCAGCTTCGACTTCATTCTGGACTGCGTGTCAGCAGAACACGATCTGAATGCGTACATCCATATGCTGGCCATTGACGGCAATCTGACGATGGTCGGCGCTCCCGAAAAGCCGCTACCGCTCGGCATCTTCGGTCTCCTCTTCGGGCGCAAGAGCGTTTCCGGATCGATGATCGGCGGCATTAAGGAAACACAGGAGATGCTTGATTTCTGCGGCGAGCATAACATTACGTCCGACGTGGAGATCATTCCGATTCAGAAGATCAACGAAGCGTATGAGCGGATGTTGAAGTCCGATGTGAAATACCGCTTCTCTATCGATATGGCTTCGCTCAAAGCTGAATAAGTTGAAAGCGTAGGTGTCTTTCGATACAGCTGTCGCAGGTCGGCCCTCTCAAAGTTTCAACGACGATCCAGGCGGTGAATTTTCATCATTCATCGCCTGTATTCACATTAGCTTCAACGACGAATCTGCGCGCACATCTTGTCCCAGTTCCCTGAAGCAACCTTTATGCGGTCTTCCTCACCAATCTGAGCAGCATCCAGGAACTCGCGAGCCCCACCTGCTTGCGCACGGCCAAACGGGTAATCAGTCGCGAACAGTATCCGGTCCGGGCCAAGCACCTCCAACGCCCATCGCAGATAGCGCTGGCTGTAAACTCCGCTCGCGGTCACGGCAACGTGTTGCTGGAAGTATTCCGATATCTTGCGAGGCAGCTTTGTCGAGCTGTTCAGCAAGTCAATGCGGTCCAGGTAGAACAAAACGACCTCGCCCCAGTGGCCTGTAATGAGTTGCAGGTCTGGAAAGCGATCGAAAACACCCGTCAGGATGAGACGTAGGATTTGAATCCCGGCTTCATAGTGCCATCCAATCCCAGGCCGGCCGAAAAGCGGTCCCAACTCCTCACCTAAGCCACCGTAGTAGGTATCCAGCACACCTTGCTGTGGTGACTGCGGATGTATGTACAGTGGTGCTCGCAATGCCTCTGCAGCTTCAAAGATAGGCCAGAACTCCTCATCGCTGAGATTCCTGTCACGCGTGCGACCATGCAGCATCGCTCCATGTAGACCCAGTTCCCGAATTGCACGTTCCAACTCCTTCGCCGCAGTTTGCGGCGACGGGGTCGGCAGCGTTGCAAAGCCTTGAAGACGCTCAGAATTGGACCGAACTGCATCCGCAAGCCGATCGTTTGATTGGCGCGCCAGCATGACGGAAAGAGCAGCATCCAGATTCTGAACGCCCGGCGTTGTCAAGGATAAGACGGCGACATCGACACCTGCTTCATCCATCGCAGCAAGCCGCTTTGCTCCAAGGTCAAGCAGCCGTTGCTTTCCCTCACCTTCCGTCGGTCCCTTCAGCGCAAGATCACTCCAACGAGGATCGACATGCTGCCACGCGTCCATCACTTCGGCGGTAGCAAAGTGTTCTTCCAATCCGACGATTTTCATGCGCCATCTCTCGCAGGCTGACCCGTTTCCAGCCTCTTACTGGTCTCTTGGTTCTTCTTCTTGAGGTTTCGCCAACTTCCCCTGTTGGCGACATCGCCTCCACATGCGAGTCACCCAAAGGAGGAAACCACGGAAACGACATGCTGCGGGCGGCCATCAATGTAGATTTCCCTGCTTGAGTTTTCTCAGGCTTCTGAACCCCCGATACGCAACGTGGCGGATACCGAAGTACCCGCCAATGTGCTTCTCGATTAGGCTGTTCTGAGCAAGGAAGGATCGCTATCAGCGGGCTGAAACGTAATGCAGTCCTAACTGCCAACACCGACTTTGGCGTTACAACAACTGACATTCAATACGACCGAGCAGCATTAGCGCTCTGTACCGCCAAACACCCGTGTCACTTCGCGAATAAAGCCCTTCGCGCCCGCTGGAGTAGGAACGGCGCCGTTGAGAATTGTTTCGTAAGGGAGTTCCTTGCCGTAATACGCGACGGTGTCCTTGGAGTTCTTGTTCACTTCATCTCCCGATAAGTCAACGCCCGCGAACAGTCCTTTATTTCTGGAATAGGTTAGAAATCCTGCGTTCGCCAGCACTGCAGTCTCGGCCTTTGAATCGCGGCCAACCGGACCCGCGGCAACAGCGATGTCGCCGCCAAGCTTGATCTTCTCCTTCAGCAACTTATCACCGCTCTCTCTGGATACACCAACAAGAACCAGATCTGTGCCCTCTCCGCCTGCCTGTAGGCCAAAACTGGCGCCACTCATGCGGATAAACGCCGGTGCGCTCCAGCCCTTGTGCGCAACGTAGCAAGTTGCTAATCCCTGTCCATACTCAGCGCCTACGATGAACGCACCTTTTTTGAAACTTGGCACTACGATGACACAACGGGCCTTCTTCGCGATTCCATCCGGAATGCCTTTATCGGGTACGTTTGCGATCTCGTGCAGAATACCGGTGGAAGCGTCGACGCGTTCTTGAAGCTTTTGCGCCGAGGCGGTCACTGTCAACGTCGAGGCCAGAACTGCCATCGAAGCCATACTTGCGAAAATTTTCATGTTTCCTCCAGAAGACAAATCGTTGGATGCAATCCGATGCGCTGTGGTTGAGAGATGTCGAAATTGTTACAGGATTGCGGATGGCGCAATCGTCAATTTGCCGCGCGAAGGACTGTATTTGTAGATTCTGAAGTTTTTTCCAGGCAGAGAAGTTGCCTCGCCGAACAGCACAAGATCAAAGCCCGGGCCTTGCCGTCAGCGCAGTTTCCTCAACTTCGAACGTGAACTCCCAATATCCATCTAATAAATGCTGCGAACAAGCAGATTTTCGTGCTGCTCCTGCTTGCCGGAACGTGGTTGAGGATTGATGTTCTCTTCCAAGGCTTTCGCTGCGATCTCATCTAGGGAAACGGAGCCGGAAAGCATGGCGTTTGCATAAGGCTTCTGCCAGTCGGCGTAACGAGCGGTCACAAGGCTATCCAGCTTGCCCTCTTCAACGATCTTGGCCGCCTTGATGAAGGCAAGCGCGCATAGATCGACGCCGCCTGCGTGAGCGTGAATCATGTCTTCCGGCGTGAAACTCTGGCGGCGCACCTTCGCGTCGAAGTTGCATCCTCCCAGCCCTAGCCCGCCGGCTTTGATGACGTGGTACATGGACATCGTCATTGCCCAAAGCTCGTTCGGAAACTGGTCCGTGTCCCAGCCGAGTAGAGCGTCGCCACGGTTGATATCGAGCGAGCCAAGAATGCCAAGGCTGCTTGCAGTTGCGATCTCATGCTCGAAGCTGTGCCCCGCAAGAAGCGCGTGGTTCGCCTCGAGATTGACTTTCACTTCTTTCTCCAGACCGAACCGCTTGAGGAATCCGTAAACGGTCGCGGTGTCGAAGTCATACTGGTGTGCGGTCGGCTCTTTGGGCTTCGGTTCGATCAGGATCTGGCCCTCGAAGCCTGACCTGTGTTTGTACTCTACGACGAGCGAGATAAAGCGGCCAATCTGCTGGAGCTCGTGATCCATGTCGGTGTTGAGCAGCGTCTCGTATCCCTCGCGGCCTCCCCACAGAACATAGTTGGAGCCGCCGAGCTGACGCGTCAGGTCCATGCAGCTCTTCACGATTGCGGCTGACCAGGCAAACACGTCAGGGTCTGGATTGGTGGCTGCGCCAGCCATGAAACGAGGGTGCGAGAAGAGATTTGCTGTTCCCCACAGAAGCCGCGACTTGTAACTTTCCATTTTCGTCGCGAAGTATTCGCCAATCGTTTGCAGATTGGCGATGGTCTCCGCAAGCGACTCGCCTTCGGGCGCAATGTCGCGATCGTGCCAGCAGTGAAACGGAAGATCGAGTACGCGGAAGAGCTCAAATGCAGCATCTGCCTTTCCGCGCGCTGCCTCCATCGGATCCGCGATCGCCGACCACGGGCGGTGTATCGTCGCTCCGCCGAAAGGATCGCTCCCAGTCAAAGTAAGCGAGTGCCAATAGGCAACGGCGAAGCGAAGGTGGTCCTTCAGTGGTTTACCGAAGACGACGCGGTCTGCGTCGTAGTAGCGGTAGGAAAGCGGATTGTTCGATTCTGGACCTTCGAACTTGATGACGTCGAAGTTGCTGAATATGGTGTCTGCCACTCTGGTTCCGTACCTTAAGCCGTAGCTTCTCTGTAGAACTTAAACGTTCGTCGACGATTGTCTCAGAATATGCGGCTCAGTACCTTTTCCGTCGCCATTTCTCCCCTGGCAGACTAGCTCCGTGCTGCCTCCTGATCCCAGCCGCCCGCGGCAAGGTAGCAGCAACTCCCTGCCACACTGAACCTTACACCCATAGCAGCGAAAGAAGTGCGTGCTTGGCACGGCAAATTAAAACGCCGTACTCCAAGCATCAGAGTGTGCTACGAAAACGGCGCAAGATGATCGCTCCGCAGCATGACATCTCCGCTGGTGAAGCCTTCAGCATCCGCACGTCAATGCGTCTCAGCAGAGCCTCTCGACGAGGTTTCCGAAGAATACGTTGTGGTACCTTGAGCCTTCACAAGGCTTTCATTCACCGGTCAAAAAGGGATAAGCATGCAAACGTCTCGTCGATTCCGTTCTGCACTTCTTCAAGCAGCCATCGCAGGATCACTTTTTGCACAAGGCGCCGCTGGAGCGCAGGTCGTCACTGTTCCGACGACGCCTGTGGTCGGTTCGTCGAACCCAGCAACAGCTGAGCCACCAGTGACGCGGCCCTCGACCAAGCCCTGCACGGTAACGCTATATAGCAATGAAGCGTTTAACGATTACTCCGCACACCCAATTACTTACACGCCTCCATCCGCTTGCAAGGGACCGTGGGCGAAGGTCGTCCTGAATCTCGACTTCACCGTCACCGCGGGCCGCCAATATGACCGCACAGCGAGCTTGTATCTTGGCAGCGCCAATATCTACTACGGCACAACGGCCGAGCCTCGCGCGGCCTTGAGCCCATCGTGGCACGTCGAGCGCGACGTCACTGACTTGTCCGCATTGTTCAAGACCGCGCAAACCGGCAACGCGATCATCTACAACATCTTCAACAGCACCTATAACGGCGGAATCTACGGAAACGCGACACTGCAATTCTATCCGGCAGACTTGCGCAATTTGCCGCCGGAGGTACCCGACATGGTGGTTCCGGTGAGCGGCGTAAATAGCCCGTATGAACTGGATACGACAAGCAGCGCCGTGACAACTACAGTCTCGCTGCCTCGCAATCTTACAAAGGCTTATTTGGATGTCATTGCGCAGAGCCAGTCGAACGATGAGTTCTGGTACCTTGGCGTGCCGAACGATGTTGCCGGCGAGCTCGAGACCTACGGTGGCACCGCGTTTCGGGAGACGGAAGTAACGATTGATGGCAAAGCAGCAGGCGTTGCGCCCGTGTCTCCGTGGATTTACACGGGCGGCATCGATCCTTACCTGTGGGAACCGATCACCGGCGTAGAGACGTTGAACTTTAAGCCGTACCGCGTCGACCTCACTCCATTTGCTGGAATGTTAAGCGACGGAAGCCCGCACACCGTTGGCATTAGCGTCTACAACGCGAACAGCTACTTTCTAGCGACAGCAAACTTGCTTCTCTACCGCGATAAGATCCGCCCCGTCACCGGCGGCGAGGTATTAGAAGACACGCTGTCGGCCGAACCTGTTCCCTACGTCGTTGAAAACCTCACCACCACAAGCAGCGCGACGACAGGCACCGTGACCGTCGGCTCCAAGCGGACATTCACCGTAAAGGGGTACGTCAACACGGCGTTGGGCCGCGTGGAGACGACCGTAGAATCAACGGTGGATTTCAAAAGCAATCAAACTTTCAACGTCGCAACCTCGGGCATTCCAGAAGTTCAGAATGTCGATCAAACAAGCAGCGTGGACTCGAAAACGACAACCCAGTTGGGCATTCTCGCGGAACAGGTGGCAAGACACTGGTCCTTTCCGCTGAAGCTCGACTACACGTTCCTGCAAAACAGCGATGGAACCTACTCGCAGATCGTCAGCTCAGACCAGCAACATGAGGTGAGCGAAAGCACAGCAATGAACGGCTTCCCGCTGACGAGTACAGACACGGTGGAACAGGTAAAGAGCAGCGACACGCTGGTGTATACCGCGGATTTTTCGGCAATACAGGCTGTCGGGCCAACGGCGAGTTCAGCGAGCTACGTTTCAAAGGATTCGACAGGAAGCTGCTGGAGCCGCTCGCTTGCATCAGCCAACCGTATGCTGACATCTGTGCAGGACAACAAAAGTTGTCCTGCAAAACGCTGACGACAGCTTTGATCTACGAACGCAACGACCGGGCTTCCGCTCGGTCGTTCTATTGCACGACGGGGAGACGAAATGCGGATCTTTGTGACGGGCTCGACAGGGTTTATCGGAACGGAGCTGGTAGAGGAACTGATCGAAGCAGGACATCAGGTGCGTGGCCTGACCCGCAGCGATGCTGGCGAGGATCAGCTCAGGGCGGCTGGTGCGGAAGTGGTGCGTGGCAGCTTCACGGATTCTGACCTGCTGCGCAAAGAAGCCACTGGAATGGATGTCGTGGTTCACCTGGCGTTCAATCACGACGATTTTTCCAGGTTTGCGGAGAACGGTGCCGACGAAATGAAAGCGATAGCAGCGCTGGGTTCGGCTCTGGAGCCGGGCAAGCTGCTGGTAGTGACTTCGGGTGTTGGTTTGACCAGCGGCGGGCCGGGACATGTGCGCACGGAGAGCGATCCTGCTCAGGATTCAGACATGATTCCGCGCAAACCGGAGAAGGCTGCGCAGGACGTCGCGCAGAAGGGTGTGAACGTGGCGATCGTGCGTCTGCCGCAGGTACACGACACGCGTAAGCAAGGACTGGTGACGTATATGACACAGATAGCTCGCGCTAAGGGCGTGTCCGCCTACGTTGGAGACGGTGCAAACCGCTGGGCGGCGGCTCCGTTGAAGGACGTTGCTCACCTGTACCGCCTTGCCGTTGAGAAGACCAGTTCCGGCCTTACTGTTTACAACGCTGTGGACGAAGAAGGTGTATCGACAAAAGACATCGCGGAAGCACTTGGCAAGGGGCTGAAAGTGCCGGTTGTTTCGATTCCGCCGGAGAAGGCAGGCGAACACTTCACGTGGTTTGCGCACTTTGCTTCATTGGACATGCCCGCCTCAAGCGAGTGGACGCGGAAGACGCTGGGCTGGAAGCCGACTGGTCCTGGGCTCATCGAAGACCTCACGAATATGCAATATTCTTGAGAGTCCCCAACAGCCAACGCAGCAGAACTTTGCTTCCCTGCCGCACTGCAAAAGCAAAGAGCCCCGCTGAAGCGGGGCTCTTTGCGCTCCTTCTTGCGTTCACCAGGGCTGCGTGGCAACCCATGGTAAGTCTCGGTCACGGTTTTTACCTCCGCCGATAATCCTCACGCTAGAACTTCACCAGGAAAGCTGCGGTGACGCGATTTTCGCTGTTGCGAAGATCAGGCGACCATCCGGCTACAGTCGAACCGAGAGCCCCTTGATTGCCTCCCGGGGGAGTGATTCCGCCGGGCCCGGTGAAGTACGGGACGTTTGCTGCCCTATGGTTGTACTCCAGCCGGTAGGTGAAGTACTGGCTAGGCATATAGTCTGCGGTCACGGAAGCATCCCACGCCTTAAATTTGTCGCCGGGATTTTCTGTGAAATAAGGCGTTCCAGAAGCGGCGGTTGCACCATTGATCGGCGGTAGCAACACCAAGTACCTGCCAGGATTGTTGATCCGTCCGCCGCCTAGCGTAATAGCATAGCGGTCACGATCAAACCAGACTCGGTTGTAGAGCATGAAGCCAAGAAAGCTCTGCTTCGGAGCGACGGATCCGTCAGGGTTTTTGCCATTACCGTGGCAACTTACACCTCCGCCGCTTTCACACCCTGCGTCCGCCGTGAAGGTCATGGCTGCTTTGCTGATTGTGTCAAGAGGCCGATCGAGATACTTATACTCGATGCTGTCATCGGTGTGGTAACGGGTGCGGCTGGTCACGCCAAGCGCATCTTCCCCGTAGCCGTACTGGTTACCCAGCAACTGGAGCTTATCGTTCGGCCGCCATAGAATCTGTCCTCCCAGACCTGGCCGGTTGTTAAATCGTCCATAGGACTGCCAACCGTTGATAAACCATGGCTCGATCTTCAGCTTGGCTGTAGGGAACCACTGGACACGCACGCCTGTAAAGAACCAGGGCGTGTTCGAAGACACATACGATGGCTGATAGGCCCAGTTGTCAAACTGGTAGAAGGAGAAAAGGCCGACGTACGAAAGAAAGACTCCGGCGTCGATATTCAAACCATGCTGTACGTTGAAGTGATAGCCGGCGTTTGCTTCTGAAATGTAGCGGTAGGCGTCGGAAAGGTCCCACTGCCCGCGCGATGGACTGGCGTCATTACGCGGTGTAGCCGTAGAGTACAGGCCGATTTGGCTCAACACGCGGGCGCGGACGTTATTCCAATGGAAGTCGCCCCCGATGCCCAGATCTGTAAGTGTCACCTCCTGCGCACGAAATACCTCGCTTGATCCACCGATGGTGTCATCCGCTGGATGGCGGAAGTCATAGGTATAGCTGACATCCGAACGGATCTCGGGCGTAAAGAAGCGTGTGGCATAAGGTGTTTCTTTGGTGCGGGCGTTACCGTTTAACCATGTGAAATCTCCGAACGAGAATGGCTCTGAGTGCGGGTCGTGAGGATCGGTGGAGGCGCTTGCCGCGTCCTCAGGGCTCGTCACTGGCGGAGGTGCGGAGGCTTTGGCGGTCGTAATGTGCTGCTCACTCGAACTCACCGCGTTGGCGCGCTTCAAGGCAGCGAGTTCGTTTTCCAACTCCTGGATTCGCTTGGCGATGTCTTCAAGAGTTGGAGTGGGCTGCGTTGTCTGCGTCGTGTCTGCTGGCGCCGTTGACTGACCGGAAATCGGAACACACATACAGAACGACAGGGAGGCTACGCTCATGCCTAGGGCAAGAGCTGCTTTTCTGGTTTTTGTTGCTTTCACTGGAAAAACTCACATTCCGGTCCGCTGGAAGGCAAAGCTCTTCCACGGACCATCCACGATTCCAAGCCAGAAGCCGTTAAGAATGCATAAGGATGCGTCGAATACCGGAAGCTCGGAGCTAATTAGAAGGGAGCTGGCGACTGCGGTCGTGATTCGTGCAGCCAAGGTCCTTTGGCACTCGAATGGCAACCTGGAGACTTGTGTGCGAAGCCAACGAGTCCGGCACGTTCGCTCTCGCGCGGTGCCGTACTCTTATGCTGAGATTCCGTGAAGCTCTTTCCCCTAAAACCGATGCTGTGGGCGGCCGGCGCCAGCCTGCTTACAATCGCTCTTGGAGCACTGGCCTCCGCTCATTCTTTACCGTTTTCTACTTCCATCCCCATCTTCATGCTGCTCACTATCGTGGTTGCGTGGCGAGCGGGGTTTCGCGCCTCACTTACCGTCTCCGTAGTAGCAACGCTCGGACTCGACTTCTTCTTCACCGAACCACGCTATTCGCTCGAGATGACCTCACCGCGCGAGATGTTCGCGCTGCTCACCTTTGCCGCAACATCAGTCTTGGTCAGTCATCTGTCACATCGCATTCGGGTGAACTCGGACCGCGTAGCGCAGGCAGAAGAACAACAGAGGTTGCTTTACGAGTTTTCCCAGAGCGCACTCCTGATCAACTGGAAAGAGTCTGTTGAAGAACAGCTATGTGAATTGATTTCTCGTCGGTTCCGTATGACGGGCGTCGCGATTTTCACGACGGAACGTGCAACGGTTGTTACGACGGGAAGCGTGGAGGACGCCGCACAACGCTTAGAAGCATCGTTTCGTGCTCTGCGTAACTACGATCTCCCGGAGCAGGCAGAACGCCTGCGCATTCTCAGGTTCGGCACAAGAGTAACCGGGGCGCTCTTACTGAGAGGCACTTCTGACTCAATCGTTGCGGATTCACTCGCGACCCTGGTGGCAACTCACCTTGAACGAATCCGATCCGTGAAGTCCGAGGTAAGCGCACAATCCCAGGCCGTCTCTGAGAAGTTGAGAACCGCCGTCCTCGACGGGCTCGCCCACGCAGTCAAGACGCCTCTCACCACAATCATCGCCTCCAGCTCCGGCTTGCGAGAGATTGGCCCACTAACCCCCGTTCAGTCGCAGCTGGCAGACACGATAGAAGACCAGGCCCGGTACCTCGCTGAAGTTACGGACAGACTCCTGCGCACGGCAAGTTTGGACAGTCGAGAGATCCAGGTCCAGTCAAAGGCAACAGTTCTCCGCGAGGTGTATGACATGGCCGTTCACGAACTACGTGGGGCGCACGACATCACTCGGCTGGTATCTTCGGGCGAGGTTAACGTTTGCGTTCTTCTCGATCCCGACCTCCTGAAGCTGGTTCTCGTACAGGTACTGGAGAACGCTTTGAAGTACAGTCTGGCCATGACACCCGTTGACGTTCACTTCATTACTGACGGCCGGCAAACAGGAATTTCGATCAAGAACCAGGGGTCTTTCATTCCTTCGGAGGAACAAGGTCTCGTCTTCGAGCGCTACTATCGCGGAGCGGCCACTGAGCATAAAGCCAGCGGCACCGGCATTGGCCTCTCTGCTGCCAAGCACGCGACCGAAGCAATGGGTGGCCGCATTTGGCTGGAGAGTGCGCCGGAGACAGGGACAACGTTCCACATCTCGCTGCCCATCGAGGGAGACTAGGAGAAACGAATGCACGGAGGATCAGTGCTGATCGTGGAAGACGACAGCGCTCTACGTCACAGTTTGAAAAGCATGCTCGAAGCACTCGAGTTTCGAGTCGACGAAGCTTGGAACGGGGAAACTGCGCTGGCGGAGGCTAGGGTCAAGAAGCCTGAAGTCGTGTTGCTGGACCTCAATATGCCAGGCATGGGAGGCATCGCAACCTGCACCAAGCTGCGCGAGATGCATCCCACGCTCTCCATCATCGTACTCACGGTGCGCGACCACGATGAAGACAAAGTCGCTGCTCTGGATGCTGGTGCGGATGACTATGTGACTAAACCCTTCCGTCTGCCGGAGCTTGCAGCACGATTAAGGGCTGCCGTTCGACGTGTTCGGCAACCGGCAGCAAATGACACCCAGCGTGATCTGGACATTGGCCCATTCCATCTTGATCCCGTGGGATACCGCGTCACTCGCCATGGCGAAGAGCTGCACCTCACGCCGAAGGAATTTGAGCTCCTTCACCTGCTCATGCGAAACGCGGGAAAGCCTATTTCACACGCTCGTTTACTAACGCAGGTATGGGGGCCGGAGTATGGCAACGAGCGAGAATACCTTCGCACGTACGTCAGCCAGCTTCGTAAGAAACTCGAAGACGATCCCGCTGCTCCGCGCTATCTCACGACGGAGAATTACGTCGGCTACAGATTCCAGGCTAACTAGCTTTTCTGCGCTCCGCGAAACCTCTCCTAAAGCTGGCTGCAGCATTGCTGAGCCCGAAACCTGCCGCGCGGAGTCCGGCTCCCCTGAAGGTAGAACGGCGGTGCGCTTCGC
>CAJCIP010000128.1 GCA_903970445.1 Verrucomicrobia bacterium Tous-C9LFEB | reverse complement strand
CTTTCCGGCAAGATCGACATCGTCACCCGGCCGACACCCGATCAGGCTCCACGTCCGCTCACCGGCAACTGGATCTCAGTGCAGGACGCCACCGAGCACAATCTCCGCAACGTCACGGCCCACTTTCCCGTTGGCGTGATGTCCGTCATCACCGGCGTCAGCGGCTCGGGAAAATCCACTCTCGTCAACGACATCCTCTACCGTTCGCTGGCCAAAGAACTCTACGGCTCCCGCGAAGAGCCGGGTCGACACAAGGCCATCCACGGTGCCGACCAGCTCGACAAAGTCATTCAAATCGACCAGTCGCCCATCGGTCGCACCCCCCGCTCGAACCCCGCCACCTACACCGGAGTCTTTACTAACATCCGCGATCTCTTCGCGATGCTTCCCGAATCGCGCGAACGAGGCTACAAACCGGGGCGCTTCAGCTTCAATGTCCAGGGCGGACGCTGCGAAGCATGTCAGGGCGAAGGGCAGCGCCGCATCGAAATGAACTTTCTTCCGGATGTCTACGTGCTCTGCGAGATCTGCAACGGTCGCCGCTACAACCAGGAAACGCTGGCGGTCAAGTTCAACGGCTACTCCATCGCCGACATCCTCGATCTGCCCATCGAAGACGCCGTACCGATCCTCAAAGACATCCCAGCCGTCCATCAAAAACTACAAACGCTGGTCGATGTCGGTCTCGGCTACATCCACCTCGGCCAGTCTGCCACCACACTCTCGGGCGGCGAAGCCCAGCGCATGAAACTTGCCCGCGAGCTATCCAAGCGCCAGACCGGCAAGACTCTCTACCTGCTTGACGAGCCCACCACGGGTCTCCATTTCGACGACGTCCGCAAGCTCCTCGAAGTGCTCCATCGCCTCACCGACCTAGGCAACACGGTCATCATCATCGAGCACAACTTCGACATGATTCGCAACGCGGATTACCTCATCGATATGGGTCCGGAGGGCGGAGAAGGCGGCGGCACCGTCGTCGCCCAGGGCCCGCCGGAGCTAGTGGCGCACGTCGACGCCTCCTATACCGGCCAATTTCTCAAGCGCTACTACGAAGGCAGCGACGCCTTCACCGCCAGCCAACACATACCGCCCATCGACCTGCCCGATCTCGAGAAGAGGCCGCCGAAGCCAAAGTTCATCAAGCCCGAAAAGAAAACCGGCGTTCCTACAGCCAACAAGAACAAGCCCGAGGAAAAGAAGTCGGCAAAAACCTCTACCAAGTCAGCGCGAAAGAAAGCGGCAACTACCACCTAACCGCCATCTCTGCCCTGTTCCTTTCGCGCTAGACTCTCGAAAGCACAATCCGCTTCAAGCGATTCACTGCCTCCCATGAGCGACCTTCCACTCCCCGAACCCGTGACCGATGAAGCCCTCACGATCCAACACGATCTTGAGCCTGCGCAGGACCACGGCATCGCCAAGCGCACGCCGAACATCGGCCATGCAGCGACCTTCTTCGCGTTGGTGGCCTTCTGCCTCCTCATCTCGTCGCTGATTTTTTTCGTATCCATCCACGCCACAACGCCAGAGGCCGTCAAACTCCATCCGCTAGGCGAGGTCGTCACTCAGCTCATCGCGTACATTGCGACACTCGGTCTCGCATTCCCTCTATTTGCCTTGATCTGGCGCAAGCCGTTCCTCAATGGCATTCACTGGACGTGGCGCGCTGTCCAACTCCACTGGTGGAAGCTGCTCGCCCTGGGCATTGCTTGCAGCATCGCGGCGCAGGCGGCAAATCATTTCCTGCACGCTTCGGGCGACACCGACCTGGTGCGCTACTTCAACTCGCCCGGATCCGCCTGGCTCCTCGTCATCTGCGGCGGCCTGGTCATTCCGCTGATGGAAGAAGTCGCCTTCCGCGGCTTTCTCCTACCAGCCTTGGCGATTGCCTACGACTGGTGCTCGCTGGAGCGTACTCCTGTCGGCCTTCAACGCTGGCAGCAGACCACCGCGCTCACGCGTAACGCGCTCATCTTCGCTACTGTGATTTCCAGCCTTGCTTTCACGCTCATCCACGGCTTTCAACTGCACTGGTCGCGGCCAACGCTCGCGGTGCTCTTCATTATCTCGATGATCTTCGCCGGTATCCGCATCCGCTACAACTCGCTGGCCGCTTCTACGCTTGTCCACATCGCCTACGATGGCCTGATCTTTCTGGAACTGATCGTCACTACAGGTGGTTTTCGACACCTCGACAAACTTACCTAGCGCACAGAACATCGCCTCAACGAAAAATGCTCCCTCAAGGGGGAGCATTTTGCATGAATACGAACTGCGCCTTCAGTAATACTCGCCTGCCATCGGTGCTGCGTTCCTCTGCATGGAAACCATCACAGGCGGCTCGACGGATTTGTACCCCTGGGGAAGAGCAAGGTCGGACTTCGCCCAATCTGCGCCGGCCGACCGAACCCACGATGTCTTTGGGTTTCTCCCGTCCACATGCAGGTGCTGATAACCTTTCCAGCGCAGGCCGCCTCCGACTAAACCGACATTGAACAAAAGCAGTCGTTCCTTGTTATCAGAACCCGGTCCCGGAACACCTTTGGGTATGTTGATCGAAGGGATGTCGTGGATTGTCACCTCGAGCCTGCCGCCCTTCGATTTCAGATAGCTTCGAACGGCGTCGGCTTTTGACTTATTGTCTGCCGCGTTACCGAGGTCCTTTTTCGTCACTGGTTCACCCTTGAGAGAAAAGAGCTTGGTGATGCCTTTCAAGTTGGCGTCCTTCGCGATGCCGGCCGCCGAGTTGTAGGCTTCGATGTACCGCTTCGGCCACATCAGCAACGTGGCGCTACTTGGATTGTGGTCGTACATATTCTTTTCAAACACCCAGCGTTCCTGCTTGTGATGTTCGATCATGATGAACTTCTCATGCCAATCCAGCTTCGGAGACTCAACGAAGCTGCCGAAGGTGCTTGTCTTGTAGGTAAGCGACAGCTTGACCATGAAGTTATTGCCAAACAGTTCGGCAGTATCGAATGGTGTTACACCCGCACTCACCTGATCTAGGCTCCATTGACCCATATCGTCCTCTTTTCTATGAACCCTGAGTTGGAATGGCGCAAGGGTATACCCGCGCTTCCTAACGTGTAAACAATTTTCTTGAGAAAGCGCGTGTCATCCATGTGCTCCTCAGCGCTTGGGTAGACTGAAAGAGCATGATTCCTACCCTTGAATGGACGCCCGAAGGCGTCAGCTTCCTCGACCAAACCAAACTCCCCCAGCAGGAAACCTACGTTCTAGCCCGTAACTACAAAGAGGTGGCCACGGTTATCCGCGACATGATCGTCCGCGGCGCCATGGCCATCGGCGTCTCCGGCGCAATGGGCGTCGCACTCGGCATTGACCGCTCCGCAGCGACAACACTGCAGGACCTGAACGCCGAAGTCGAGATCATCTGCGACACGCTCGCGAAAACCCGCCCCACCGCGGTGAACCTGTTCTGGGGCATCGCGCAGATCCGCGAACTCTACAACAAGCTTGCCGCTGAGAACGCGCCGATCGAAGAAATCAAGGCGCAGTGCGTCGCACTCGCCAAAACGCTTTACGACGAAGACATTGCCAACCTGCGCAAACTTGGCGCGTTTGGCGCCGAACTTCTCCCGCAAGAAGGCACCGTCCTCACCCATTGCAATGCCGGCGCGCTCGCCGCCTGCGGTTACGGTTCCGCTCTCGGCGTCATCCGCGCCGCGATCGAACGCGGTCACAAGATCGATGTCTTCGCCGACGAAACCCGCCCGTTCAACCAGGGCACGCGCCTCACCGCCTGGGAACTCACCAAGGACAACATCCCCACGACGCTCATTTGCGACAACATGGCCGGCTACTTCATGGGCCAGGGGCGCATCAAGGCCGCTATCGTCGGCGCGGACCGCATCGCCGCCAACGGCGACACTGCCAACAAAATCGGCACGTATTCTGTCGCCATCCTGTGCAAAGAGCACGGCATTCCGTTTTACGTGGCTGCCCCCTTCAACACCATCGACCCAAACACAGCCTCAGGCAAAGACATCCCCATCGAGCAGCGCAATCCGCGCGAAGTCACCCACGTCAACGGCCTGCAGGTCACGCCCGACGGCGTGAACATCGAGAACCCGGCATTCGACGTAACCCCCGCCAAGTACATTTCGGCAATCATTACCGAGCGCGGCATCCTCCGCGCTCCGTTCGTTGATTCCATCAAATCAGCCGCCAAGATGCAGGAACTGGTGGCTACATAATTCAGTAGCTACCAACTAGCTTCCGCACTGTTCCTTACTCAATGTTCACCACCTAAGGATCTACCGCGCAACGATAGCCCTTCCCTTTGACCTCGGCCCTTTTCAATCCACGCGAGCGCTCGCTCATCCGCAGCAACATTCTGGTGCTGGGCAGCCTCGCGATGTCCGTGCCCATGTCCGGCTTCCCACACCTGCAGCCGAACTTCCTCCTCTGCATTCCAGCAGTGCTTTCGGTCATCGGCCTGGCCGACACCATGCGATGCATTCAGCGTCGCTGGTGCCTCTATCACGGTGGCGTGCTCTTCTGCATTTACATGGACCTGATGGTCATCTCCATCGTCTGGTTCTTTTTCCTCTATCCATACTTCGTGCCGCTCACCGCGACGCACTGAGCGGGACCCAGTTTCCATGCCTGCGCTTCTCTGTTTCGTCAGAGCGAACCGCTTTCCCGCCCAGCCGGAAATGCCTCCATCCCCCATCCGTAACCACGCTGCGATGACCGAGGGATATCCGCAGACGAAAGACGGATTTTGCTCCTTTCGAGTTCCTGAGAATCTTCCACGTATGGAGAGCTCGCCACCAGCTCTCCTCTCAGGAGACCTTCGCCATGACCGATTTCGCCACCGCCGCCGTCTTCGTCCTCATCGTCCTCGCGCCTGTCATCTCAGCGTCCCTCTACAAGGAACGCAACGAAGTTCTCTAGCCCGTAAGCGCCTCCTGCTTGCATGTTCAAGAGAAGAACCTGTGTGCCTTGTAGACTGAAAAGGCACAATGTCTGAGCATCCCAGCAAGTTCTACGTCACCACGCCGATCTACTATGTCAACGCGCGCCCGCACATCGGGCACGCCTATACGACTATCGTGGCCGACGTCCTCGCCCGCCGCCATCGCCTCCTCGGCGATGACACCTTCTTCCTCACCGGCACCGACGAGCACGGCCAGAAGATCGAGCGCTCCGCCGCAGCCGCGGGCATTCCGCCACAGCAGTTCGCCGACCAGGTCTCCGGGCAGTTCGAATCGCTCTGGAAGCGCATGGGCATCACCAACGACAAGTACATCCGCACCACCGACCCGCAGCACAAAGTGGGCGTCCAGAAGCTCTTCGCCGAACTCTACGACCGCGGCCACATCTACCTCGACTCCTACACCGGGGCCTATTGCATCTCCGACGAAGCCTTCGTCGACGTCCAAGCCGGCGAACCCTGCCCCGACTGCGGCCGCACCACCGAAATCGTCACCGAAGAAAACTTCTTCTTTCGCCTGAGCGCGTTCCAGCGCCCATTGCTCGACCTCATCGAGAGCAACACGCTGAAGATTGAGAACGACGCGCGACGAAATGAAGTGCTGAGCTTTCTGCGCGGAAACGTATCTGCCGCAACGCAAACGTCTTCCTCGACCACGCTGTCTGGATGGGCGGTACCGTCTGGCGCTGTGTCGTCCGGACCCGAGGCCGCTCCGCAGGATCTGTCCGCTGCACCTGAGGCCTACCCCCAGAATCTATCATCTCGACCGGAGGCCGAAGGCCGTAGTGGAGAGACCCCTGTATTTGCGGACGCGAGTGTCGCAGGCCCAAGCCCGTCAACCCTCGCGCACTCGACCGCAGGCACACCCTATGTCCCCACAGCCCTCAAAGACCTTTCCGTCTCCCGCAGCTCTTTCACCTGGGGCATTCCTGTCCCTGAAGAAGTCCAACGCAAAGCAGGCGCAACCAAGCAGCACGTCACCTACGTCTGGCTCGACGCCC
>CAJCIP010000127.1 GCA_903970445.1 Verrucomicrobia bacterium Tous-C9LFEB | reverse complement strand
GCGGGTCGGAAAAGGTCTACCCGCCGATCCGCTGCAGGCACTTCGCGAAAGCGGCTACCAAGATGAAATCGCTGCGGGTCGGGGACTGCGCAACGCCGCGACGCAAAGCGCCTACGCGTAATTCTGTATTGGAATAATTGCTCTATCGATAAATCTATGAAATTCTTCTTTTGCCCGCAGAGTTGACTGCGACGCGAGATTTGAGACGCCAGCAGGACACAATGAACATGCCAAAACTGAAACTACTTGACGACCGCTGGGATGAGGCGGTCGCTTCCACTCTGGACGGACCAGAGTTGCTGCGCTACCGGTCGAATTTGCTGGGCTCAGACCTGCGCTTAACGAACTTCGGCGGCGGCAACACCAGCTCGAAGCTGGACATGGCCGACCCCTTGGACGGGAAGACGAAGAAAGTTCTCTGGGTGAAAGGCTCGGGCGGTGACCTGGGAAGCATTAAGCGAGCGGGGTTCGCCACCCTGTATCTGGACAAGGTGTTGTCTCTCGCGAAGAGTTATGCAGGCGTCGAGCGCGAAGACGAGATGGTCGCGATGTATCCGCTTTGCACCTTCGGGAATAATCCCGTCGCGGCGTCGATCGATACCCCCTTGCACGGTTTTCTTCCTGCTGCCCATGTGGATCACCTGCATCCGGACTGGGGAATTGCTTTGGCAGCCTCGGCGAATGGTAAGCAGAAGATGGAGGAGTTCAACGAGCGCTTCGGTCACAAGATCATCTGGGTTCCCTGGCAGCGGCCAGGGTTCGAGCTCGCGATGATGATGAAGACCGCGGTCGAAGAGACTCCTGGATGTGATGGTGTTGTACTCGGTGGCCACGGATTATTTACGTGGGGAGAGACACAGCGCGAGTGCTACCTAAATACGTTGGCGATCATTGATGAACTCGGACAGTTCATTGGAGACCATCGCGTGAAGAAGGGTGCCTCATTCGGAGGGGCGAAGCATATTAGCCATGCTGAACGTATGAAAGTGGCGACTGCGTTGATGCCGTTTGTGCGGGGACGCGTTTCTACACAGCAGCGTGTCATAGGCTCGTTCAGCGATGCGGACGATGTTCTGCAATTTGTGAACTCCAATGCGGCAAAGCAGCTGTCGCATTTGGGCACAAGCTGCCCTGACCATTTCATCCGTACGAAGATTCGCCCGCTATTTGTGGAGTGGGATCCGAGGGGCAACGATAAGGATCTCGAAACGAAGTTTGAGGAAGCGCTGGGAACGTACAAGGTGGAATATGCCGAGTACTACAAGACCCACGCTCTGGCTGAGTCGCCGGCTATGCGTGATGCCAGTCCAACGGTTGTGCTGGTGCCGGGCGTTGGAATGTTCAGCTTTGGAAAGAACAAGGCTGAAGCTCGAATCACGGGCGAGTTCTATATCAACGCGATTCATGTGATGGAAGGCGCCGGCGGAATGGATGAGGGGAAATGCCCCGCAGTTCTGCCGCAGTCCGGCCCGGCTGCGGATACGACAGCATTCTCTGTGCATGACAACTATGTGGCTTTGCCGCCGAGTGAAGCGTTCCGTATCGAGTATTGGGCTCTTGAAGAGGCGAAGATCCGCCGTCAGCCACCTGAGAAGGAGCTAAGCCGCCGAGTTGTGTTGGTGGTCGGCGGTGCGAGCGGCATCGGTCGCGAGACAGTGCTGCTTGCCGCGGAACGTGGCGCCCATATTGTCGTGGCAGACCTTTCGCTGGAAGCTGCACAGAGGGTGGCCGACGAAGCGAAAGCGATTGGCGGCAAAGAGATCGCTATCGCGGTTGCCATCGATATTTGCAACCGGGATGCAATCCGCAAGGCACTGGAGGCCACCATTGCTGCGTTTGGCGGCCTGGATATTCTGATCAATACCGCGGCGATGTTTCCGTCTTCGCCGACAGGTGTTATCAGCGATGCACAATGGGCAACGACATTAGAAGTAAACGTCACCGCAAATTACCTGCTGGCAGATGAGGCTGCGAAGGTCTTCAAGGCTCAAGGTCTGCCAGGCAGCGTGGTACTGACAAGCTCTGCGAACGCGGTTGTGCCGAAGCGTGGGACCGAAGCGTACGACGTGAGCAAGGCAGCTCTTAGTCATCTTGTGCGCGAGTTGGCGGTGACGTACTCCCCTCTGCTGCGTGTGAACGGCATCAGCCCTGCAACTGTGGTTAAGGGATCGACGATGTTTCCTCGGGACAGGGTAAAGGCATCGCTCTCAAAGTACGGAATCGCCTTCGATGAGGGCGCCACGGACGACGATCTTCGCAACAGGTTGGCCGCGTTCTACGCGGAGCGCACGTTGACACATGTTCCTATCGACCCAAAGGACTGTGCCGAAGCCATCCTGTTCATAGGTGGGCCGAAGGCACCAGTGACGACAGGGCACCTCATTCCTGTGGATGGCGGTCTCACTGAGGCGTATCTGCGATGAGATCGTTCCGGTCAATCCGGAATGTGGCACGATGAGCGCGCTACTTGTACCCACGGGCGACCGGGCGCTGGTCGCTATTGATCTTGGCGCGGAAAGCTGTCGTGTTTCGCTTCTGCGATGGATGGAAGGTTGCCCGAAGTTTGAACTGGTGCACAGGTTTCCCAATGCACCCGTGCACGCACGTGATGGCCTGCGCTGGAACATGGCCGCGATTCTTCTGGGATTAAAACAAGGCCTTCGACTATGTGCCCAGCTGGCGCCTGAAGGCATTGCTGCCGTGGCTGTTGATGGTTGGGCCGTTGACTACGTGAGACTCGATGGAACGGGCACGAGGCTTGCCGATCCGTTCTGTTATAGAGACACACGCACGAACGAAGGAGAGCATCTCCTACATGCACGGCTCTCGCCCGAACGCATGCGCGAAATTACCGGGACACAAATTCTTTCGATCAACACGGCGTATCAGCTGACGTCTGATGAACCAGCTGTACGTGCATCGCGCTGGTTGAATCTGCCCGAGTATGTATTGCACACGCTCGGCGGCAGACCGGTTGCCGAGCTGACGAATGCAAGCCACACGCAATTGATGATGCTTGAGGGAGGCTGGTCCGAAGAGATTTGTGAAGCGGTCGGCACGCCGGCTGCAAGTTGCGCGCAGATTGTGTCAGCCGGAACTGACCTGGGTCGTCTGAGTGGGTGTTTGGCTGAGCTGCCGAGCTTTTCCGAGACGCGGTTGATTGCGCCGGCGTGCCACGATACGGCATCGGCCATTGCCGCGATTCCCGATGACAGCGACGATTGGGCCTACATCAGCTCGGGAACGTGGTCGCTTGTGGGCACGGTGCTGAACGAGCCGCTAAATTCCTCGCAAGCGCGTGCGGCAAACTTCGCAAATCTGCGAGGAGCCGGTGGCGTGGTGTGCTTTCACAAGAATGTCAACGGCATGTGGCTGCTACGCCAATGCATGGAAAGCTGGAAGGCCGAGGGTCGCGACTTTACATATTCCGAGCTGTTCGAAGCCGTCGGGGAAGTTCCGCCCCTAGGCTATGTGCTCGATGTGGACGAACCGGAACTGTTGCTGCCGGGAGATATGCCGGGACGCATCAACGCGCAGCTGCACAGAGGCGGCCTAGAACGACTAGACGCTTCTGCCGACGGGGCTGCAACAATGGTTTCATTGATCTTGCACAGCCTGGCCGCGCGGTATGCTGACGTGCTTCGCGCGTTGTCGGAAATCACGGGCAAGCAGTTCCGTAAGCTGTACATCATGGGTGGTGGAAGTCAGAACGCACTGCTCAACCGGCTTACGGCAGAAGCAACCGGCCTGGAAGTTCGCCGTGCGGGAACAGAGTGTTCGACTGTCGGGAACTTCGCAGTGCAACTTGCTGCGTTAGAAGGCGGGAAGCCGCCGGACAGGAAACAAGTGGCAAAGTGGGCGGGCAGGCTAGTCGCTCTCTGATCTTAATGAGGCCTCCGGCTGGGAAGCATGCCACGCAGGGTTGACTTGAGGCGGGCAACCGTGGTGGTCGGCAATCACCTGAAAAGTGAAATAAGTCCCCCAAATTGGTACACTTACTTACGTGATGAACATAAAACCCGGAGTAGAGCTGCGTCTGTCCAAAGGTGTGTCTGCCCTCGCGCTGCTCATTTTTCCAAGCATTGGTTTGTCTGGCCAGCCGCCAAAGTTGGCGAACCCGAACGCGACTTCCGTATCGTCGATCACGCTCTCGCCGATAACGCCAAGGGTGTTCCCCATGCCGAGAATGCGCTTGATGAAGCAGGTAGCTGCCAAGTTCTCCGGCATGGCCTCATGGTACGGACGGGCTTTGCAGGGGCACCGCACAGCAAGCGGGGCGATATTCGACAGCAATGAGTTGACTGCGTGCCACCGGACGCTGCCATTCGGCACGCTTGTCCGTGTAACCAATCTGAAGAACCGCGAGTCGGTGGTGGTGCGCATTACGGACCGCGGTGTACTCAACGCGGACCGTGTGATTGACTTGTCGGCAGCGGCCGCCGACAAGATCGGGATGCTGCGCGCCGGCGTAGCGCCAGTGCGGCTGAGCGTGGTTCCTGCGGCTTAGGTTGCGCCGCTTGGACGGCAGGTACTTCTGTTAGGATTGGCAAGTTGGTGGTACGCAGACAGATCAACTCAGTTTGAGTGCGGTGTGTCTTTCGGTCGCCGGCTTACCAGTACGGTTCGGGGCGTAGCGCAGCCTGGTAGCGCACCTGCTTCGGGAGCAGGGGGTCGTTGGTTCGAATCCAATCGCCCCGACCATTCATCCTTTTTGCCTCTTTAGAAGATGGCTGTCTTTGCCCTCGGCCCGGGACTGATTCGAAGTGGCCCTACGTTCCGGTGAAAAACGCCTTGTTGGTCAGCGTGCTCGAGAGGTTCGAGTGAAGTTGACGGAATACATTTTCGGGTTCATTGACTGAGCTGAGCCGCCCGGCGGATTGATACCGCCTGAGCTCCCTGAACCAAAGTTCCCGGCGATTGTGGAACGGACGTGCTTCCGCACTCCACGTAGTAAATAAAGTAGAACCTGTAAGTGAGCGGCCAGTCAGAAGATAAAGCGTAGCGCGAGCTGAGCTTGTCTTGGGTCGCCGACACCTACCCGCAGGAAGCCACTGAAATCAAACAGTGCCGGTGAACTCAGTGGATTCAGATTGTTCTTGTTGTTGAAGGTGTTGAAGACCTCCACGCGGGGCTCGAGCGCGAAACGCCCATCGTGGAAGTGAAAGGGGCGGGCGACGCCGAAGTCCGTTACAAAGAAGGCATTGTCCTTGCGCAGATGATTGCGTCCACAATCCACCGTGCCCACAAACCGCGTTAGTGAGTTGTTGTAGCTGCACGGTGCACCCGTACCCGTGCCGCTCAGGTTATCTGTTTCCGGCTCTGCGGAATGCTGCTGGATGCGCACATTCCAGTGAAAGCCGAAGGGCAAGTCACCTAAGCCATACGCGTTGAACTTGTGCCGCTCATCGCGATCTGAGTTCGCATATTCTGCCGCCAGGTTGTAGATGTTCGCGTAGCGGAACGTGAAGGGATCGCGCTCGTTTGAGTCAGTATCCTTATCAATCGAGTACGTGTACTGCGCTTCGAATTGGAAATGGTGACTGTACCGCTTTCTCATTCCCACCGTGAGGCCCCGATAAAGCGACTTCGCGACACTAGCCGTATCAGTGATCGCTCCGAGATTAGGGAACGGCGCGGGTCCAGCGTAGGAGACCGTGTCGGAGTTATTGCCGGGAATGACCGTCGGACCAACGTTGGGGTTGAGGAAGGTCGTGAGATACACGCCCTTCGAAATTGTCCCATCCACGAACGCAACATAGCTGCCGCCAAGCTGCTCGTCGAAGCCAACGTTGTACGTGTAGATACGCGGGTTGTGGTAGTTCTTGTCGAAAACCGTAACGCTAGCTCCCGACGCATTCACGTTGTAAGAAGAAGGCACCGGGCAATCACCGGCATATGTTGGGTTGTAGGCCGTCGGATGAGTCGAGTCCGCGGCGCAGATCCCGATGGTCTGCTGCTGCACGCCGTTGGTGGTGATGGCGCCAACTTCCGTGAGCTGATTCTGACGAGCGTTGAAGATACCCGCCGAGCCCCGGAAGGACGACTTGCCGTTGCCCAGGATGTCGTAGTTGAAGCCAAAGCGCGGCTGAAACTCCTTGGTCTGGTTGGGCAAATAGCCAGTCGACGGGAAGGCCGGATTGCTGAGGTACTGCCCGTAGGCTGTAGCCGAGGGTGCGATGGTCATCTTGGGGAAGAACTGCGCTTCCCAGCGAAGACCGAAGTTGAGCGTCAGATTCTTCGTCGCCTTCCATGTGTCCTGGGCATACACCCCGGGTTCGGAGTTCGCGATCGACGAGAAGCCCGCCTGCTGTACCGTCTCTCCCGGCTGCGTTCCCAGGTCCTGCAGATACAACAGCAGCGGACTGCCGCCCGTGCACGCCGTGGAATACGTCCCATTGGGGCAAGACTGCACGTTGGGTCCGTATGCCGCTCCCTGGCTCGCTGGCGTTGCATAATGCAAAAATCCAGCCGTGTCGCCGAAGATGTACCGACCCAGTGCGAAACCATCGAAAACCTGCACGTTGTGGCTGTAGAGAAACTCTGCGCCCACCTTCACCGTGTGGCGTCCCTTGGTAAGCGTGAAGTTGTCTTTGAAGTCCAGGTGGTAGAACGTCTCGCTCGACCCCGGCCCAAGGAAGAACGGCTGCCCAAAGCGGAACGACGGCGCAAACCCGATGCCTGTATCCGGCACCGCAGTCGAGTTGATCGGCGTACGCGGCCGCGTCTCATAGCCATACGTCACATGCGCCTCGTTCAGCGCATGGTCGCTTAGCGTCGTGATGAGGTTGGAATTCAGCGTAGAAATGTGCGAGGGCCCTTCCGTTCCGTTCGCGGTCGTGCCATAGGTTGCCACGTCGAAGGTCTGGTTCGGGTTGTTCGAGTAGTCGAAGTTGTACGACGTGTAGAACAGGTTCTTCGGGCTGATGTTCCAATCTACGCGGCCGAAGAAAGCGCCGTTGTGAACCACGTGGTCTACCGGGGTGCCTTCATTCTCATTGAAGTTTGCCTTATAGAAGTTCACCAGCACTTGCCGCTGGCAATCGCCATTGGCGTCGATCTGCGCGTCCGTGATATTGCTGCCAAACACAGGATTCGTGATGCCACATGGCGCTGAGCCAAGCGCCGACGCGTTGTATTGGCTCAGGTTCGCGCGCAGCAGGTTTTCATCAATGCCTTCACCTGCAAGAAAGTAAAACAGCTTGTCCTTGAGGACGTGGCCGCCCGCGCTTCCGCCAAACTGCTCGCGATGAAAGTTCGTCAGCTCGGTCCCATCAGACGCATGAGCCGTCAACGCCTGCAGGCGCTGGTATTCAAACAGGCTGCCGTGAAAATCGTTCGTCCCGGACTTCGTGATGACGTTCACCACGCCGCCGCCCGTGCGCCCAAACTCCGCGTTCGCGCCTGACGCTACAACCTGGAACTCCTTCACTGCTTCCAGCGTGATGTCCACCGCCGCGCGCTGGCCACCGCTCTGCTCGCCGAAGAAGCCGTTGTTGTAGTCGCCGCCATCCAGCGAAATATTGTTGAAGATGCCGCGCTGCCCGTTGATGTTGATCTCGTCGCCATCCGGACCTTGCACGATGCTCACGCCAGGAGTCAGCGTTAGCAGGTCTTCAAACTTGCGCCCTAGCACCGGCGTCGTCGCAATCGTTGCCTCGCCCAGCGTCGAGGTCGAAGCAGTGGTCGTGACGTCAATCAGCGGAGCTGCGGTCACCACTACTTCTTCCGACACGCCGCCAACGCGTAGAGCCAAACGCAAGGTCGTCGTTAGACCTACCGTGAGCGTGAGGTTCTTCTGGATCGTCGGTGCGAACCCGTCCTTAATAATCGTGACCTGGTATTGCCCTGGCTTCAGGGAAGGGAATTCGAAATGCCCGGACCCATCTGTGCGCGAATCGATCTTCACGCCGGTGTTCACCTCCAGGGCTGTCACCGCGGCACCCGGAATGGCGGCCCCACCGGAATCCGCCACATCCCCCTGGATGCGCCCATTCTCGGTCTGGACCTGCGCAGGCAGGCTCGAAAATATTCCTGAGAAGACAAAGCAGAAGGCAATGCAAACAGCAATGCGAAGGCTCTTCATGAAGCTCCTTTGGGCTGCCGACTTTGTACGGTTCAGCGCCCGGTGCAAGATGAGTAAAGGGCCGATGTTGATGCTCGAGCGAGTGATCACGCTCTTCGAGCGAAAAGTTGTTTGTGTAATCGCACCTTAACACATCGCGTCCTCTTTCGAGATGAATTTATTTCTGTGCTTGTCGCTCGACAGAACTGTGGGCCACTTAGATCGTGTTTTCCATCCTCTCAGCGCCTGGGCCTCAGGATTCTTATTCCGAATGTACGATGGGCGCATGGACAACGGCCTCGGCTCAAAGGCAAAGCGTATCGATGTAGAGTTCTGGGAACGCCGCGCGTTATATGAGCTATTCAGTAGCTACAGCGAGCCATTTCACGGTGTTTGTTTACGTGTCGATTGCACCGAAACCTACCGCTTCGCGAAAGACTCTGGCATCTCAGTCTTCCTTGCGTTGCTTCATCGTTCCCTGATCGCGGCTCATCGAGTCGACAACCTCATGTTGCGGATCGTCGACGGTGAGGTGTGGAAGTACAGCACCATTCATGGAGGAAGCCCGGTTGGCCGTCCGAATGGGACCATCGGCTTCGGACACTACATCTACCAGCCTGAAGTTGGAGCGTTTGCGCGGGAAGCGCAGCGTGAGATCGAGCGGGTTCGGAGCAGGAGTGACCTGGAGCGACATGAAGGCCAGGGCCTGATTCGATATTCTGTCTTGCCGTGGTTCGACTTCACATCGATCTCGCATGCGAGGGATTACGCGACACCGGATTCTGCGCCGAAAATTACCTTTGGAAAGATTACCGAGAGTGGCGGTAAGTTCACGATGCCGGTGTCCATCCACGTGCATCACGCGCTCGCAGATGGATTGCATGTGGCACATTTCGTTGAGCACTGGACGCAATACTTGAAATATCCTGACTCGATCTGACGCGGCGAACTACTGTCGAGAACTTGTTCTATGTTTCACTCGCAATCGGTGGTCGGGTACAGGGAAGGTCGACTTCGATCCCCATTTACTGGATCGAGCAAGCATCCTGGCCGTTACTGCAGCGTGAGATCAGTGTGCCCTGAGCGATGTGTGTGAGAGCCCCGGACTTGGCAATCACCGTCAATGGCCAGCTCTGTGTGCGCCATCCTTCACCGCAACCAGTGAGACTGCTCGCTGCGACAGCGCCAAACGTCAAAGCAGCAGCTAGGAAAATAGGATGGCGCAGGGTGCGCCTCTTCCGCCGGAAAGCGAGCGCAGCTATGCCGAGCGAAAGGCAGGCCAGCTGCATCCCTGAACGCGCTCTCGCAAGCCGTGCGTGTTCCCCGCTGGGAAAGTTCGGCGTTTGGACGGTGAGTGTGAGTACACTTTGTCCACTGCCCGCTGGAACGATAACTGACGAGAAGCTGCTCTGAGCGTATGCCGGGCCGCCATTCATCGAGAGCTGAATATCTGCCGGCATCGTGGAGCCACCGATAGGTGTTACGACGATTGAATAAATGGCCGTTCCACCATGCGTGATGGTCACGCTGGGACTCGCGATAGCTAGCTTGAAATCCAGCACCAAGACCGTCACGCCAGCGCTGGTTGCCGTTCCAAAATCCTGATCTCCATCGTAGATTGCTCTGATGGTGTGTGAGCCGAGGGCAAGTGACGAGAGTGAGAGAGTCGCGCTGCCACTGGCGATCACCGCGCCGCCGAGTACCGTGCTTCCTTCGACAAACTCAACAGTGCCCGAAGGCGTTCCGCCGCCGCCCGTCACCACTGCGCTGAGTCTCACAGGATTCAAGAGAAAGACGGCGGTCGGCGTAGCCGTCAGTACAACGGAGGATGGCCCAAACTCAACCGTGATTGTTTGTCGAACCTGCGGCGCGGGCGCGTAATTCGTATTGCCGGGTTGGTCGGCTGCGACAACGACAGTTCCGCCCGCAGTCAGGCTAAGCTGGTTTCCGCTCAGCGCTCCCGGCCCAGAGATCACGCTGAACACGACAGGGAGACCAGAGCTGGACGTTGCGACTAGTGTGAAAGGTCCGCTCCCGAACGGAACCGGAGAAGGTAGAGCCTGGAAGGTGATGGTTTGGGCTTCCCTGGCGACGGTGAAGCTGGCGTCCTGCACGCCGGAAGCGTAATTCCCATTGGCCGCTTGAGCCGCTTGCAGGACTACAGTTCCCGCACCAGTCAGCGTGACAGTAGAGCCTGCAATCATTGCCGGTCCGCTGATGACGCTATAAGTAAACGCTCCGGCAGAGTCTGAGGTTGCTGAAACGGTGAAGGGAGGATCACCATAAGTGTGATTCGGCACGGTGAAGGTGATCGTGGGCGGAATCGGGAGGCCCGTACCGACCAACAGGATTGTCTGTGTGGCATTGAGCACGCCCTGGTTATTGTCAGTAAGAACCAGCTGACCGTTGATGAGCCCTTGTTCCAGGGGAATGAAATTGATGGCAAAGGTGCAAGTGTCATCCTCAGCCAGCACTCCGGTGGCGCTGGTGTTTGTGACACTTGGACACCTGGAACTACTGTCAAGACCGAAGCTCGGTGTAATGGCCGGATTCGTACCAATCAACGGCGGAGGAAACGTAAGATCTGCATTGCCGCCGTTCATGATGGTTAGAGTCTTTGGGCTATCAGAACTAGTGGAACCGATTTGCGCTGCGGCAAATGTCAGAGTCGGGGGCGCGCCGTAGGCTAACTCGACGACGTGATCCACGCTTCGATCTGCAATGAAGAGATCACCGCTTGCGTCTACGGTAGCGCCTTCGGGTTGCATCAAGCCCTGGCCGCGGGAGATGATCGTCGGCGACGCCGGCAATACACCATCGACAGCAAGAAGTTCTTTCACGTCCCTCGTGCCACTATCAGGAACGTAGACATTTCCGCTGACATCCATAGTCACGTTCGTAGGCAGGCTGAACGCGTCGCTGACCACACGGACCTGTGGGGAGGATGGAATTACGCCGTTGTCGGCGACGATCTCTTGCACGCTGTGACTGTCTTCGTCGGAGAAAAAGACGTCACCGCTGATATCGACGGCCACCCCCGTCGGCTCGCCTACACCACTAATCAGCGGTCTTGCTGTCGCTGGAGCCGGGATGCTTCCATTGACCGCTTGCAGCTCAGCAATGGACGATGGCGAGTTGGAGCTGCCCCCTTCAGCAATGAAGACATCGCCAAAGCCATCTACCTTCAGCCCGTCAATGCTGACGAAGCCGTCGATCAGGGTGCGAATCACTGGAGTCTGCGGGATGGATCCGTTGACGGCGACAATCTCGTAGACCTTTTGGCGATCTCCGTAGAAGACGTCGCCGCTGCCATCCACTGCCACGTCTGTGGTGGAGAGTGTAGTGGCGATGAGGCGTGTAGCCCCGGTGGCTGCGGACACCTGGTAAATACCGCTGCCTAGGATGTCCGACGCATACACATTTCCGCTGCCGTCGACTGCCACACCGGATAAGCCGCCAAAACCTGTTCCGACATTCACCTGGTTGGGTGGTGTGAACAGAATTTGCGGTCCCTTACCAAGGCCAACGATGTAGCTATTTGCTAACAACGTTCCGTCACTCGCGCTGAATGTTATTCCTCCGAAGCGAAGACCCGGACGCTGAGGCGTGAACGTGAAGGAGGCCACGCAAGTGTCACCGGCGTTATAGGTGTTTCCGACAGCGCAGCTTCCTCCAGGCGCGGGTGCAAAATCCAGATTGCTGGCGCCTTGAGAAGACACATTGATGCTTCCGAGAACCCCTGCCTGCAGAAACGTCACAACCGTTTCTATGACAGGACTGGAGGCGGTCAATGGTTCGGTGAGGATTTTCGTGTTGATGGTGTCGCGCACGGACTGCGCGGGCGGGTTCGATGCATCTCCAGCCTGATCAGCTTCGACGACAACGGTTCCGACACCGGAATATGTGAGTGTCGTTCCGCTTACCGCCGCAGGCCCGCTAATCACGGTGTAGGCGATTGGAAGACCATTGCTTGATGTCGCGGTGAGGGTTACAGAAGTGCCCGCATAGGCGGGCGACGGTGGCTGCGGAAAGACGATGGTCGCCGCCTGGTGAGGAGAAGGCGCCGGTGGATTAGGATTCATGCCGAGCATCGAGGCGTGAGCCAGGGAACTCAGGAAAAACGACATTAGAACAACGAAGAGAGTCCGCAAAATGGGCATGGATCGGGGCCGATGCGCAAATTGTACCCACTTCGATCAACATTGGGAAAAGCGAGGGCCAGCTGTAAGAGTGATTGCTTCGACAAAAGCACGCCGCGCAGGTGATGTTCTTCCGCGCGGCATGCTCTCTTACTGGACGATCAGGGTTAGCGTTGTTGAGTGGCTGAGTGAGCCGCTGGTTGCCGTAACGACGATGTTGAAGGTTTCGGGCTGCGGTTGCGCCACCACCTGCTTCGGCGCAGTGACATACCCTACGCAGCCTGTCAGCATTGCCGTGCCCGCCATGCCACCGACGAGGAGCAAAGCAGCGGCCAGCCGGGAAAGCTTACCTGCTCTGCGCCGTACACGGCCACTGAACGGGAGCAGGAGCAGCGCTAATGTGAGTGGCGCCAGCTTCTCCAGCTTCTGCAGCATTGCAAGCTGTGCCGGTACGACAACCGCAAGAGTCACGCTCGTGCTTCCCGCACCGGCGGCAATCGTCTGTGGCGTGATCGTGTAGGTCGCCCCTGTCGGCAGCCCAGTGACGGTCAAACTGACCGCAGCCGGGAAGCTTGTTGTTCCGGAAGGAGCAAGCGTAAAGCTGTAGTTCGCCGTTCCACCTCGCATAGTCGTGACCGATGTGCTTCCACTCGTGGAGAAGTTGAAGTCAGTGATTTGCACGCTCGCCGAAGAGGTTGGTTGCGCAGTGAAGTTGGTGTCACCGAGGTATTGAGCTGTTACAGTGTGCGGTCCAACGGTGAGCGCAATTGTGGTAAGAACGGCACTCCCATTTGCTAAGGCAACTGTGCCCAAGGTCGTTGTCCCATCCAGGAAGGTGACAGAACCAGTCGGAACGCTGGCTGGCGACGACACGGTGGCGACAAATGAGACAGGACTCTGTGCAAGGGCCGTTGCGGCGTTTGCCTGCAGCGTGGCTGTCGGCGCAACCTTGTTTACCGTGAGCGTGATAGACCCCATTGCGGTCTTATAGGTCGCAGTATCGGTTGGGGTGAAGTTCACCGTTAGCGTATACGTACCGGCGGGGAGCACTGTCAGAGGTGTGATCTGCGTCGTGCCGTTTAGGTAGACATACGTTCCTGGAATGGTCTTCGCAGTCGCTGTTGTCTGATCCTGCGCGGAAGCTGTTAGCACACCGGTAAGG
>CAJCIP010000126.1 GCA_903970445.1 Verrucomicrobia bacterium Tous-C9LFEB | reverse complement strand
GCCAGCGCATCGGCCGCAAGCGCGTCGACAACGATCTACGCAAATCCATCCCCGTCCTCTTCATGACCTTCGATCTGCTCTTTGAGGCTGGTGAACTCCTGCTCCCGCTTCCACTGCACCAGCGCCGCACCCGCCTCGAAGCCGCCGTTGCCCGCCTGCAGCCCATCACCACCGCGCCCGTCGAGCTCCACGCCTCCTCCAGCCACAAACACGCTCCCCAAATCGGCCTCTTCGCCACCGCCGAAGCCGACGCCGAACCACCCGTTCAGCGCCTTCGCCTTTCGCCCTCGAAGCTGGTCGAATCCGCCGAAGCCATTGACCAGGCATATCGCGACGCCCGTGCACGCGCCAACGAGGGCGTCATGCTCAAATCCGCTGCGTCGGCTTACCTGCCTGGCCGCCGCGGCCTCGCCTGGCTCAAGCTCAAGCGGGAGCTCGGCACCCTCGACGTCGTCATCACCGGGGCAGAGTTCGGCTCGGGCAAGCGCTCCCAGCTCCTCAGTGACTACACCTTCGCCATCCGCGGCCCCGGTGGAGATCTGCTCAACGTCGGCAAAGCCTACAGCGGCGTCACCGACCTCGAAATCGCCGAACTCACCGAGTGGCTCAAGGCCCACACACTCGAAGACCACGGCCACTTTCGCACCGTCGAACCCATCCGCGTATTGGAAGTCGCCTTCAACAACGTCATGCGCTCCGACCGCCACGCCAGCGGCTTCGCTCTGCGCTTCCCCCGCATCATTCGTCTGCGCGACGACAAACCACTGTCCGAAATCGACACCCTGGAACGCGTGGAAGAAATCTATCAATCCCAACCCGACCGGCCGGTGGAGTAGCGGCATAGAATTCTTTCCTCTTCGCTCTACCCTCTACGCTCTACCGTCTGCTCCCTTGTGACAAAAGGGTTACACCCCCGGGCAACCCGCAGCTCACAATCCTGATAAACTAAGTTCATCAATGGCGATTGGCATTTCTCATTTGCCTCTCGCGATTTGCGCGACTGCCAAGATTTTGATCCCCCTCCCCGGAGACCTCTACTTGATTCTGCGTTCTTCCTCTACACCTCGGGCCCTGTTTTTTCGTCTTTCCTCCCTCACATCGCTCATCGCACTCGTCGGTATTTGCTGCATGGCGCCGACGCGCGGCATTGCTTCCACCAACGTGGTGCTGCCGGCAGAAGCGACGATCGGCACTGTCGCGACCCTGCCGATGTCGGGGCAAAAGTACGAGCTGAAGCTGCACCACCTGCACACGGGTGAGGACCTCGACGTCGTTTACCGCATCGGAAACACCTACATTCCGTCCGCGCTCGAGAAGCTGAATCACTTCCTGCGCGACCACCGCACCCAGGACGCCAGCCACTACGATCCACGCGAGTTCGACCTTCTCCACTCCATCCTCGCCAAGCTCGGCAAGAGCGAGATCGACGTGGTCTGCGGCTACCGCACGCCGTGGTCGAACAATTTTCTGCGCACCCGCGGCGGCACTGCCGACCCCTCCGTTACGGGGGTCGCAAAGAACTCTCAACATACGCAGGCCAAAGCAATTGACATCCGCATCCCCGGGGTCGCGACCAGCAAGCTCCGCGAAATCGCTCTCAGCTTCCACGGCGGTGGCGTCGGCTATTACCCCGTCAGCCAGTTCGTGCACGTCGACGTAGGCCCCGTCCGCCAATGGACTTTTGGCGGCCGCGGGGATAATTAGAGCGTAGAGATCAGACAGTAGACTGTAAACAGCAAGGGACAAATAGCGCGTAGAGACTAGACAGTAGAGTGTAGACAGCAAGGCCCGCTCATCAGCGGGCCTTCTTTACAGCTCAATCAAGGATGTATCCCTTTGAAGCTGTCATCTCGACCGGAGCCTAGCGGAGTGGAGAGACCTCTGTATTTCTTCGCAGGATGCTCCCCGCCGAGATGTTCGCTGACTTAGAACTCTGCGCCCGTCTTCTCAATCAAACCTAGAAAACCGTATCGCAATTCACGCCGGGAAACTTGCAACTTAAGGCCTTTAGCTTCCAGGTCAGTTTTTGGCCTTTTCCACGCTCGATTCCAACCGTTTTCACGCCAGCCTGAAATCCCGCAGAGCTGACCAGGATGTCATAGCCGCCCTCAGGCAGGCTCATCGCAAAGTTGCCATGTAAATCCGTCTGTGTCCTGAGACGCGCACTTTGGTCAGGTGATCTGTTCAGTCACCTGCACAAGCTGCGAGTTTGTGCTCCCGCAAAGTTAGACACACATCCAAGCACTAACGCGAGGCCCACCCGCAGGTTGATCGACATGAAGAGCAGTCTCTTCTGTCTACCGTCTCTTGTCTACTGTCTAAGCTCAATCCAGCCGCACCACATACGAGTTCACTGCCGGGTCTGGCTGACCTATCCAGTACGCAATCTCATCAGCCTGCTTCCGCTCACGCTGTGCCGGATCGATGCGCACCCAGAAGCCCGTGGCTCCAGCGAACTCCGCCACGCGCGCACCCACATAGCGTTGGCTGAGAGCCGCTTTCAAATCGAGCGCGTCCTGTTCTTCTTTGAACGGCCCAGCCTGCACGCACCATTTGCCCTCCGGATCCGCGCTTGGATGGGCAAAGGCTTCCAGCTGCACCTTCGCGATGCCCATGCGGTACAACCCAACCGCCTTCGCCGCGTTGATGGAAAGATCGATTACGCGTCCAGGCGCAAATGGCCCGCGGTCGGTCACGCGAACCAGAATCTGTTGGCGTGTCACAAGGTTCGTCACACGCACGGTCGAACCCAGCGGCAGCGTCTTGTGCGCTGCTGTCATGCCCAGCCCGTCGTACGCGCTTCCATCAGCGGTCTTACGATTCTTGTACGGCCCGTACCAGCTGGCAACGCCGGTCTCCTGAAACACAGGAGCGCCCGAGACGTCATCGAAGAACCCCGGCGCGGCCGCCGCCAGTTCATCATCGATGTCCATCGGAATCGGCAAGGTGGCCGGGGCTGTCTTCGCTGTTGCAGGTGCGGGGCTTGCTCCGCCTGGCGTGCTTCGCACAATCGGCGGAGGTGGCGCGGGCTGATACGCGACAGGCTGCTCATGATGGCATCCATCCACAAGCATCACGCATAAAGCCGCACACGCGACGCCCCATGCCTTCAAGTTCACAGCGGCTTCCCTGACTTGCCCGCGTGTTGGTCGTCCATGTGTTCCGCAAGCTTCTGCAGTTGTGCGGCGGCGGCGCGCAAACTCTGCGATCCATGCTTGCGAACCTCGGGGACCACTTCGGTGTCGATATAGCGAATCACCCGTTGCAGCTCAGCTTCAATGCGAGCGTTCGCTTCACTCAAACGCTCTTCCCACGGCTTGCTCTGCGCCTTCTGTTCTGCCATTGCTGCACCTTCGCCGGGCGGCTGCACCGGAGCCCTGACATCATGATTCGCTTCACAACATGGCTGGTCAATGCGCAGAAGGTTCCATTGTGCCGAAGAAGATACTGCATCGCGAAGCGATGCTAAGTAGTCCAAATAGCTGAAAGTACAACCGCACCCTAAGGTTTTCGCGTCTTTTAGGCATATTCACTTTGTTCCCCGGCATATGAGCTTAGGATCGCCGGTTTGAAAGGTAAGTCTCTTGAGCACATTGTTTCGTTCGACGTATCGTCTTCTAGCCTGCGCTTTGCCGGCACTCTCTTTGGCATGCACCATGTCAGCAGGTGCCGCCGCTGAAGAAAGTGTCGCGCCAGATTCTGCGGTGAGCGCAACGCCGAACGCTTTAGCTTTTACTGTTGCGCCGCCCGCACGTTTTGTTTTTCTCGCGACAACGGTTTCGACGAACGAATCTTCAAGTGTCGCGAACGTTGCCACGGACGGCACTCTGCCGGACGCCCCGCAGCCCGTCACTAGCGTCAGCCCGGAGCCTGGCGCGTTTCTGCCCGGCAACTCCACTGGCGGAACGGCACCGAAATATGCTCAAGCCATCCCGTCCGGCTGGAGTGCGCAGCATCTCTCCGGCGGTGACAAAGTCGTGCTCGGCTTCCGCAATCTCTTTTCGCCGACGGCGCTGGCGGGAACCATCATAGGCTCAGGCTACTCGCACCTGACGGATGGACAACCCAATTATGGAGTCGACGGCACCGCGTTCGCGCAGCGCTTCGGAGCGGGCATGGCTCGGTCGGCATCGCAAACCATCTTCACGACATCGATCATGTCCCCGATCCTCCACCAGGACACCCGCTACTACGTTCTCGGCCCGCAGGCGAGTTTTCTACACCGCGTCGTTTACGCCGCCACTAGGCCTCTCGTTGGTCGCACTGACGGCGGACACGCCACAATCAACGCTTCCCTACTCATCGGCTATGCTGGTGCCGCCGCGTTGACTCGCACCTACTACCCACCCATCAATCAAAACTTCACCGATGAGGCGCGCACCTTCGGCTCCTCGCTTGGCGGCGCTGCCATCGGCTTCGCCTTCGACGAGTTCTCCGACCAACTGCTCAAAGCCATCCACATGCACCACGGGAACTAAGGCGACGAACACCAATGAAAAGGCCGCCCAATTGGGCGGCCTTCTTGCGTCCAGCAGTGAATGAGTTAGAACGTCGTGCTGACCGTGAAGCGGAACGTTTTCCGCGGTTCGCGCAACACATAGTTCGCGCCATACAGTTGCAACGCCTGCGCGTGTGTATATGTACCGGCGCCGGTCAGCTCGCAGATGACCGCCGGAGTGGTTGCGGTGCCGGCATGAGACACACACGTCGGATCGCGCTTCGGGAACAGATCATTGAAGCCATACGTGTCGAGCGGCAACTGCTGCGGCAGGTCCTTATACAAACGCAGCGGGTTATACGCATAGAAGATCCGGAACGGCGCGTTCACGATCGGCAAAATGAACGAGATTTCAGCTCCATTCGACATGCGCGGAACGATGTTCGTTCCCGGCACCGCAGGCAAATACAGCGGGAACGTCACCTGCTTGCCGCCAAAGCAGGAGCCGTTCACGATCTGCGGGCAGCCATACAGCGGCGCGTTCAACTGTGAAAGGCCCAGCTCGCTCTGGCGCAACTGCGAGGGATGCGAATTGAAGATCAAACCGAAATCTGTGAACAGCGCTCCTGTCACCTGGTTGACGATAGGAATGCGGTACTCCACATTGGACGTGATCGATGTGTCGCCGCCGATGGAAGCAAGACGATACACCGGTATCGGCACAGTGATGTTGCCAAGTTGCGGCTGGCCTGGATCGCGCGGCACGTTGCTGCCGTCCGGACTCGTCAAGTTGAAGTTCACCCGCGTAGGAATAAATGTGTAGGGCGATGATGAGCGAATGTCGAAACCGCGCACTTCATTCTCGCCGCCACCATAAATGCGGCTGAACGGCGGCGCCACTTCCCCACCGAAGCCCGACACATTCGAGAACTGCAGGCGATAGCCAAGCACATTGTGGCCCTCGCGATTCACCTTCAGTCCCTTCATGGGGAAGAACTGGCGGTAGCTTACCGTGGGCGCATAGTACTTGGTATTGCCGCCGATGCCGGCCACCTGAAAGGCCGCATTCAGATCCTTGCCGTTGTGCGGCCCCTGCGCGCGGTCCAGCGTGGAGAACGAGAAGCTTGGCGTCACGATCGACGTGATGATGCCGTTGAGCTGGTTCTGCCCCTGAATACCCGAGCGGAAGGCCAGCGTCTGAAACACATTGCGTGTGTTGTCGTTGAAGGTCGTGATGCCGGAACGCGACAGCGAGTACGACACACCGACACGCGCCACGCCCGACCGGCGGAACAGCTTACGCAGCGGTGTTCCCGTCGATATCGTCAGGCCCGTCTGCGACTGGTTGTAGTTCGTCAGCAGCGAGTTCTGCGCGTTGGTCAGATTCGCGCTTTGCCCCTGCGAAATCGCGTAGCTCTTCGCCGGGTTGTAATCGTACTTGCTGGTGAAGACCTGGATGCCGAGCGACACAGGCTTGTTGCGCAGGTACGGTTCCGTGAAGCCGAGACTCAGGTTGCGCGATAGATCACCAATATTTGCGGTGACACTCAGCGTCTCGCCCAAACCAAGGAAGTTGTTCGTTTCATACTGCAGCCCAAGGAACGATCCCGAAAGTCCGCTCACGCCGCCGTTCAGGCCGATGGAGTTCTTGCCCTTTTCCTTCAGCTTCAGCAGCAGATCAACTGTGCCCGCGTCAGCGTTCTGGCGCGTCTCCACATCCTGATCGGTCTTCAGCGTTTCAAAGTAGTTAAGCTGGTTCAGCCGCAGCAGCGACAAATCAACTAATTGTCCGCTGTACTGTTGCCCTTCTTCCACCAGCAGTTCGCGGCGGATGACCTTGTCGCGCGTGATGGTATTGCCGGAAAACTCGATGCGCGAAATGTAGAACTTCTTGCCTTCTTCAATCTCTATATCCAGATAAATCAGCTTCTTTGCTTCGTCAAAACGTGGCGTCGGCTCTGCCACCATGTTGATGAAACCTTGCCCGGAATAAGCCTTGCGCAGGGCTTCCAGACCCTTGCCGAACAGCATGGCATTGAACCAGTCTCCGTCTTTCACAGCGAACTGAGCGCGGAGGGCCCGGTTGTTGTTCAGCGTCTTGTTGCCGGTAAACGTGATGCCGCCGAGGCGATACCGTTGGCCTTCTTCTACGGGAATCACGATGTCAGCGCGCTTGCCGGTCGAAGGTTTCAGCGTGAAGATGTCGATCCCGCCTGCGTTGCGCACATTCGTCAGCGGCTCGCCCGTCAGCGCCTTCATGTAGCCTTTGTCGCGGTAGGCTTCGCGCACGCGCTGTGCGTCTTCATCCAGTTTGCTCGCGTCGAAGGTGCGCGCAAATAGATCTTCCAGAAAGATCGAGTGCGGGATGCCGATCGGCTTCAGGTTCTTCATGGACGCGCGCAGTTCACGCGCAGTCAATTGCTGATTGCCCTGGAAGACGATCTTGCCCACCTTCACCGTTGGGCCTTCCTTCACCTTGAAGGTCAGCGCCACCGCGGCCGGCGGAATGGTCTTGATCTCTGTACGAATCGTCGCGAACTGGTGGCCATGTTCGCCGAGCATTTCCTTCAGCACCACCTCAGCACGCTTCACGCGCGTGGGATCGTACTGGCTTTCCTGGGTCAGCCCGACCTTTTCCTTCTTGAAGCGGTCGAGGATGTCCGAAACAGAAATCGCATTCAGACCCTGATAGTTGATCTCTCGAATCGTGGGCTTTTCGCGCACATACACAATCAGTTGCACGCAGGAAGGGTCGTTTACGCGCTCAATGCGCACATCGTCGAAGTAGCCTGTATTCCAAAGCGAGTTGAAGTCGCGTTCGACCAGCGCGGAGTCATAGGCGTCGCCAGGACGCGAGTACAGACGCGCAAGAACAGATTCCTTCGGAATGCGGCGATTGCCGATGACCTGCACGGGGCAAAGTGTTTGGGGCGTTGTCGGTCCGGCCTGAAAACGGGGCTGCGCGACCACCTGGGCTTGCGAAGACGAGGGGACAAACAAAAGCAGGATTGCCGCGGCCAGCGATGTCAGCGCCAGGCCTGATCGCCAGGACCGGCCGGGGCGGCGGATGAGAAGGCTCGAGAGCGTGCGCACAGGCTCCGACGTACAGTTCAGGGAGCTCACGCTCACTCGCATTCCGGTAAAAATAACCACACCCTCACTGCTCTTTGAATCTCAAACCCTGCGCTGCGGAAGGGAACCTTCTGATTATAGGCGACGGGCAACCTGCGGGTGAACCGCGGCTCATCGTTTTCAGCGTGTGTTTTGGACGCTTGATCCCGGAAAACCGGAGCAGAACGCGCCAGGAAAATCATCGGCATTGACGCAGGGCGCCACTACCCCGAATCGTTGTCATGCGGAGCGAAGTCATCCGCGTGGGAATCACATAGTCGAAAGCCCCCTGTGCTTCGCGGCGCGAGGGTCGAAGACACGAGGCTCGTGACAACGTCACGGATACCACGATGGCCACCGCCTCGCACGCGGGCCGCATCCTTTGTAGAATCAGGCGTTGAAGAAACTCGGAGGGCGAAACACGCAATGGCAGTCGGAATGGTAAACATCGTCGCTTTGAAAGGCGTGTACGAGGCGCTAAGCACGCGCATGGACAAGACAGTGGAGGATTTCCGCTCCAACTTGATGAGCATCCGTACTGGCCGCGCCAGCGTGCACATGCTCGATAGCGTGCGCGTCGACTACTACGGCAGCGAAGTACCGATCTCACAAATCGCGCAGATCACGACACCGGAGGGTCAGCTCATCGTTGTCTCGCCCTGGGAAAAAGACCAGGTCTCCGCCATAGAAAAGGCCATTCGCACCAGCAACCTCGGCTTCAACCCCATGCACGACGGCAAGATTATCCGCGTCCCGATCCCACCCATGACGGAAGACCGCCGCAAGGACGCCGTGAAACAGCTCGCCGCAGTAGCGGAAGACCATAAAACCGCCATCCGCAACATCCGCCGGGACGGCAACGAAACCGTGAAGAAGGCGATGAAAGACAAAGCCATCTCCGCCGACGACGAAAAACGGGCCAACGAAGAAATCCAGCAACTCACAGACGCTCAGATCAAGAAACTCGAAGAACTCTTCAAGGCAAAGGAAAAAGAAGTGCTCACCGTCTGATTGGGCTTTTCATAATGCAAGAGAGGCTTACTGGTCCTCTCCCGTCTTTTGTTGTCATCCTGAGCCGTAGGCGAAGGACCTGCTTTCCTGTCCTGGCTACTACTTCTCTTCAGCCGCGCACCAGGTTTTCGTACAGATCTACCCACGTGGGATTCTTCTTTTCGATCAATTCAATTTTCCGGATCCGCAACCATCCCTTCAATTGCTTTTCGCGGGCAATTGCGTTTCGCACATATTGAAAATGTTCGAAGTAGACCAACCGATGAACACGGTATGTCTTTGTGAACCCATCGAATACGCCGTTGCGATGTTGATCGACGCGTTCGAGTAAGTCGTTCGTTATGCCGATATAGAGCGTCCGAGACTTACTCGCGACGATATAAACATAGTAGTGATGTTCCCGATACACACGCGCCAGCATAAGCGAAAAGCAGGTCCTTCGCCTACGGCTCAGAATGACAAATCATAAGGATGAGTCAGAGAGAACGTTTGGCCCTGAAGAGTACGTTGTCACGTAGCATTGCAAACAATTGACATTCGTGCGAGCTACATTTTTGTTGTCATTCTGAGCCGAAGGCGAAGGACCTATTTTCTTGTCCTGACCGCGACATATCGCGCCTATCCCATCAACGCATCCACCACCGCCACAGCCTCGCGGGTAGCTTGCAAATCATGCACGCGCAAAATATGCGCTCCACTGATCGCCGCAATCACATTCGCCGCCAACGTCGCCACACGCCGCGACTCTGCCGGCACAGCAGAAGAGTCGCTCTGCACAGACCGCACTATCTCCCCTAAAAAGCCTTTGCGCGAAAGCCCAATCAACAAGGGCCGACCTAACGCACCCAACTCCGCAACTTCCGCGAGCAGCGGAACATTCTCGCGGCCCATCTTGCCAAAGCCGAACCCCGGATCAAGCACAATCTTCTCTTCCCGGATGCCCGCAGACGCGGCGTACTTCATCCGTTCGCGAAGCCCGTCGCGCACCAGTGGCAGCACCGCTGCATCTGCCAAAGGCGGCAGACCCCGCCACTCTCCCGAACGCCCGCGCGTGTGCATCAGCACCAGGCCGCAGCCGGTCGCAGCGACAGCGGCGGCCATCGCCTCGTCCCATAGCATTCCGGAGACGTCGTTGATGATTTCCACACCAGCATCTGCAGCCGCCCGCGCGGTCGCCGCGTGATACGTGTCTACGGAAACAACAGCGCCAGGCCGCTCGCGCAGCAAACCTTCCAACACTGGCAGCAACCGGCCCTGCTCCTCATTCGCACTGATCGGCGTCGCGTTTGGCCGCGTTGACTCCGCCCCCACATCCACGATGTCCGCACCGCCATCGACGGCCGCCATCGCCGATGCAATGCCGGCTTCAACGCTGCCGCCGACGCCGTCACCCGAGAAACTGTCCGGCGTTAGATTCACAATCGCCATCAACCGCGTCCGCTCACCCAGCGCCAACGATCGCGTTCGCAGCTGCCACCCAAACCGTCGACGCGGAACAAAAGACATAGCAAGCCGGATTTTAGCCGGAATGAACCTCAGCCCACTTCGTTGTCACTCCGTAGCGAAGAGGAGGAGTCTTCTTGCCGGAACCAACGACTACCTAATATTTAGCCACGCTCCCAACACCGTCATTCTGTGGCGAAGCCGAAGGATCTCTGTATTTCGCTTCCAGCCATCAACCGTCAGCACAGACACAGACTTCACCCCTCGTCATCGCGAAGCGACGGAAAGCGCGGCAACGAACCAGGCCTAAGGCCTGACTCATTTCAGCCCAGCCCGACAGGGCTGGGTGAAAGCCGGCCCAGACATTGAAAGGGCCGAAGGTCCGGCTCATTCCGCATCCGCCCCCGACAAGCCTCTCTTCACAAAGCTCAACATGTACACTCCACCGCATGCGGTCCGCCCTTCTCGCCACATTCGCGCTCGCCTCCACCCTCCGCCTCGCGCACGCGCAAAGCGAACCCGTACCCCTCGCGCATACACCCTTTCCCACCACGACGAGCAGCGCTCTCGCCACACAAATCGCCTACCTTCTCGCCGACCCCAAAGCCGCACGCGCCCACTGGGGCATCGCCGTGACTACGCTCGATGGCACCCCCCTCTTTGGCCTCGACGAAGGCAAGCTCTTCCGACCAGCCTCCAACGCAAAACTCTTCACCACGGCAGCAGCGATGGCGTTACTGGGCCCCAAGACCAGAGTGACCACTGTCGTCAGCGCGGATCATCCACCCAACGCGAATGGCCTTATTGAAGGAGACGTCGTGTTGCACGGAGCTGGTGATGCAAACCTCAGCGGTCGCCACATTCCTTACGAGACACCAGCACAACGTAAAGCGCGTCTTGCCGAAGCACAGACCCGCGAAGATGCAGCGGAAAAAGTCGCTTCGCAACGAGCCGCGAAAGAGAAACGCAGCGAACATAAGAAAGCCGGCCAAAATCCCGACGATTGGTCTGCGCGCGAAGTCGCGGAAGCCGGGAACATCGCAGCAACTGTAGTCCGGGATCAGCAGGTTCCGGAAGAGTTGGTCTCGATGGATGATCTTGCAGCGCAGGTCGCCGCCGCAGGCGTAAAAGGCCTGACAGGTGCTGTTCGCGGCGATGCTGACGTGTGGCGTGGCTCCGGCTATGCAGACAGTTGGGACGCAGGGGATGCGGTTTGGGGATACGGGGCCGCGGTGAGTGCACTGGAGTTCAATGATGGTCAGCTAGAGATGCGGATTTCTCCAGGTGCCGCGGTGGGAGACAAGGCGGATTTGGAAGTCTCGCCCAATGTGAACTTCTTCGGCAGACCGGGAAATCAGGTCACGACCGTAGCTTCTGAGGAAGCCACCGGAATTGACATGGTGCCGCGACCCTTTCCGGCCAGCAACGTAGCCCGTGGTGCCGTCGCCATTGGGCATCCGGATACGGAAGAGATCGCCGTGCAGGACCCGGCTTTGTTTGCAGTGAATGCGTTCGACATGCGCCTCTTCGCGCACGGAATCAAGGGCGGCACGGGAACTCAGGTGCATCCTCCCCCATCTGATAGCACCGTGGCATTCAGCCAACAGGTAAGTCAGCCCGTGGACATCACGTTTCGATCTGAAGCATTGACGAGCCCGGTTTGCGGCCGCGACTTTCAATGTGGCTTTGTACTGGCCAGGCACGCATCAGCAACCGTTGCTGAAGATGTAACGGTCACACTCAAGGTGAGCCAGAATCTGCACGCGGAAATGCTGCTGCGAAGGCTTGGCCGCGCGTATGGAACAGAAGGCAGCTTTGCTCAGGGAGTGCGCGTTGTCCGCCAATTCCTCCTCAACGCCGGTCTTGACGGAGAAGACTTCGTTTTCTACGACGGCTCCGGTCTGAGCAGCCACGACCTCATCACGCCACGCGCCGCTGCCCAGCTTCTCGTCTACGCAACAAAGCAACCATGGTTCGTGGCATGGAAAGCCGCGCTTCCTGTCGGCGGCGAAGACGGCTCACTCGGCTCACGCTTTGCGAACGCGCCGCTCAAGGGTCACGTTTTCGCAAAGACCGGCACGCTCGGCGAGTCACGCGCGCTCTCCGGCTATCTCGATTGCGCCAGCGGCAAACAGGTCATCTTCTCCATACTCGTGGATGACCACGCACCATCCGGCTCAAACGACCGCGAAATCATGGACAAGATCGTCGCCGCGATCGCCGCCAACAACTAGAGCCTTTCACGCTTAGACCTTGTTGTGGCTTTGGTCTTAGTTGTCATTCCCGCAGGGAATCTGCGGTTTGCAGAATCGCCACTACTACACCTGTAAGTACAGGACCGACCGGACGTCTCCGAAAAGCTGTCAAGCCCCCTACTCTGTGGAAATCTCCAGAACCCCGCGCCGGATGCGGCAAAACATCTTTTTGAAAGTTGGCATGGAATTACCGCCGAAGTTTCTACAATAGAAATAGGCGGCTCTTCGGAGCAGGGAGCTGCGGAATGATCTGTCGCACATCGCCGCAGGCGAAGTCCGACCGTATCTCTCATCTTTTGAAGACTTTGCGCAATAACCGGCAGGGGGAGGGTGCCTGCCAACTGTTCGCTACGTTGTTCGCTGCTCGTCTACTTCTGTGTGTTCCGCTTGATGTACTCGCGCAGCTCCTGGTTGATGCCCAGCGCCTTCTGCACACCGGAATCGAGCATACGCAGCCAGTCGTCTGCGGGCGGCTTCAGCTCGGCCATGCTCAGCAGGTAGCTGGTCTGCACAATGATCTCGAGTGCGTTGGAAAGATCGTGCGCTAGACGGCGAACTTCCAGGGCGAGCTCTTCCGGAATGTGGCTTCCACCAGCCTGGCTGGACGGTGGCGTCGAGGACTTACTCATGTACGGCAGTGCTCCAGGGTTGAATGTATATGGGACGGAAGCTCGGCGGAGGAAGTTGCGGTCAGTGTAAGCGAACAGAAGAGCAATTGACACCTCACTCCCGCTTTGGGACACTAGGACTTCACCGCAGTCCCAGGCGCTCGCGCCCCATGCAGTGAGCCGAAGTGGCGGAATTGGCAGACGCGCATGGTTCAGGTCCATGTACTCGCAAGGGTGTGAAGGTTCGAGTCCTTTCTTCGGCACCAAAACCAAATTAGGTAGCAGGCTTTGAAGGGCGCCTATGGGTGCCCTTCGTCGTTGGTGCGTCAAACGGTTCCACGCATCTGATAGCAGCAGAGCGAAAAGCTCGCAGTTTCTGGTTGAAGGAGAACGCAATGGATCGCAGCGCATCGGCAGTCTGGCACGGTGGACTGAAAGACGGTAAGGGAACCATCAGCACGCAGAGCGGAACGCTCAAAGAGACGCAGTACAGCTTCAGCACGCGCTTTGAGAACGGCGTCGGCACGAACCCGGAAGAGCTTATCGCCGCGGCCCATGCGGGCTGCTTCACGATGGCTCTCAGCGGCCAACTCACCAGCGTCGAACACGTTCCTGAGTCGCTGGAAACAGAAGCCGTGGTGACCATGGAAAAGACTGACGATGGTCCGACCGTCACTAAAATCCACCTCACCACACGCGCCAAGGTTGCGAACATCGAGAAGGAAAAGTTCGACGAGCTTGCAAAGAAGGCGAAGGAAACCTGCCCGATCTCTCGTCTGTTGAAAGCAGCGGAGATCACACTCGACGCTCAGTTGGTGTAACGCGACGTTAGCAATAAGGCCCGCCGATCGGCGGGCCCTTT
>CAJCIP010000125.1 GCA_903970445.1 Verrucomicrobia bacterium Tous-C9LFEB | reverse complement strand
GAAGAGGTTCTCGCGGGCGTCGGCGCGGGAGCTGGACTGGCGGATGACGCGGATGACGGTGTCGAGGTGGTCGAGCGCGATCTGGTAGCCGAGCAGGATGTGTTCGCGCTCGCGTGCCTTGTTGAGCAGGAACGCGGTGCGGCGGCGCACGACGTCTATGCGGTGATCGAGGAACGCGTGGATGGCGTCGGGGAGCGAGAGCTCCTTGGGCTGGCCGTTGTGCACAGCCAGGAAGATCATCGAGAACGACTCTTGCATGGAGGTGTGCTTGTAGAGCTGATTGAGCACGATCTCATGCTGCGCGCCGCGCTTGAGCTCGATGACGATGCGCATGCCGTCGCGGTCAGACTCGTCGCGGACATCGGAGATGTCGTCGATGATCTTCTCATTGACCAGCTCGGCGATGCGCTTGATCAGGTTGGACTTGTTCACCTGGTACGGAATCTCGGAGACGATGATGGCCTGGCGGCCGCCTGTGATCTGCTCGAGGCCGCACTTGGCGCGCATCATGAAACGGCCACGGCCGGTCTTGTAGGTCTGTGCGAGGTTGCCGCGACCGTAGAGATAGCCGCCGGTGGGGAAGTCAGGGCCCTTCACATGCTCAAGCGCGATCTCGAGATCGGAGCGCGTCTCACCCTTCTCCTTCGTGAGTAGCGCGATCGACGCGTTCAGCACTTCGGTGAGGTTGTGCGGCGGGATGTTGGTCGCCATGCCGACGGCGATGCCCGTGCTGCCGTTGACGATGAGATTCGGCACGCGCGCGGGCAGCACGCTGGGCTCGCTGGTGGACTCGTCGTAGTTGGGGACGAAGTCGACGGTGTCGGAGTCGATGTCGGCGAGCATTTCACCGGCCAGGCGGGTCATGCGCGACTCGGTGTAGCGCATCGCGGCAGGTGGGTCGCCGTCGACGGAGCCGAAGTTACCCTGCCCGTCGATCATGGGGTAGCGCAGCGCGAAGTCCTGCGCGAGGCGCACCATGGTGTCGTAAATGGCGGAGTCGCCGTGCGGGTGGTACGAGCCCATCACGTGGCCGACTACCTTGGCGGACTTGGTGTACTTCTTGTTGTACTGCAGGCCCATTTCCTGCATGCCGTAGAGCACGCGGCGGTGCACGGGCTTGAGGCCGTCGCGAGCATCGGGCAGCGCACGCCCGATGATGACCGACATCGAGTAGTCGAGATACGACCGCCGCATCTCCTCCTCGATATTGATCGGGAGCATGTGCAGCGCACCGGGCCCGGTGGGGGTGTTGGGGCCGTCTCCGCCACCTCCGCCGGGGGGCGGGTTGTTGGAGTTGGCGTCCTGCGCCGAGGGCTGAATATTGTCGTCTGAACCGAGCGGAAGGGAGTTCTGATCGTCTGGCATTGTCAGGATCTATTTTACTGCTTTTATTCGCCTTCTGAGTGCTCCTGACCGGCCTTTGGTAGCGGTCTATCTGGTGGGTACCCTCTCCCCCGTACTTTTGTTGCAAAGTCTTCAGAACATTCGGGATAGGTTCGGGCAAAGTACCCCGAAAGTCTGCCCTGAACGCAGCAAAGCCCGGCGGGTAGCCGGGCTTTGTTCTTACTTTCAATTATATCGGCTGTGTCAAGCGTTTCGAGAGCGCGGCGGGGGTACCTGCATGCCTTTGCGACAGCTACCCGCGCCACGGGAACGCAACTGCGGAGCGCGGAACGGGTCTTCTATGAACATGACTGGCAACCTGCACCGCTATTCCGTTCGTGTCACCCCAAAAGCCACACTGACTGGCAAATATTCCGCCGAGATCTGCTTGAAGGAGATCGTGTTGGGCATTCCTTCCGACCCGGAGCGGCGCGTCTGCACGCAACCGGGTGGCATCACGCCGCTGCTGAACCGGCTCGGCCTGCCGAGTGAAGATGTGATCGCGGTGATGTCGCGCTTTGGCCATGAGCAGGCCATCACGCTGACGGCATCGATCGATCCCGAGGCGCTGGAACGTGAGGGCTTTGAAGCGGCCTAGGAACAGAATGAATGCTGAATGCTAGTACAAGCAATATTCTGCGAATACTCGTCTCGGAAGTGAAGGTGGGAATACCCCGGCAAGGTACTGCGACAGTTTGCTATAAACGCAACAAAGCCCGGCGGGCCGCCGGGCTTTGTCTTTGGTTGGTTTTACCGAGCGTGCCAGGTCGACTAGTAAGGTTGTAAATTCGACTGCCAAGTTCTCAACAAGCGGTCTGTGCTTCTAGCTATTTGATCAGTTTCCTGTAAACAGTCGTCAATTGAAGCAACGAAGAATAGCACGCTGAGCGCTTACCCATTGTCTGCGGGTTACTACCAGCGATCTGCATGTAAGCAACTTTTGCTGCTGCGACGAGTTCTGAGTCGCTGAGTTCTTTGGGCTGCTGAATGCTCCACGTCTTGCCAGTTTTTTTTACAAAAACAGACAAAGAGGCAATGATTGGAAAGATAATCCCGTCTGGTACTTCGACGATCTTGACTCCGTCCCGTTCAAGAGATCGCAGGCCTGATCCTTGGAACCCTTGATGTGTTTTCCATTTCTCGTAGAGCTCCCACGCTTGAACTGCTACATCCAAAAAGAACACGTAGAGGCGACGATTTGGCCCGGTCGAAGGTTCATCTTTCTGTGCCTCGTAGACCTTCGAAAAGTCTTTTAGGCATGTGGCTTTTTGGCTATATGTGTAGGCCTTGTCCCTGACGCTAAGCTCCGACTCTTCCAGAACCTCGGGGGGTGCAAGAGCCATGAGCACCTGAATGAGCTTCTCTGTATCGGTGTACTCGTCCGATCGATCTGTTTCCGATTTCCGGAGTTTGATCTTAGGATCTTCCTTCCGGAGTGCGGTCTCAAGATCTTCAAGCACGCCACGGCTACCGGCGATGGATATGTTTTGGACGTCATTTTGAAAGTTTCGCGCGATTGAAATTTCCGAGATAAGAGCTTCGTCCTTCGTAACGATCAGTTCAAACGTGACGAAGATATCAAGCTCGTCACCATGAGAGCAGTCTCGGATGACACCTTGTGTTTGGGCTCCGTTGATCACACTTGCTTTTAGCAGCGTTAGTGTTTTCGACTTTTCGTCGATCTCATAGTCGCGCGCTACGACCACGATGCCGCCATTTAGAACGCAGAAGTTCTCCGGATAGTTCTCGATAGTGTCTTCGATCTTCCTGTGGACTTCGCCTTTGCGCTTCTTCTTTTTGCCTTCAGCATCAACGAGGTACGCACGCACGTTCTCGTCTGTGCTAAGCCCCAAAACTTGAGACGCACGCGCGCGGCCTACAAGTACCTTACGGTCGTTTGCAAGATCGTGTGAGCAACTAATATTTCGGATGGAATCGAAAGCGAAGGACTGAACATCCGCTTTCACGGTAGGGGTTTTCATAGTATTTCTCCTTTCGGGTCGTCTTAGCGGCCGCACTCCTTGAGTGGACCAACAACGCCGAATGGTTAAGTGTTAGCAGACATCGACCTCAAATGCAAACCATGAAGTTAAGTCGCCTGAAAATATTTTGATTTCACAGGCGTTGAAACAATCCTTCTAGGATGCCCAGATCGACGGAATTATGAGGCCGGCACATCGAATCCGATGTATCTGAGACCCTTCGCCGAGCGTCCGTTCATGGGAGGGCAGGTTTCGGGTTGCACCGTTCCGGTCAATTCGAGCGCGCAGCTTTCACCGAAGTAGCGAATCTTCCATTCGGGAAAGTACAACACTTCATAGAGTCTTTGGATGAAGTCGCCGGTATCAAACAGCAGATGGCGCAGACTTCTTTTGACTCTGGTCAAATCCTGTTCGTTTTGCTGCCAGAAGAAATCGATGATTGCTGAATACCCACCTCTGATAAAGCGTATCTGCTCCTCGAAAGCGTGTACGCCCATCAATGCCTGTGACAAGTCTTCTCTGCTCGCGGATGTGAGACTTTCTACGTTCCTAAATACGCGACGCAAATGTTCCATATTTGTGAAGTAATCGTGAGTAATTCGCGGTTCAGGTGTCTTCGCCCATTCACGCCCAAGCGCAATAAGTTCCCCTGCGATGTCAGAACTTGATGTACGGATCGGACTCTTTCGCCAGTCGTCCCCTGCGCCATAGGTTAGCCGTACCCAATTTAAGAAGCGGTTCGTTTCGCTGCCGCGATCTTCTGATGACCATTCACTCCGATGCAGGTCGTTTTCACTGAGCACTTGGGAGGTCAAATCAAAAGCGGGCTTGAACTTCTCATAGACACGCCTGCGAAGCGCCTGGAGAAAAATGTACTCAGACGATTTCTTTTGTGAGCCCACAGTAATGGTTGTGGGTTGAACTTTACCAATCGCTGCTTCGATTTTCGCGTCTGGATCGAACATATTGCTCATCGACGCTTTCACCATCTCGAAGCTTTTCAGCACAATAGGAGTGAGCACCTCAGCCGATGTCCACAGTTCTTGGCAGAGCGCGCGAATGCTTGCCACTTCATCCGTGCGCTCCAGAAAAACAGTCGCTTCTCTGTTCGTGTGCATGCCCGAGTCGGTAAGGTTGGAGGAACCAACGAGGGCGCAATCATCGAAGAGGTAAACCTTCGCATGAAACCGATATGTGAAGTAACGAATAGCTAGGTTTGGAACTCCGAACGCTGCTCGGAGGGCGTTCGCACTCGTGGCGCTATTCAGCCCCACAAGTAAACTAACCTGCTTACCGTCTTTCGCGGCATTTACAAGCTCGCCCGTCATTGTTACGTATGGCGAGGCGACGAAGACGCTCTTACATTTCGCAAGCTGTTTTTGGTAGGGAGTTACAACAAAGTCTTTTTCCGGGCCGTTTGAATATAGAAATGACATAAGTCCTCTCCGTGCCTTTGGAGCTTTGGGGTCGAGCTATAACTGCCTCAGCTGCTACTCTTCTGCTCCAACTCCGCATTCACGTGCACGCTGCTACCGGAGACGTTCATGGTCTTGGTCCAGTCGGTGTAGCCCTTCTTCTTTACCGTGATGGTGTGTTGGCCGGGAGGTACGGAGACGGTGGAGGGTGTGCTGCCAACGAAGTTGCCGTCGACTTCGATGTCGGCACCGGTGACACTGGATTCGACAGTGAGGCTGGAGTTTTGCGGGGCGGCAGCAACTACTGGAGCGGTGGTGGCGACGTCGGTGGGAGCGCCGGGTGTGGGGATGATGAACTTAGCCATGTCGAGGTGCATGTCGCCCTGGACGAAGGCGTTGACTTCGGTGCCCTTAGGGATTTCAACCGACTTGCCGTGCATGAAGAGGAAGAGCGGAGCGGCTGGGAAGAAGACGATTGCAGTGCCGACCATGGCACCGGTCATGGCGCCAACGTGGCCTCCGCCTTTGTTTTCTCGCAGGGCGCGAAGCTGAGCTTTTTCGCCGTCGGCGAGGCGGACACTGTCTACGTTGACATCGAGTTTTCCGCCGCGACCCATGCGCCGTTTCGGTTCGGCGAGTGTAACTGTGGCGAGCGCGGCCGCGCCCTTGGGAATGACGACCGTGCCCTGCACGATTACTTCCTCGGTGACTTCGAAGGCGACCTGCTGGCCCGTCTTGGCAGATTCCGAAGAAAGATTTTCAGACAACCGCAGTTTCACGGGTGTGCCGTCTAGAAGAGTGTTCGGAGTTGGAGCAGACGACGCCAAGGGCGCGGGAGTGGCAGCGGGTGCTGCCACGGAAGGCTTTGGTGGCGAGGACTGCGGTGGCGCTGCGGTCTGCGAAGCGGATGGAGATGAGGCAGGAGCAGGTGGCTGGGCAGTCTGCTGGGCCGGAGTAGTTTGCACAAGCGCAAGACACAACAGAGACACGACTGCCGAAGATTTCACGTACACCTCAAAACCGATTGGAAAGTTCCGAAGAGTCTATACACAGTAAGCGTGATCGACAAATGAAATATTGTCCGAGGGGTTAGTCATTGCATCTCTTTGAAAATCGCTGGTTTCACGGAGGTCGGCTTATTGCTCATACGCAGCGTCTGGCGCGAGCGATCGAATTTTGACAATTATCAAATATGTCAAATATTGTGTTCAAAGAGGTGCCGATTGGCTGATTACGGTTCCACCGATAGAGTGAGGCGGTTGGCGGCTGAAAAGTACATTGCGCCTGCGCGGCGACGTGGGGACAAGGTTGTCACCATCCATTCTGGCACCCTCGCCAGGGTGATGGTGGAAAAGGAACTTCTGCAACCGAACCGGTTCCCTATCGTCTGCAATGCACTACGCTCGAAACGTTTTGCGCAGGAAAACCACCTGACGCTGCAGGAAGAAAGGACGACCGCAGCTTCGGGCCAGAGCTCCACGGTCGACTTTGTATACCGACTGAATGCAGATGAAACCGTTCCAAGCCCCGAGATGCAGCGAGTGAGTTTTTCCAGCATGCGTGGACTGCTCAAGAAGACTTACACCAAGCTGGGCGGGGCGGAATCATTCCACAATGCGGAGCGGAAGAGCTGGAATAGGTGAGACGAATCTTCTGGGACACGATGATTCACGCCTATTGGTTCGAGGACCATAAGAAGCTCAGCAAGAGGGTCGAAGAAATCCATGCTGGAATGCAGCGCCGTGGGGATGTCCTTTGCTCAAGCCTCTTTGTGTTGAATGAGCTACTTGTCGGCCCGGTCAAAACAGGCGACGTTGCAGCTGCTGACACTATCGAAAAGTTCTTTCACTCCGCAGCGATTGAGCTGCTTCCATACCCCAGTCACGCGGTCAAGATTTTCGCCCAACTTCGAGCACAGCAGGGAATCAAGTCACTTGACGCGTTACATCTTGCCACCGCCGCCGCCTCCGGTGTGGATGCTTTTCTAACAAACGACCGCAGACTGCAAAAGGTCGTCGTGCCAGGTGTCTCTTTCATCGCGTCCATCGATAGTGAATTCTTTTAGGTAACAGAGCGCCGCATTTGCTCGCTCGAAGGCAACGTCTGCCGTGCTTACATCCCCGAGATATTTACGGTGCGCCGGGGGACGCCGTCTCCATCGAGGAGCACTAGATCGAATGGACCGCCTACGGCTGGGGCGAGTTGGTGGCCTATGTCGGTGAAGGCTTTGATGGCGTCGGGATCGTTCCATAGATCCGTTTGCGGGCTTTGGTTGTTGGCGTCGGTTTTGTCGTTGGACTTGCCGTCGCCGAGTACGAGCGAAAGCGTGGTTCTTCCGGCGGGCCTGGAGAGGGTCAGCAGAGCGCCTTTGACCTGTGCGAGCTCGGTCTGGTTGATAGCGGCGGCGAGTTTTTTGGCGTCGGCTTCGGTTATGCCGTCGCGGTAGAGGAGCTGGCCTTCGTTGCCGAACGAGAGGCTGCGCGAGGTGATGACCGTTGCCATGAGGGCGTTTTCGGGGCTGCGATTTTCAGGGCGTTGCGCGAGGGCGATGGCGCCTGCTCCGAGGATGCCAGCGAGCACGATAACGGATGCGGGCACGGGCACACGCCATGGGCCGCCTGCGCGGCGACGGACCAGGAGCGCTCCTGCGACGAAGCCGGCGATGAGGCCGCCGATGTGCGCAGCGAGGTCGGTGCGGCCGTTCATGCCGCCGTAGATGAAGTTGTAGAGGATGAAAATGCCGGCCGACTTGCCGATGCTTTGCACGGCGCCGGGGGCGAGCGAGCGCCGCTCCATGAGCAGGAAACCGAAGACCGCGCCGTAGAGACCGAAGATGGCGCCCGAGGCTCCAGCGCTGGTGGTAAGAGGATGCACGAGGAGGCTGACGATGCTTGCGGCCAAGCCGGCGAAGAAGTAGAGGAGCAGGTAGCGGGCGCGGCCGAACACGGTTTCGATGAACGGACCAATCTGGTACAGCACGAACATGTTGAAGCCGATGTGAATAATGCCGAAGTGCACAAAGCAGGCGGTGAGCATGCGCCACCACTGGGCTCCGGCAATGGTGAGCGGGCCGAAGTCGGCACCCCAGGGGATGACTTCGCGGGGCGTGGGGTTCAGAAATGACACGCCGCTCGCCGTCATGGCCGCGAACACCAGCACGTTGATCGCGATCAGCGCGGTTGTGACCGTGACGAGGCTGCGCTTGACCCGCGGTGAGACATCCGCCTTGCGTTCAGAACCAAAGGAAAAGTCCACTGCTCATTGCTCCCTAAGTCTCGGCGCGAAGCACAGACTCGCCAAGAAGCATTATCCCAGCACGCGCCACGCCGAGTTCATGCCTGGGTGTTGCAAGCATTTTCGCGGAGTCGAGGGCGTGTGCGCTTGATACGCTGAAAGGGACGCGAACTGCGGATTGGAGAAAACACCAGGCATGCGGAAGTTGAGGAGCCAGTTGTTAGCCCTGCTCGGCCTGGGGCTGAGCTGTTGGAGCGTTAGTGCGGCGCAGGCGATTCCTGCCGCGTCGAAGACGCTGACGGCGCAGGTGGGTGGGGGCTTTTCGATTGCGCGGTCCGGGTTCGGCTACAACTACATCAAGGGCTTTACGGCCTACGGCGACGTGGACTACCACCAGTGGATTGGGGTGGAAGCGAATCTGCACCTGGTGAACGTCTGGACGCCGGACGATATCGGCGAGACGAGCATCGTGGTTGGGCCGCGGGTAACGTTTCTTCATGGCGACTTCAATGGCAGGCCCAGGTTCGTGAACGTGTATGCCAAGTTTCAGGGCGGGCTTGGCTTCTTTCAATACCAGGCGGAAATGTATCAGCCGCTCACGAACCGTTACAGAATGCTGGCGTATGGCGGCGGTATCGAATTTCATGTGTCGCGGCACTTGAACGTGCGGCCAATCGAGCTCGAGTATCAGCGCTGGCCCAGCTACAGCGAGCGCGGACTGAAGCCGGTGGTCGCGACGTTCGGCGGGGCTTACCAGTTCTGACGCTTGTACGTGAGCGAGTGTGCGCACTGGACCCCGCTCCTGCAAACGCGCAGGAACGGGGCACCCGGCCGGGGCGTGATCAGTCGCTGAGAGTGACGGATATTGGTATTTGTTGCGAGACACCATCGCTGGTGACCACGACGTTCATGCTTCCTGTGTAGAGTGTTTTCACGGTTGGGGCCGCGGTGCTGTTGTTGCTGCAACCGGTAAGCGCCTGCATGGCGGCAGCGCCCGCGAGCAGGATGAGCGACAACATCAGCAATCGTGCGCGCACCCGCAGTATGCGCCTGCGGAACGCCAAGGGTGCCGCAAGGCAAAGCAGCCATGCATAGCTGAACGGCGAACGTTGCCGTTGGAGCGGCACCGCATGGAGTTGCGCCGCCGAGGTTGCATACAGCGTAAGCGCGGCGGTCAGCTGTGTTCCGCTGCCGTCTGCGGTGAGCGTGGACGGCGTGAACGTGCAGCCGATGTAGGCAGGCAGCCCGGTGCAGCCAAGTGTATATACGCCTTTGTACGGCGCGCTGCTGTTGACAATGATCTGCACCTGGGCGGGAGAACCCAGCGACCATGCCACGCTCGGCGCTGAAGAAGCCGCGGTGAATACCGGTGGCGTGATCTCGAAATCAGCGGTCACAGAGGACGCCATCGACGGCGTCACGATGCAGGTTGTGCCGGTTGCGACGTCGCATCCGGTGAACTTGTTGAACGAAGAAAGCGCCGCCGGTGTTGCGGTCAGCGTGACAACGGTAGACTGCGCGTAGGTGGCCCCGCACACGGTGCCGCAGTTGATGAACGTATCGGCGCTGGTGACTGTTCCGCCGCCGCTACCCGTGAGCGAGACGGCCAGGTGTTCCGCCGGGGTGATGGTGATGACCGCGCCGTCGGTCCAATCTTCATCGATCGCGGCAGAGGTGGTGCCGTATGTAGATGTAAAGCTCGACGATGTTTGCCGCAGACGCTGATGCGTCGGCCAATAGGTGTCGGGGATGTCGGAGCTTTCGGTGTTCTGGCACTTCGTGCCGCAAGCCACGCCAGTCGAGAAGAAGTAGGCAAACCAGATGTCATCGGGCGGGTCGGCGAGCTTGCCCGCTTCCCAATCCTGGATTTCAGGATGGCTGCTGTAGACCGCGGAAAGATAGCCCTGCGCGTGAAGCTCTTTGGTCCAGCCTTCAAGGAAAGCCTGCGTCGAGGCCTCCGAGGCTGCGGTGCGCGTGTAGGCTTCCATGTCGTAGTAGAGGATCGAGCCCGGGCCGAATCCAAGAGCAGCGGCAGCGCTGACGGCGGAGTCGGCTTCTGTGACACCGGTTGCCTGATCAGTAGCGGGGACGCCGGTGAGCTTGTGCGCAAAGGTGCTGTTTGGCGCCTGCGGCCCAACCCAGATGCCGATGATGCCCCATCCCTGGGCAAGCACAGTTGCTGCCCAGCTCTGTGTGAAGCCGAGGTTGGTACAGGCGCGAGAGATGCCGCCGATGTACGCTCCGACCGCGCGATACGGACTGTTGGTGTACCAGTCCTGCATCTGGCTTGTCGTCAGGATTTCGCATTTGTCGAAGCCCATTTGCATTACCAGCGGGCTCGCGGCGACACCCGGAAAGGTGGCGTTCGGAGTTACGGCGTCCGGGCTGAAGAACTTGCTGCTTCCGCCGCCCGCGCGTGTGGAAGTCTGCGTGAACTCAAGCGACAGGCCGGGCAGCTTGCCCAAGGCGAAGAACGTCTTTCCACCGTCAAGCGTGCCTTGCAATGTCGAGGTCTGCGCGCACACCGTTCCAGCGCAGACGCCGCCGGAGAGCACAACCCATCCTTGCAGCGGTGTAGCGAACGTTGCCTGCACAGGCGTCAGCTTGCTCAAGCCGCTCGCAGGCTTCGTCAGGATCCCCTGCGTCGAGACGGAGCCGACTTTGCCCGTCAAAGCGCCTGTTGCAGAAAGCGCGACGAAGGTGGGCGAGTCGCTCTGCACTGTGCTGGCGGGCTGCCAGCTCTTGCCGCCGTCCGATGTTGTGTAGCGAACGTAGGTGCTTCCTGTCGCGGTGTCGTAGGAACGCAGCAGCGAAGCGTGCGCCGCGTCGGCGAAGTTCGGCAGCGAGACCTTGCTGCCGGCGTTTGCGAGTGCTGACGTTGCCGGTGGCAGCGACACTGCCTGCCACGTCTGCCCGCCGTCTGCCGTGGTGTAAAGATCGTCGCCGCGCGGACCGGGCCCGGCGAAGCCGTGTGCTGCATCGGCGAACTCGATTTCGCCACCCACTGGCGGCGCGGGGAGCTGCGACCAGTGCGCGCCGCCGTCGCTCGTCTGCAGGAGGATGCCGCGGCTGAAGTTCGAGCTCGACTGCACCGAGAGCATCAGCCAGCCGTGCTGATCGTCGAGGAACGAAGGCGAAACGTTGCCGCCGAATTCGATGCCATCCGTGAACGGAGAAGGCACTGCGCCGGTCGTCCAGTGCGCTCCGCGATCAGCTGTTGCCGCTAGCGTGAAGCTTCCATCGCTTAGCGTCTCGGCCACCCAGCCGTGCCCCGCCGCATTGAACGAGACGCCACGGACTGTCGCGCCCGCGCCTGGGGGTGTGATCTCTGCCCATTGCGCTCCAAGAGAAGTGGTCCAGAACAGGCGGTTTTGTGCGAGCACCCATCCCGACTGGCCGGAGACGAGCTTCATTCCCTGGACGACGGTCGGCGCTGCTTCCTGGGCGTAGGCAGAAAGGGCTGTGCAGCAAAGAACGAAGAGCGCGAAAAGTGGTTGAAGCCATCGCCGCTGAGCAGAAAGCATAGTGGTTCTCCTGAGAAAACGATTGCCTGCTTTGAAAGCCGCCGCTCACGCTTCGGCTATGGAATGGTGTGTTGCAAATTGTAACAAGGGTCGCAGCAATTCTTCGTACGCGGAGCCACAGCTGCGAAGGAGGTTCAGCTACACACGATGTGGGCAGACGGCGGGAAACTCGTCGCCGGCATCGTAGCCGGACGAGCGAAGGCTTTTAGCATGAAGCGCCTGGTGCCTCGGAAGGTCTTTCGGCAGTAATGATAGATAATACCCTGATGAATTTAGGAGTCCCAAGCGATGCCATACATTTTGGATTACCGCCCCGCAGAAGTGTTCATGACCCATAAGAACATCGTCAACTATCACGTCTACAAAGACGACGATATAGATCAGGGATGCCGAGAGCTTTGGTTCGATACGAAAGAAGACAGCCGGGATGAGGACGGGTTCAACGTCTCAGATTTAGCAAACAGGCTCGGCGTCGAGTTGGTGACGTCCGATACAGTCACCTCATTGACAGACGAACAGACGATGCGCATTATCCGGCTTGCAATCGATTCAGGCCTCCTTCAGAGTCAGCAAAACGGTTGAGGGTACTTGGGATTACCTTCTAAAGATGAAGTCTCCAGCCTCCAATAGTTTTAGAGCCGAAATCGAGCGAATGCTCAAGAATTCGCAGACTAAGCTCATAGCGCCGATTGTTACGCTAGGCCTCCTGGAGGCGTACTCGTCATCTGGACGTACGGAATTTACAGACGCAGACATTCGGAGTTCCTACGAAGCTGCCGTTAAGGCCATGCGTAAATTCCTAGGCCATGACGTCCATATCGGAGCCAGGTACTACGACGCCTATGGGTCGCGGATGTCGCGTTATGGGGTCTTGGAGCAAACAGCTCATCTTCGGTATCGCTTGTGTGATGCATATCGAAAGCAGGCGAAGAGCCTTGTAGCGTGGCTTCCGAGTCGGCTTCGTGAGCACATCGACGACCGGCTTGGGATCGTGCCCTTGTTGCACGATAGTGTTACGCGCACAAAGCTTTCAGAATCCATGGAGCAATTTTCCGCACTTATTCGAGAGCAGATAGAAAGGAGTCCCTCCAATTTCGAGATATTTACTTTCGCAATCATCAAGGTTCATCTTGAAAAATTCGCCTGCAAAATTTACCGGGACACGCGGACTGCTGCGCGTGATCACGGAGTTGATATATCCACCAACTTCGGGGTCGTGTATCAAATCAAGAAGTTAAAAATCAGCACAGAAGCACAAGTGGAACAGCTTTACGCTGAATTGAAGGTCAACTTCGACAGGGAACGCATACATGACGGGAGCGTCATAGTGGTCATCGACGACATCACGAAGGAATACAAGCAGTACCTAATCAATATGAAGGTCCAATCGATTAGCAAGGATGACGTTCTGAAACTGGCCGTGAATTTTGCAGAAGCTGAGGACCGGCAGAAGATTCTGAGAATTATTTATGAAGAGTTTCGCAGAGAATATTCTAGCCGCGTTGATTAGATTCCTGGCCGCATCAGAGCCTAATGTCTCTCAGCTGTGCACCGCCCCCCCGCGACCTTCATAGCTTTTCGCGTCACCTCCCCACGTAGAGGAAGGCGCGACCAGAGGGGTCACAAGAAGTCCTCCATCACGAAGAGACGGCGGATGAAGGAGACAAGCAAACTGGAACTTGTTGTTCAAAGGCTGCTCTAAGCAGACTTGGTGGTCGTGGGAGGCGGTGTATTGGTTTTCGACGAATCAGGAGAAAGCCACTCTCCAACAGGCTCGTACCGAGCAGCCTCATGCTGGAAGGCTCCGCCTCGGCCGCTATTGCCCGATAAACTCCTGTGGCTCGCCCGGCTTGCCGCAGGCTGACTTTGAAGCTTGGTCTGTGAAAGGCGTGTACAGCTCGAACTGCGGTTTTCCGCGCGGCACCACGAAACAAATCCTACGTATTCCGCCTCGGGCCAACGACCGCAACAAATCTGCCGAACCCGCATCTATACACACAGAGGATTTACGATGCCACGGCTTACGAACATCACGCTCGCCCTGGCCACTCTGTTCGCGACTGCGGCGGTTGTCTCCGCGCAAAGCGCTTACCCTGCGGGCCAAAGCACCAACGAAGCGTATCAATACCAGAATCAGAATGGGCAGAAGGCTTCGCCCTATGACTACGACGGCTCGGCGCAAGGCGGACAGTACCAGGCGCAGAACAATCCACAGTATGCTGCGCCCAGCGGACAGGGCTACGCTCCCGCCGACGGAGGCTACGCGGACAACGGCAGCGGCCAGTATGCCCAGCCCGCGCCTGCTTACAGCAACGGAAACGAGCAGTACCCGCAGCAGCTACCGGCAGTGGACTCCGGCATTCAGTACCCTGCTCCGGCAGTTGTCGCGTATCCATACCCCTACCCTTATTACTACGGCTACCCTTATGGCTACTACCCCTACTACGGCGGCATCCGCATCGGTTTAGGCTTTGGCTACCGTGGTGGGTACTACGGCGGATATCGTGGCGGCTATGTCGGAGGTTTCCGCGGCGGATATGGTGGCGGCGTGGGTTTCCGCGGCGCGGTTGGTGGTGGCGGAGTCCATGCGGGCGCGAGCTTCCATGGCGGCTCCGGTCGCCGGTAATCTCAACGCTGGTTGAATCTTTTCCGAAGCCCTGCTCACGCGAGCAGGGCTTTTACTTTGCGCTTGGAGACGGTCGGCGAATGGGTTGACGAATATGGAGGACGGAGGTGCTGGCTTGTAGACGGCCTCTCTGCTCTACCCGGTCGCACCGCGACAAAATCCAGCAAACCGCATCTATAGCAGTAGAGGTTTGCAACAGATGTCACGGCCCTTTGTCTTTTTTCTTGCCCTGGCGACCTTATCTGCAACGGCGGCCCTTGCCCAAGCGGACGGCTCGCTGCAGAACACATATGTCGCTGCACCCGAAACCATCGATGCTGGCTACGTCCAGCAGGAACCCGCAACCATTGAGCGCGCACCGGCCCGCAACCGGCCTGGATATTCGTCCGCTCCGCGCGTCACCAACTCACAAATCATCGCAGGCGTTTGGCTGCGCTCGGAAAGCGGAGCTTCGGTCCAGACTATTTCTGCCGACAAGCATGGCGCGGAGCTGCGCGTCGAAAGCGGACGCATCAACGTCGCTGTCCATCATCCAGCGCAAGATACGCAGATTCTCGTTGACCTGCCCGGGGGCCAGACGGCTCTGCTGAAAGATGGCGTTTACACCTTCAACGCTGAATCAGACACCGTACACGTGCTCGAAGGCGAAGCCGAAGCCTACCCCGGCAATCGCGAAGGCGACGGCATCAAGCTGAAGGACGACCACCTGTACACATTCGGCTCCGGCGACGCGCATGCGAAGGCGCTTGAAGCGTATGCCCGCGGCACCGACCTGCTGCCGGGCGCGTATCTCACAGGCGATGGCTATGAACATCATGGCTACTACTACGGCGAGGCGCTCTATGCCGGTAGCCCGTACTACGGCGGCTTTGCTCCGTACTATGGCTTCAGCTATCCCTACTATGGCTACGGATACCCGTACGGTTACGGCTACGGTCCGTGGGGCTACGGCTATCCGTTCGGCATCGGAATCGGCTTCGGCTACTACGGCGGCTTTGGCGGTTATCGAGGAGGCTTCGGAGGTTTCCGCGGCGGCTTTGGTGGCTTCCGCAGGTAGCGCATACGTTGCATGTTCAACACAAAAACAAGGCCCGGCATATGTCTGCCGGGCCTTTATGCTTGCGCCCGGTTTCGTCAGGCGTTCAGGCAGGGCTGGGCTCCATCCCGTGTTGCGATCTCACCTGGCCTTCGACCCAGGTTGGTATGACTCGAGCCGTTGCCCTCAAGAGCGCGCGACAGTGAGGGCTCATGCAAGGAAATTTGACCGCATCCGCTAAACTTCTCGCATCCACATGGCTGAGAAGAACAAGCTGTATTACGGAGACAATTTAGGAGTTCTTGGCAACTACATTGCCTCTGACTCTGTTGATCTCATTTATCTCGATCCGCCGTTCAACTCGCGCCAGAATTACAACGTCCTCTTCGCCGAAAAGGATGGAACGCGCTCCGCTTCGCAGATCACCGCATTCAAAGACACTTGGGAGTGGAACGAGGAAGCCGCTCGCTCCTACGAGAAGGTTGTCGAAAACGGCGGCCGCGTGGCCGACGCCATGTGCGCATTTCGCACTCTTCTTGGCGGCTCGGACATGCTCGCCTATCTTGCCATGATGGCGCCTCGACTTGTTGAGCTACGCCGTGTTCTCAAAGAGACGGGCTCCATTTATCTGCATTGCGACCCCACGGCCAGCCACTATCTCAAGCTACTGATGGATGGTGTGTTTGGCGCCCAGATGTTCCATTCCGAGATCATCTGGAAACGCAACAGCGCTCATAGCGATGCAAAACGTTTCGGCTCTGTTCACGACACGCTGCTTTTCTATTCCAAAGGACTTGAGCCATTTTGGTGCACGCAATACCAAGCTTACGAACCTGAGTACGTGGAGCAGTACTACCGGTATAAGGACGACGATGGTCGGCGCTTCATGTCAGGCGATTTAGGTGCAGCCGGTCTACAAGGCGGTGGTTATGAGTACGAGTGGAAGGGAATAACCCGTCTTTGGCGTGTACCGATATCTACGATGGAGCGACTTGACCGGGGGAAACGTGTTTTCTACACCCGCAATGGAATTCCAAGGGTGAAACGCTACCTGGACGAGTCGAGGGGAATGCCCGCTCAAGACGTCTGGACTGATATTGAAGCACTGAAGTCATGGATGAAGGAGCGTCTCGGTTATCCAACGCAGAAGCCTGAAGCTCTGCTCGAACGCATCGTCAGAGCAAGCAGCAACGAAGGCGACGTCGTTCTCGATCCCTTTTGCGGCTGTGGCACTACTGTGCAGGTCGCGCAGAAGCTCCATCGCCGCTGGGTCGGCATCGATATTACCCATCTCGCTATCGGCCTCATCAAGAACAGGCTCGTGACAACGTTTGGGGAAGATATCAAGAAAACCTATGATGTCGTCGGCGAACCGACAGACCTCGAAGGTGCGAGGCAGTTAGCTGAAGAAAATAAATTTCAGTTCCAGGCCTGGGCTCTCGGCCTTGTCGAGGCACGTGTCGCCGATAGTGACCGTCGCGGCGCGGACCGTGGCATTGAAGAAAAATCTTCTTCGACGATAACTCCGGACAAGCTAAACAAGTTGTGTTTTCCGTCAAAGGAGGTGCGAGTGTCCAGGATTCAGAGCTTCATCTCCTTGGCGTACTTTCCTCTGAGCGCGCCGAGATCGGCGCCTTCATCTCGCTTGCTCATCCCACCCGGCCCATGAAGCTGCGTGCCGCTGGAGCAGGCTTCTACACCTCCTCCGACGGCACGAAGTATCCACGCCTCCAACTTCTCACCATCGAGGGTTTGCTGGATGGAACGCAACACCTACAGCGGCCGCTTCATGTCCGCGACGTGACTTTCAAATCGGCACCGAAACATCGCTCTAACGTCAGTAAGAATCTGGAGTTAGCGCTGACGAAAAACGCCGATGCAGATGACTAAAGAGTGAGCGTAACGGCGCAACGGGGCTGATGAGGCGAACCGAATCAGTATCAGGCTTGCTGCTCTTCTCTTTTTGCGAGCGAAAGCAGCTTTTGCACATCGAGCTTCTCTGCCTCGCATTGGAGCCGGAACGACAGACCGGCGTTGCGGCCGTCCACGCGCGCCACACGTGCTTTGAGGCTTATGTTCCCATCCGGGAGAGTGGCTGTGAGCTGGCCTTCCAGCCATACATCGATGGGTTGATCGAACGCGACAAGGACGCCCGACTCGCTGACATTGATGCAGTCACCAACGAAGACCCCCTCTGACGAAAAGAAGCGAACGGGCAGCTCCAGGCAAAAGCGGGGCGCCCGCAGTTCGCAAACATTGAAGGTGTTCTGGCGCGAGGACGCTGGAGAAAAGCTTCCAGCCAACGGTTCGACCGGAGTAACAGTCGGCACAAAGGTATAGGTCATGCTGAGACTCATTGACACTTCCTTGCTGGCCGCAGAAGTGAAATCAAACCTTACCGGCTCTGCGAGCAAGGGTCTGACGATCCCGTCAAACAACGGGGCATCAAATGCTGCTCATCTACAGAAATGAGTTATACGACTTACACGAAAGCCAGCGAAGGTTGCGCCGGGTACATGCTAGGCAAAACATCAAACGCCATGCTCTGGGTAAGCCACTTTCGTTCAAGCGCCTCTGCCGGCAGCGCCGGGGAGTAAAGGTATCCCTGTGCGATTGCGCAGCCTAACTTCAGGAGGATATCGCGCTGTTCTGTAGTCTCGACGCCTTCCGCGATGACTTCGAAGTTCAACGCTCTTGCGAGACTGATCACTGTGGAAACAAGGCTCTGACACTTGTAGTCGGTCGGTATGTTATTCACAAACGACCGATCGACTTTAATGCAGCGAAATGGGAACTTGTAAAGATAACTGAGCGAGGAATATCCGGTTCCGAAATCGTCTAAGTCCAAACCAAATCCTGCTTCCACGGCGAAGCGAAGAGCATCGTTAACACTCGCCATATTTTCCAGCAAAGTACCTTCGGTGATTTCGAGGCAAAATCGGTTCGGGTCGAGGCCCGTCGCCCGGCATTGCCGGATAAGGGTCTCGCAGAATCGCCATTCTCGCAGCTGACGCGGAGAACAGTTCACGGCGACCGTAAAGTCATGCGGAACGGCGCCGCTCTCCACCCAGCGGGCTAGTTGCTCGGACGCCTGCTCGAAGACCCATTCACCGATCGGAACGATGAGCCCCGTCTCTTCCGCGATAGGAATAAACTCGGCCGGACTTATCATCCCGCGTACAGGATGACGCCACCGCAGCAGGGCTTCCACGCTCTGCAACCGGCCCGTCATCATGTTCACCTTCGGCTGGTAATAGAGCTCGAATTGCTTTTGCCTGAGGGCCGTTATCAGATCTCTCTCAGTCGAAACACGTGCCAGAGCAGCGAGCCGCATGGTCGGATGGAATACTTCGCAGCACGTCTTTCCGCTCGCTTTTGCCTGGCACATGGCTATATGCGCCGCCTCTAGAATCTCCTCGGCGCTTGGAAATGCATTCGGTGTGGCGTAAGCGAGGCCAATACTGGCGGAAAAGTAGATCGTTTCCGAGATCGTGAACGGTGCGGCAAGCACTCGATCCAGGAGTTCTCCGTACATTACGGCATCTTCCATCGACGCCAGATCGCCGAGAAGAACGATGAATTCGTCAGCACTTGTACGCGCGGCGCAGGAGTCGCTTGCCGAGCCAATCGTAGACTGTAGACGCCGGGCGACCTCCATGAGAACAGCGTCGCCAACCGCGTGGCCGAGGCTGTCGTTGATCCTCGTAAAACCGTTCAGATTTATGTAGTAGGTCGCAAAGTTGCGGGCCTCGTCAGAGTTCTTCTGCATGCGCCGGTGAACCTGGTCCAGCATGGAGTCACGGTTGCCCAGACCAGTCAGCGCATCTTTCAGCCTGAGTGGAGTGATGTCGGATGCGATCCCGCTTGCCCAGGAAAGATGACCGCGTTCATCGCGCTCACACACAGCCCGTGCTGCTATCCAACGCCAGCCCCCGTCCGCGTGCAAGGCACGGAACTTAGCCTCCCAGTGTGCCGAGCGCTCCGAATCTGTTCGGAACCACGACTGCTGAACCCGCTTCGCGTCATTCGGGTGGATGCGCGCCAAGCATTCCTCAAGCGTCAAGGTTGAGGCTTCTTCGCCCAGGCCAAAAAGCTGATTCAATTTGCGAGACCCATGCATGAGTTGCGCGTCAAAGTCTATCTCCCACGCTGCTTCCGTGACCGCTACCTGCGTCTCACCCGCCTCTGCGAAACGATTCGCGGAGCTCTCCGTTTCATGGTGCTTCTCGGAAATGTCTACGGCGCAAACGACCCATTCCGTCAGGTTGTTCTCTGCGTAAAAGGACGGGCTCATCTGGACATTCATCCAGCGATAGACGCCGTCAGAGCGTCTTATCCGGAGATTGATATTCATCGGAGATGAGGTTTTCCTACAGCGCTCAAAGACCTGCGTGGCACGAAAGCGGTCATGAGGGTGAACGGCGGATAGACTATTCTCCCTTTGAAACTCGGTGAAGGTCTGCCCCGTGAACTTCAACCATTCTGTGACTTCAGCCTCTACCGGCGCTTCGCTGTTGAGTATCCAAAAGATGGGTTCTGAAGATCTCCGCAGCATCTCCAGCTTCGCGTCAGTCCGGCAGCGCGTCGCCAGATCATTCTCCTGGTTTTCCAAGAAGACAACGAACATCTCGCCAAGCGGGTACACCTCAGCCCTGACGACACCGCCGTTCTCGGCCGGTGCGGCAAAGGTTTTCCTTCCGGAGCGGATAGCATCTGCTAAGAGTGACTCAAGGCTGGCGAGTTCAGCAGATTCTCCTTGGCCGGCCTTACGGTTGATCAGACCCGGAACAAGTTGCACCCCCGCGGAATTGGCATGCTCTACATGCAGGTCGCGGCCCAGGAGGATCATTCCCATTGCCGCTGGATGACTGTTGCCGCCTTGTGGACGCAGCTGCGCAGGATTGCCGGCATCGTGCGGTCGAGCCCGGACAAGGGCAGCTGCTTTCTGAGCAAACGCTTGTAGAAGGACTCGTTCTTCTTCTGAAAACACGGGGCGGCGTTTGAAATCCACAATGCAAAAGGTGCCGGCCCTCAGCGCATTCTGGATGAGAAGCGGAGCACCGGCGTAGAAACGGGCGTGCGGCTCAGAAACCACAAAAGCATTCTGCGCAAAGCGAGCGTCTTTCGTCAGGTCGGGAACGAGGAGTGGATCATCGTTGCCCAACACGTGTGGGCAGAAAGAATCTTCGCGCGGGATACTTCTCCCAGCGGGAAAACCTTGGGATGACTTGATGTACACCGTATCTTCGGCGACAAAGTTGATTTGCGCCAAGGGCACCCGAAACGCTGCGCAGGCAAAGGCCGTGAGTTCATCGAACGCAACCTCTGCGGGTGTGCCGACAATGGCTAGCGCATGCAGTCCTCGCAGGCGTTCTTTCTCATCCCCGCCCTGAAAGCGGGTTCGATCATCCAAATTTGCTGATGCCATTGGCCTACCTAGCCCGAATCTATGTAGTCCGCCTTGTACGTATAGGCTGCCTGGTAAAGACGCAAAGCTTGAACTTTTGGTTTTACAAAAAATGTGTTTGCCGGGTACAATTCCGGTGGCATTGCCGGGACGTATGCCCTGCATGTCCAATACCAGGTCAACGATTTCTGCGGGAAGCCGTTCAGCTTCACCTATCCAATCCCACCATACTTTCCACCGTGCAACGAGGAGAGGTGGGCAGCCGCCGTATCACGGCTTCCATGCATATCCATAGGCGTACAAGGGCTTTACGGAGTCATGGGGAACATCGCTCTTTTGCACCGAGACTGCTTCCATGGACGAAGGCAATTCAAAGGGGAGATGGCCTTCAGCTTTCGCGCGACGCATGAGAACGTCGAGGAGCGCACCGTCGCTGACGCCAAAGTCGGCATAGAGGGCGGCGACTTTGCCTCTTACATTGGTCAGATTGCCGGTCGGTCCATGTACACCGTCATCATTACCGGCGTGTGACCGCACCTGGTCAGCGCATCATAGGCGGCATCGCCGGGACGGAAGTCCAAGCGGCCTTCATGCTGACGGCTGCCAAAGAAGTAATTCGGGTGCAGCATTTCGCTCGGCGTTTGTGCGCGAATCAGGGCAACATCAGCCTGCTCCGGTGTAGCAACGACACGAAGGCCACGCATCCCTGCAACATCCGCCGCTATACCGAAGAGCCAAACCTTCATCCCTGGCCGCACCGGGAAGGCGCCGTGCCTCTTTTCGAGCAGCACCATCGCCCGCGCCTGAGCTTCTTCACCGGCTTGGAGCGACGATGATTTGCCTACCGTCGCTTTGGCTGCGGCGGCATCGACGTACGGGTTCTCGAACAGGCCAATGGCAAATTTCTGGACCAGGATCCGTTTTGCCGCCTGCCTCATGCGCGCTTCCGAAAGCTTGCCGCTCTTTTCCGCTTCCAGCAGCGAGGAGACATCCTCCGTGCCGCCTACCTGATCTACGCCGGCATTCATCGCTTTGGCGAAACGGTCCACGCGACTCATCTCCGTGACACCCCAGGACATCGCGATCTGATCGGGCGTGGGCGTCGTCCCAGGGGGCGCTCCATCACGGCAAGCCCTGGTGCAGTCGTTCGTGATCCCCCAATCGCTAAGCACAACGCCCTTGAAGCCATAGGTGCCGCGCAGAAGATTTGTAAGCAACGGCTTGCTGAAACCCACGCCCACTTTCTCCAGCGGCTTGCCTTCGATCGAGACGTTTTCCAGAATGGAATACGTCGGCATCACGGCAGCGACGTTAGCCTCGAACGCACCGAGAAATGGGTTGACGTGATACGCAAGCTGCTCGTTGGTGATCGCGGAAAACCTGCCGTAGTAGTTATGGCTGTCCCAGCCGTCCTTCGTGCGCCGTACCCGACCCAGTGCTTGACGACCGCTACAACGGAGTCAGGACTAAGGCCGTTTCGCCCATTCTGCATGCCTTCGACATACGCTTCCACCTGCGTTCGCGCCACGTCGGCATCTTCTCCAAACGTTCCGTTGAGGCGCGCCCACCTTGGCTCGGTGGCCAGATCAGCCTGCGGCGAGAGCGCCTCCCGGATACCGACAGCCATGTACTCGCGTCGTACCGTGTCCGCATAGCGCCGGGTCAGCTCCGGATCGTTAATAGCGGCAAAGCCGGTAGGCTCGGGCCACTTCGAGAACGACCCGGCTTCAACGCTCGCTCCGGGAACGTAGAGGAAATTATTCCTAGGATCAGTACTTATCGTTAGCGGAATGGCAAAGCCGGTGCTCTCGGCTAGCTCCTGCATTCTGTTATTTGCCTCGGCGAGGTTCTCCGGTTCTCCGCCGAGCCGCGTGATGAACGTGTTGATTCGCTTTCCAGCTATGAACTCTTTCGCTTTCTCCGCGTCGTAACCGCTGCCGCGACCGATGCTTGCCTCTGCGCCTCCAACCGCGGGGAGAGTTCCATGGACCATGAGTCCCGCCATGTCCGCCGGCGACAACTTACCGAGCAGATCATCCGCGCGCTTCTCCGGCGAGAGACGCCAATCCTCGAATGGATCAAGCTTCCCATTCCGGTTCAGATCCTTGAACTGAAGGCCGTCCACCGTCAGTAGGGGCACGCTGCGTCGTCCCAGTGTCGGCTGATGCACATCATTCGCCTGCCCGCAAAGAAGAGCAGAAAGAGAAAGCATCAGGATGCCTGCAACGGACCTTAGGCGCATGGCTGACATCATCGGGTGCGGAAGAAAACGGTGTCAAGGCAGGGATGCCGCTTTTCGCTTTCTGCGACAGGGTTCGCGATATATCGCCAGCATCTAACTCCTGTGCCCACAACCATCGCACATCCGGTCAAGACGCTTCGCGAGCACAGCACGAATTTTGAAGCTGCGCTTTCGGTGTGTCTGGCGGATCCGAAAGTGAAGGCGGTGCACAAGCTGCGGACAGAGAGCCGCCGGTTGGAGGCGCAGATCGTTCTGCTGCGCGCCATGAAAAGATTACCGACGTTTCGCAGCGAAGCCGCGAAAGCGCTGGCGCAGATCAAGAAGCTGCGTCAGGCTGCGGGCCGTGTACGCGACTTCGACGTGCAATCCGGCCGCCTGTACAAGCATGCGAAAAGGACGCGCGCGGGCTCGCTCTCTGAGGAGGAAAAGCTAGGGGCGGTGTCGGACATCGAGACCATGCTCGCCTTGCGCGAGAAACGCCGTAGCCGTGCCGCCGCGAAGCTCGTTGCGGAGATTGAAACCAGGCAGGCAAAGATGGCGGCAGCGCTGGAGAAGCTGAATGCGGCATTGAAGCCCGCGGCGTGGAGATCTCTGGCCGTGACAGAGTTGCTCGCCATCACGCAGCGCGAGTTTGCGCGAACCCGCGCACTGCGGTTGCGGCAACCTTCGGCGGACGACCTGCATACGATACGCAAAGCTGCGAAGCAGGCGCGGTACCTTGCGGAGAACGCTGAATCGGTAGCGGCGACAGCCGGGGCCAAGCGCTACGAGCACCTGCAGGAGCTTGGCGGCGAGTGGCATGACTGGCTGGAGCTTGCCGCAGCCGCACGCCGGGAGTTGGGCAGAAGGCACGCGGTTACCATCGAGTTTGTGACGCTGCGCGACGGCAGCCTGAGGCGGTTTCGCGCAGCGTTGGAGCAATTCCTGCAGCCCCAGACCGCGGTGAAGCGCATCGCAAGCAGCGCAAAGAAGTAGACTGCGCAGAAGCTTTGTCAGGAGGGCGCGCGGAGTGCGATTAGGGTATTTCGGTGGCACCTTCGATCCCCCGCACCTGGGACACCTCGCTGTTGCGCGCGCTTCTGTGAGCGCGTTCGACCTCGACCGGCTTCTGCTGGTGCCTACCGGTCGCCAACCGCTCAAAGAAGATGCGCCCTGCGCTGCGTACTCGGATCGCCTCGCAATGGTGGCGCTGCTCTGCGAGGGCGAGGGCGGCTTCGAGCCGTCCGCTCAGGAGGCTCCTTTGACAGACGGCGGCGCGAACTACACCATCGACACGCTGCGCAGGCTGCGCGGGCAGCTGGCTCCAGAGGATGAGTTGTTCGTCGTGACAGGCGCCGATGCCTTTCTTGGTCTACGTCGCTGGCACGATCCCGATGGGCTGCTTGCGGAAGCGGAGTGGATCGTGGTCAGCCGGCCTGGTTTCACGCTTGAAAGTTTGGCTGCGCTCCAACTCTCGGAACAGCAACGCTCGCGAGTGCATCTGCTGAGGGATGTGGACGTGCCGGTGAGTGCGACGGAGGTGCGGCGTCGACTGGCTGTAGGGGAGGATTGCATCGGGTTCGTCCCGCGAAGCGTGCTTGGATACATCGAGGCGCACGGTCTTTATTGCTAGCGGGCGACTCGCAGATGCATTGCTTGTCCAGCCGCTGCGCTAGGATAAGAGCCGTAGAAGGAGCTTCATGGCAACGAACGAAGTAAACCAGATGCTGGCGGCCGCGGTCGCGGCGTGTGAGGACAAGAAGGCCGAAGACATTCGCATCCTGGCGCTCGATCCGGCGGAGAGCAGCCTTACGGATTACTTTCTGATCTGCAACGGAACCAACGACCGGCAGAACGTCGCGATCACCGATGAGATCGAGCTGAAGCTGAAGCGTGAGTTTGGTGTGTATCCAAACTCGGTGGAGGGCCGCCGCCAGGGCGAATGGGTGCTGATGGACTACGTGGACTTCATCGTCCACGTGTTCTCGCCGGAGAAGCGCGCGTTCTACGGGCTGGAGCGGCTGCGTAAGTCCGCGACGTCGCTCAGCGTGGAAGACCTGAACGCCGAGATCAAAAACGCGGTGGCAAACACGCGCAAAAAGAAGGCGGCGAAAGAGACTGCCGCGGCTACCGCGACAAAGCCCGCAGCGAAGAAGAGCGCGAGGCGCTCTTCCTCCACAACGGCTACGGCGGCTCCGGGCAAAAAAGCTGCGGCAAAGCGCACCCGGGCCAAAGCGCCGGCAACGAAGAAGGCTGCCCCTCATGCTACGAAGGCCGCAACCAAGAAGGCTGCAGCGAAGCGGCCATAGCTCCTCGCAAAAGCAGCTGCGAAGTAAAGCCATCGGCTTTAACTTTGCGCCCTTCGCGGTAGCCTTTGCGCTCTCTGCGTTCTCGCTTTATCAACAGTGGAAGCGGAAACGCAAAGCGTCGCGAAGAACAGTGCGCAGAGTAAAGCCATCGGCTTTCACTTAGCGGACTTCGCGTAACCTTTGCGACCTTCGCGTTCCCGCTTTATCTTCACTTCAGCTTAGGCAGGGTGGGAGTTGTAGCGCCCCGCGTTCCTGCTTCAAAGGCTTGGTGCACGCATGAAGATTCACCTGCTTTCCGTGCGAACGCGAAAGCCCGCGACAACCGCTCCGGAGACGGTGCTCGTGGAGCGCTATCTGGAACGCGCGAGCCGCTACGTTCCGTGCGCGACGCGTAGCTTTCCGACAGAGCACGCGCTCCTGCAATTTGTTGCAGACGAAGCTGGACGAACGACGCCGTTCCTCATTCTGACAGACAGCCGTGGCAAACAGCTCTCTTCAGAAGAACTGGCGAACGCTGTCGGCGACGCGCAGGATTCAGGCACACAGCACATCATGGTCGCGATCGGCCCAGCCGACGGCTGGTCCAAAGCAGCACTGCACCGCGCCAACGTGCTCATCGCCTTCGGCCGCATCACCCTACCGCATGAATTAGCGCAGGTGATTGCCGCAGAGCAAATTTATCGGGCGCTCGCTATACGGGCTGGGCACCCGTATCACTCGGGTCACTAGCTACAGTCTGTGTACTCAACAAAAAGAAGCCCCCACGTGGGAGGCTTCTTGGTTGCCCCAATTGTTGACTAGAATTGAAATTTCGCCCAAAGGATAAGTTGACGTTGGCTGTTTACCCGCGCCTTATCCAGGAAGCCGGCCCCTGCATCTAGCACGTTCGTATCACCTACGCCGTTGTCATTGTGGTTGAAGACGTTCGAAGCCTCCGCTCGCAGATTAAGGGCTGCGCGTTCGAAGTGTAAGTAAGAAAGCCCGATACCCTTCTCCAAAGCGATGTTATTAGTTGTGGAGCCAGGTGTAACGAAACTATTGCGACCAATCTCCTGGTTTAGGTATACGTTAGTTGTATTCACCGGAATGACGAAGTGAAAGGCACTGCGGGTTTGTGCGTTCGCATTCTGATTGTTGTTCAACGCACTAAGGTCGTAGTAAGCGCCTGAAACACCACCTACATAGGCACCGTCAACACCGATGGATGTCAGCGGTAGTTGGCTGTTTCCAACGATGGGACGGTCATTCGCGTTGCTTCCGTCACCATTGTTGTCTAGACCACTAATGGCGACTGTGTCATAACTACCACTCTGAAGCTGGGTTACACCCGAAACAGTCCAGTGACGAGTAAAGACACCCAAGGCGGCATTCGCGAACCCGTTCGAAGAGTGAAGTCCCACTGGGCTCCAAACGTACGAAACGGAGAAGAAATGCCGGTGGTCATAAGCTGAGGCGCTGTAATCCTGGCGGCGGCCACCGGGAGCGAGATTTGCATCGTAAGAAGTTGGGGAACCAAGAGCGAACACTTCGTCGCCATCCGACAAGTCCTTGCTAAACAAGTAGTTCGATCTGATTTCCAGGCCATGTTTGAAGTTGTGGCTTGCTGACACTTCAAGGCCGTTGTAATTGGAATCCGCAAAATTTCCGCGGGCATTGATCGCGCCCCGAGCCGGATTCAGACGCTGGCCAGTCGTACCACTAAAGAAGTTGTACTGCTGATTAGCGAAGAGCTTCTTACCCAGTGAACCGACATAGCGTGTGGCAAAAACAATCTGCCCTGGCAGTTCCCGCTCGATGCCAAGATTGAACTGATAGGTGACAGGATTGACTAGGTTGTTGACTTCACTCGTTACCGCGCTCGTGGGCGTGAGATTTGGCGAAATATTTCCAATCTGCGACGTCGCATTTGGAAGACCATTGCCAGTAGTTTGTGTAAGCAATCCTGCTACTGCGTTAGGCGCGCTCTGCGTGGAATTCACCAGAATATTCGAGAAAGTGCTGTCATAGAAGATACCGAAACCGCCTCGAATTGATGTCTTGCCGTCGCCTAGAAAGCCGAAGCTACCATGGGGTGAATATGCGAAGCCGATGCGAGGAGCGATGTTGTTGTAATCGTCATTAATTCTGAAGACAGTGGTGATCGGTGCATATGGATTATTCGGATCTATACCTGGGTATTGCAAATTGTTCTCAGGGTTCGTCAAGAAGTCGTAGCGTAGGCCGACGTTGATTGTCAGATCAGAACCCAACTTGACATCATCCTGAACGAAGATTCCATTGCGGAACCCATGGGAATCCACGCGTGTTTTGCCGAAGGTTCTGGTTGCCGTGCCCGAAGGTCCGAGTTGGTTCAGAAGAAAGTTCCCGAGAGAACTAACACCGCTACCTCCAGCCGCGAATCCAAGGGTTCCTTTAGCATTCTGGGCAACGAGATCAATTTCAATCAGACGGCCAATGTCAACGCCGGCACGCACCGTGTGGCGTCCGTGTGTCCAGCTGACCGTGTCTTGGAATTGGTAAAGGTCCTCAATGCGCCCCTGAGGAAAATTTTGGTTTGGACCAAGGGCCGGGAAGCCGATAGCACCGGCCGTTGAAGTTCCTGTCAGGCTTGCGAGCGAGACAGTAGCGAGAGCGTTCAAAGGGTTCGCAGATGTTTCAGGTGTCGGGGCGAACTGAAAGTTTAGACGAGCTTCGGATGCGCGGAACTCGTTGAGCAGGTGAGGAGTAAAGACATGTGTCCACATGCCCTCGCCCAGTTCAGCAGGCCCCCCCTGTAGTGAGTCGAAACCAGCGAGAGCGAAACCATTGTTTCCGAAGTCCGGAGAGAAGGAGGAACGGTCATGGAAGTAGCGGAACGCGAAGCTGTCCTTCTCCCATGGCTTGTAGTCGATGCGGTACATCCACTGAGTATCCGGTGAGGAGAACGTCTGGTTTGGGCGCTGGAACCCGGCGAAGGATATGACGCAGCCAGTTGCTGGACAACCGGGGAGAGCGCCGACATTCTTGGTCGTCACCGGAGTGTTGGTGGTGCTCCCCGCTTGATAAAAGACGTTATCCTGGGTGAGGTAAGCACCATTGCTAAGGTAATTGTCAAGGATGCCCACCTGTGTAGCGGGCGCTCCGGTAATAGTCTGGAGCGTCGCGTAACCAGCAGCATCGGGAAGAAGGTTGATGCCAGCCTGCTCCTTGCCGTACGTTCGCTGAATCTCCCAAGCTCCAAAGGCAAATAGCTTGTCCTTTAAGATTCGGCCGCCAGCCGTGAAGCCGAAGCTGTGCTCATCAGAGCGCGGATTGGTCTGGCCTGTTCCGCGAAGCTCACCTGGAAGCGAATTCAAACCTGAACCGGTATAACGCTCGAACACCGTACCGTGGTAGACATTGGTTCCCTGCTTTGTAGCAAGGTTCACAATGCCGCCGCCAGCGCGACCGTACTCCGCGCTCGCAGAGTTCGTAATTACTGCGACAGATTGAAATACATCCGGGATTTGTGGCTGGAAAGCTTGACCACCTAAGCCGACATCGTTGATTTCCTGACCATCTAGGAGGAAGTTATTCGCACGCGCGCGGGCACCATTGACCTGAATGTTGAAACCATTGGAGAACGCGCCCTGAGCTACAGGCTGCACACCGGGAACGGTAAGGGCAAGCTCGACAGGATTCAGTGAAAAGATTGGAGACTTGTCGATCTCTTGGGCATTGATGATGCCGGCAAGTTCCCCGTTTTCCGCATTCACGGTTGCGGTGTCGGCTTCAACTGTAACAGTGTCGCTCGTGTTCCCCACCTGAACGGCTACGTCGTAGGTGGTGACGATCGTGGATTGCACTTGAACGTCACGCACTTCAAACTTCTTGAAGCCTGGCGCGTTCACGTCAATGGTGTACGCACCAGGATCCATGGCATCAAACCTGTAGGTTCCATCTTCACTTGTCGGCGACGTGCGAATCGCGCCAGTACCTTGAGCTCTGACCGTCACGGTAGCATTCGGAAGAACGGCACCGGTGGCATCGCGTGCTACACCGACCAAGGTGCCTTTAGTTGTTTGTGCGCTCAGCGCAAACGGGCTAATGCAAAGTAGGGTGACGGCTGCTCTTGCGAGGATGCGTGTGAAACGTATCAATTCGTGTCTCCGAGACAGAATGAGATTGGGTAATGAGTTCGTGTGACTATGAACCTAGCAATCGAAGTGCCAACCTTCATGATGCCGGGTATGTTATTAGATTTCACGATTTACGGCGGTATGCGACATACGCGTTTTCCGCGAGCGATCAGAATGCTTCCGTTTTTGGGAGATGCGCATTGCAGTACGATGGAATTTGGGAAGCGATCTAAGTTGATATCACCTGTAGAGTCAAGGCTGGGACTGATCCTGATCAACACCGGTCCCGGCAAGGGCAAGACCACGGCGGCGCTGGGGACGGCGTTTCGGGCGGCGGGGAATGGCATGCGGGTGCTGGTGCTGCAGTTCCTCAAGGGGTCGTGGCACTACGGCGAGCTGGATTCGGCCGAGGCGCTAAGCCGCGAGGACGGGTTCACGTACGTTATCCGGCAGATGGGCCGGGGGTTTGTGAAGGTGGGCGGCGCGGAGACCGACCCCGAAGATCTGCGCATGGTCGAGGCGGCGTGGGCCGAGGCGGCGGAGGCCATCCGCTCGGGCGAGTGGGACCTCATCGTCCTCGACGAGATCAACTACGCCATCGGCTACAAGATGCTCGACCCGGAGGTCGTCGCCGCGGTGCTGCGCGAAAAGCCGGAGATGCTGCACGTCATCCTCACCGGCCGCAACGCCCACCCAACGCTGGTCGAGCTCGCCGACACGGTGACCGAGATGCGCGAGGTAAAACACGCCTACCAGAAAGGCATCCTGGCACAGCGGGGCATTGAGTTCTGACGTTTAGTCGCTGCAGTAAGAGCTGCGGCAAAAAGAAGAGGCACCCCGAAGGGTGCCTCCTAAGTGCTGCATAGTAAGACCGCTTAGAAGATGATCTTTCCAGCGAGTTGAAGTTGACGGTTGCCACCAGCCGCCGGACCATTCTTCTGGTACTGGATGTTCCCCTGCTCCACGTCGTTGTTGCCGCTGAGGATCAAGTAGCTGTTTGCGTGATTGAGCAAATCGTAAGCTTCCGCACGAAGTTGTACAGAGAGGCGATCGTTGACGGCAAAGTTTTTGGCAACAGTAGCGTTGATGCCATTCATGCTCCCGGGGCCGCGGAACGCGTTGCGCGCGCTCATGCCACCCGGGAACGTGTCCTGTCCGTTCACGATCGTTGGGAGGTCGGCGTAACCCACCTTAGGATCGACGTAGCTGCCGTATGCACCGGGGGTGTTGTAGGCCGGGAAGTCGATGTAAGAGAAGTCGTCCTGAGCTAGCAGCCTGCCGTTGCCGACGCGCTGGTAGTTCGGCTTCTGGAGGAAGCGTGCACGTGGATACACCGTTACGACAGGTTGACCTTCGTCGTACATGCTGAAAGGTGTTCCAGTACTTGCCGTAAAGACCGGTGCAACTGAGAACCCGTCCAGAAGTGTTTTCGAAAGACCGCTCATATGGCTAAAGAATGGAACCTGCCAGACCAAGCCGACCGAAACTCGATGCTTTACGTCGAAATCGGAATTGCCGTGATCCAAAGCCTTATTGAATGGGTCGAAGTAGGCAACGCTGTTGACGGTGTTCGATTGACCATCCGTAAAGGTGGAACTGGTATTGTCCGTCGAATGCGCAAACGTGTAGTTCAAGCTTGCAGCAATACCGCTATGGAAGGCATTCGCTGTCCGCAGCCCGAGGTTCACGGCGTTGTAATAGCTATCACCATCGGCGCCGCGAACATTGATCGACGTGTATTGGGGGTTCAGGCGGTTTGTATCTGCAAGATTACTGGGAGATCCGACAGCTGCGGTGTATTTGGCCGGATCTCCTTCATAAACTTGTCCATAGTAAGAGCGGTTGTAATTCGCGATGCTGTAATTGTGAATGCCACGCTCACCCACATACGCCGCGCTCACCGTTGTTGTGGCGGTGACCTGACGCTCTAGAGCGAGTGTGTAGAACTGATTGTATGCAGGAGCGATGTTCGGATTGACCGCGCGAAGCGTTGTCGGCGAAAGCGCCTTCTGAATACCAGCCGCTCCGCTGAAGTTGCCTAGTACGCCCGTGCTGATAGGGATGTACGGTCCGCCAGTATCGGCGGTGGTCAAGCTGACGGCAGCTGCATTTGGGGGGTTAAGTGCGATGTTGTAAGTGACATTTCCAAAGTTACGTTCATAGCTGATGCCGTATCCTCCACGGAGACTGGTTTTCCCGTCTCCGGTAAGGTCGTAGGCAAAGCCAAGCCGAGGAGCAAACTGCTTGTAGTTCGTCACCCAGAGCTTGCCATTCGGCTGCTGCACGCCTGCGGGAGCTGTGTCATGCGAGCGAAGAATTTTGCCCGCACGTATACGGTCCTGCAGTGTTCCGGTTGTGCCGTAGTAAAAGTTAGAGTCAAGGTCCGGATTCTTGTTGTGCTGAGTGCCGTACAGCTCATAACGCAAGCCGGCATTGATGGTAAGACGCGGAGAGACCTTCCAAGCATCGTTGAAGAACTCGGCGCTTTCCTGGTAGCGGTTGGAGCGGCTAAACACGGGCTGCGCGATAGGCGTGGTGAGCGTGCAAGCGGGATTGAACGGCGCTCCATTGGTGCCCGGAGTCGCGCCCGTGGTGAGACTCTTGACGCAAGGGTATTCCCCCTGAGGAAAGAGATTGGCCTGGAAATAAGCGGTTTGGCCACGGTAGAAATTGCTCAGCGCACCCTGCTTCGCTTTTGTGAAGGGATCCGTGTAGGAAGTGCCAGCCTGCACCAATGATTCGGTCGCATTCTCATAGATACCGAAGGTATGGTTGTCGCGGATATACGTATACTGGCCGCCGATGGTGAATGTATGGCGACCCTTGGTGTAGGTCACAACAGGGCTCACCTGGAAGTCGTTCTGCGGACCGCCCGAAGGCAAACCAGAGCCCGCACTGCCTTCCGAATAGCCGGGGAAGACGAACTGTCCGGCGCCTGAGATCGAAGGAGAGGTCGAGCCATTGATGTAGAGGGTCGGACCTGCGGGATTGGTTCCAAGCGGGGAGTTCTGGTTGATGCGCAGGAACGAAAGTTGCAACTGCGATGTCAATGCAGAACTGAACGTATGCGTGATACCGAACAGCGCATTGTGTGACAGTGTCGTGGTCGATGTGCTGTATCCAGCGTAAGGACTCGCGTTTCCACTGCCCAGCGCATTGGTGTTCGTGAAGTAGACGTACCGTCCGTAAAGTTGGGTTTTATCGCTCAGGTTGTAGTCGAGTCGGCCGATTGTGTTCCACGTATTCCCAGGTGTTCCACCGCCTGCGTCGATCGGCACAGTCACATTGACCTGCTGGGCAACGGCAAAGTTCGGAGTAAAGAGGGTGGGATTGAGTGTGGGTAACTGAGTCGAGTCCTGCGTGAAGCCTTTCGCGGCAAGCTGCGAGACTGTGAGGGTCGTTCCGGTTGTTGGTGCAGTGAGGTTGCCGAACTTCGCGAAGTAGGCCTGTGTTGCAGGGTCAGAAGCAGCGATGAAGGCAGGCGTGGGAACAAAATATTGAATGACGTTGCTGGAGCGAATACGCAGCCACTCTGTGTTGGAAAAGAAAAACAATTTATCGCGGAAAACCGGGCCGCCTACCGAGTAGCCAAAGTTGTTACGCACAAAGCGATGCTGCGGAATGCCATGGGCATTGTTGTAGTAGCTGTTCGACGCAAAGGTCGAAGGACGGTAAAACTCGTAGCCCGTGCCATGGAAGTGGTTGGTACCGCTCTTGGTCAACACGTTCACCACACCGCCCGATGCGCGGCCATATTCGGGACCAAAGTTCGAAGTAAGTACTCGGTATTCTTGAACCGCGTCCAACGGGACCACTGTTGCGACGCCGACAGAGAAGTTGTACGTGTTTTCCGTGCCGTCCAAAAGGATTTCCGTAGAAGAGTCGCGAGCACCGCTGATGTTGTAGCCGACTCCTCGGGCGGCACCTGAAGGATCGGCGCTGAGGTTTCCAGAAAGAGCGACGAAGTCGTACGGATTGCGCGTCTCGGAAGGCAGTTCCAGAATCTGCTCTGTAGTAATAAGCTGTGACTGTTCTGCGTTTTGCAGGTTGATGGACGTGAAAGAGTCCGCCGCTACTTCGACTTGGGTCGACTCAGAACGCACAGAGAGCTTCGCATTAACTTTGCTTACAGAACCCACCGTAACCTCGATGGGGTCGGTGGTTGTTGTGGCGAAGCTCGAAGCCACAACAGTGACCTTGTAATGCTGAGGCGCGACTCCGGCGAACTCATAGTTGCCAGATCCGTTTGTAGTCACTGTTCGAACGAGGCCGGTCTCAACGCTTTTCAACGTCACTGTGGCACCGGCAACGACAGCGCCGCTTGCATCGGTAATTACGCCGCTGACGGTACCGTTCTGGCTCTGGCCGAATGCCATGCCTGCGGACAACAACAATATTGCTACCAAGCTGTAGAGCTTTTTCATGCACTCTCCTTGCACACGTCCACTGTGGGCTCTATGTGCAACTGGGGATGGGTTGAGATCGATGCTCTGGAGATTGCAACTTTCGTGCCAAACGCACAGAGGCCGTGATTCACGAGGAATTCACGCATTTGGCAGCAAATTCACTTCGTAGGCGGTCCATCGCCATGCGAGAGGGTACAGCTTTGCGGAGCTTCGTAACACGAACCTATGAAAGGATTTAGCTCTTGATCCGATGTCGTGGGGCGACATCGGAGGGCGATGCAAGTCGCTCGCCGGGTGGTGCGTAGCGGGTAGGGCATTCGTTGCGGTCAGGCGCAGGCAAAAGCGAAAGGCGGAAGCTTTCGCCTCCGCCTTTGGCGTCATTTGCTGGATTTAGGTGGACCGGGTCCAAAGTTGGAAATGGCCTTTGTGATGATCATCGGCCAGTGGGTAAAGCATCCCGGGGGCTATAGCCCCATCGTGATCGGCTTCCGATTGTCCGGGCTGCAGCCCGGACCTACCGCAAAAGCAACAGCTCAGACGCAGAAGCAGTTCGGCTCGGAAGCACGCGGAAGCTCAGACCCTCAAAAGCAGAAACAACGGCTCAGACGAGTTTCCAGGGGCTACTTAGCCGCCGATCTGCGTCCTGCGGTGCTGCAGCGCGCGGACCAGGTCAGACGGATCGCCGCTGACAGGCTGTGCAGGCGACGTAGACGCGCTGCCGGCGGAGGAGCCGGTTTGCGCGGCGGGCATGGTCGCGGTATCGCGCTTGCGGCCGGGCTGGACCTGATCGCGCAGGTTGAAGATCTCGTAGGTCATGTTGGCGAAGAGGCGCGCACCGGCGGCATCCAGGCCCTGATAGCTGCGATCCATCTGGAACTGGCGAATGACGAAGGACACCATGTCGCCGCCGGGGCCGTCGAGCTGCAGGGAGGGATCGATCTCAATATAAAGAATGCGATCCACGAGGCGGCCATCGCCGGTGTTGATCTCCAGGAACTCGCTCATGCGCGACGAGTCGTCGAGCTTCGAGGTAATCTGCACGCCGGTGGACTGGATGCGTTGCAGGTTCGGGATATAGAACACGACAAAGTCAATGAAATTTTTGGTTTCCCAGTCGTCGTTCTTTTCGACGGTAAAGTTATGCAGGGTTCTCAGGCGGTGCATCACCGTGTTCCCAAGGTTGGATCCGTTGCGTGCGTTCATGGTGTAGCTCTCCTGGATATCGATTGGTTGGCGGCTAGTTCGTCCAGTTCGCAGGACGCGCGTTTGCCTGAGTGTCCAAGCCGAGAATACCCGATTTGCCGCCGCGTGGTATTGCATATCTGGGACACACCCCGTGGCTTCATCTCAGACTGGAGTGCTATGAAGGGCAATATCACTTTCGGGTCACGTTACCCAGCGCAGAGAACAGCGGAGAGGACAGCCGAGGAGACAGCCGAGCAAACAGCGAAGACTCCCCTGGCAGACTCGGCCGTAGACACCATCGCTGCGATTGCTACGCCGCCGGGGCGTGGCGGCATCGGGATCGTGCGCCTTGCCGGGCCATTGGCTCTTGCCATTGCCGCGGGCCTGTTGCAGACTTCCGAGCCGCTCGAACATGCACGGGCGCGCCTCACACGCGTTCTCGATCCGGCTGACCCGCGCAAGCCCCCGATGGATGAAGCCGTAGTCACCGCCTTCCTCGCGCCGCGCTCGTATACAGGCGACGATCTTGTCGAGATCGCCGCGCACGGCTCTCCCGTTGTACTCGAAGCGATCCTGCGTGGAGCGCTTGCGGCGGGCGCGCGACTGGCCGCGCCGGGGGAGTTCACGCGGCGCGCCTTCCTCTCCGGCCGGCTCGATCTCACGCAGGCCGAAGCCGTGCACGACCTCATCGCCGCGCAGACGCTGGAGCAGGCGCGCACCGCCGCGCAACAACTTGGCGGAGCGCTCAGCCGCCGCATCGCTCCAGCCAAAGAGCAGCTGCTGCACCTTATCGCCTTCCTCGAAGCAGGCATGGACTTCGCTTCCGGCGAGCTCGATGACGTCGACGTCGTTCCCGCCGAGCAGATCGCCCATGAGATTCAACTCACGCGCGAGCCCCTGGAAGCGTTGGCGCACAGCTTCCGCGGCGGACAGCTTCTACGCTCCGGTGCCGCGCTCGCGCTGGTGGGCCGTCCGAACGCGGGCAAGAGCTCGCTTTTCAACCGCCTGCTTGACCGCCCGCGTGCCATCGTCACGCCGCTCGCCGGCACAACGCGCGACACCGTCGAAGAAACGCTCAGCCTCGGCGGCATCCCCATCCGCCTCATCGACACCGCCGGCTTGCGCGGCGATGGCGACTCACCCGCCGACGAAGCCGAAACCCAGGGCATCGCGCGCTCCCGCGAAGCGCTCGCCGACGCCCACCTCGTGCTGCTGATTCACGACGCCACCTGGCCGCTCAGCGACGACGAGACCGCGCTCATCGACAGCCTAAGAGACCGCCCGCACCTCGTCATCCGCAACAAGATCGATCTGCTGGCCGAGGACACTTCTCTTGGTTGTCATCCTGAGCCGCTTTCCAGTTGTCATCCCGCGGCGGAGCGGAGGGATATGCTTTTGTCCCCGCCCACTTTTACGGAACCTACCCGCATGATCCCAACCTCCGCCCTTACCGGTGAGGGCCTCGACACCCTCCGCTCCGCCATCCTGCGCGAGCTGCGCGCCGAAGGAGCCCTCGCCGAATCCGGCGCGCTCAACAACCTGCGTCAACAGGAAGCGGTAACCTCCACGCTCGATGCACTTGCCGCTGCCGATCTCGCTAACTCGAACGGCCTTCCCCACGAAATCCTGCTCATGGATCTGCACGCCGCGCTGCGGTCGCTCGACTCTCTTACCGGCGTCACCACCACCGACGACATCCTCGGTCGCATCTTCTCCGCGTTCTGCATCGGGAAATAGCCCGGACGGGCACATCATCTCTACCTGAGTGCATCTTGCTCACATTCCATGCAACCTTTCTGCTAAGATTGCGTCTATGGAAATGCGAGGCGTTGTGGACGCCACGCAAACCTCGAAACTACTTCATCAAGGGAGAACCACCATGAC
>CAJCIP010000124.1 GCA_903970445.1 Verrucomicrobia bacterium Tous-C9LFEB | reverse complement strand
TACAAATCCTTGTACCAGCCCCCGCCGGCAAAATGCACCGCGGGCGCTGTCAGCGTGCGCTCCAACCGCCCGCTGCAAAACGGACACACCGTCAACTCGGCGTCGGAAAACTTTTGGATCTTTTCAGTCCGGCGATGGCACTCGCGGCACTCGTATTCGTATAGCGGCATACAACGTCTGCTTTCTGGGGCGGAAAAACCTGCATGTACAGAATACCGCCCGAAGCCCAAGCTGCACTCGGCGACGTACACTGTCTGCGCAATGCTGCGCTGGGCTTCTCTGCTGATCTGTGTGGCTGTTCTGCCCGCTGCCTTCGCGCAGAGCGGCTGGGGTACACGCGCGGACGGCACTCCTGTCACGCGGTTGGACTCATCGGGAAGCAAGGTTGTCGTGCTGTTCTTTGTTGCCTCGGACTGCCCAATCTCGAATCGAACATTTCCCGAGATGCAGCGTCTGCGTGAAGAGTTCGCCTCCCGCGGCGTCACTTTCTGGTATGTCTATCCAAACCAGGGCGAGACGGCAGCGGACGTAGCAGCGCATCAGGCTAGCTTTGATCCGCGGGGAGTTGCGCTGCTCGCTCCCGGCCCCGAGCTTGTGAGGCTGACCCACGCCGTTGCCACGCCTGAAGTGTCACTGTTGCGACTGGACGGCAAAGCCAACTGGATCGCCGCATACACGGGAAAGATCGACAACCGCTACGTTCGTTTCGGCCAGGAACGCACCCAGGTCACGGCTCATTACGCGGAAGATGCAATCCAGGCTGTACTCGCTGGGCGAACTCCAGCCACGCCGGTTGGCTCGCCCGTAGGCTGCGCCATCATCAACCCCGGAGTGAGCCGCCGGTGAATCCGCACCATCGCGCACAGGGCCAGGCGGCGCTTCTGCTCATATGCCTGCTTACCCTTATCGGACTTTCAGTTTTTCCAATCAGAAGCCCACGCGTTCATGCCGCAGGCCAGCCCGTCACATGGCGCGGGCAGATCGCGCCCATCGTCTACAAGAACTGTACGAGCTGCCATCATGCAAGCGGCTCCGCCCCTTTCGACTTGACGACGTACGCCCAGGCAAAACGCTGGGCAACACAGATGCAATCAGTGACTGCTACCCGCTACATGCCGCCTTGGCTGCCCTCGCCGGGTCATGGCGAGTTTGCCGGTGATCGGCGGCTGCCTGCAATCGACATCGAACAGATCGCGGCATGGGCGAAAGCCGGCGCACCCGAAGGTGAAGGCCCTGCTCCATCACCGCCCATGTACGCCACAGACTGGCAGCTCGGCATGCCCGATCTTGTGCTCACCATGCCGCAGGCCGTGAGCGTCTCCGCTTCGGGCGGTGACATCTTTGAAAACTTCGTCTTGCCGGCGGATGTAAAGACTACGCGCTGGGTTCGCGCGATGGAGATCAAACCCGGACCGCCGCAACTGACACACCACGCCAACGTGATCCTCGACCGCACAGAGTCTTTGCGGCACGCGCATCCGGCGGATTGGCAGAAGGGCGTGCCGGGCATGGACCTCACTGTCGACTCCGGCGACAAGTTCGACCCGGATAGCCATTTCCTCTTCTGGAAGCCGGACTCCACGGCGCTGGTCGAACCGGCCGGCATGCCGTGGCGGCTTGACCCCGGTGATGATCTTGTCCTGAACATGCACCTGAAGCCGACGGGGAAACCGGAGTCGGTGCAGGCCAGCATCGGCTTGTACTTTGCGGCCGACGCGGCAACCGAGCGGCCGATGCTTCTGCAACTCGAGCGCGACGGCAAGCTGGCGATCCCCGCAGGGGACGCTAACTTCGTGGTGACAGACGAGCTCACGCTGCCGATGTCAGTGGACGTGCTCGGCATCTACCCACACGCGCATTACCTCGGGAAGCGTATGGAGGCCTGGGCCACGCTGCCCAATGGCGAACGACGTTGGCTCGTGCTGATTGAAGATTGGGACATTGATCGCCAGTCGGTGTATCGCTTTGCACATCCGGTACCGCTGCCGAAAGGTTCCGTCCTGCACATGCGCTATCTGTACGACAACTCAACAGCCAACATTCGCAATCCGCATGCCCCGCCCGTACCCGTGCACGCCGGCAACAACTCGACTGACGAAATGGCGCACCTTTGGCTGCAGGTGCTGCCGAAGCCGGAACGTGATGGCAAGCCGAGCACAGCCGCCAAAGCGGACGACCCTCGTGTACTGCTGGAAGCGGCCTGGATGGAGGCGCGGCTCCGCAAAGATCCCGGCGATCCGCTGGCGACCTACAATCTCGCTTCGGCAGAACTCGCCGAGGGCCACTCAGACAAAGCCATAGCTTTGTATCGCGAACTGGTCACCCACTCACCCGGCGACGCCCGTGCACGCACGGCGTTGGGCTCGGCGCTCGTGAACGCCGGCGAATACGCAGGTGCCGCACAGGAGTTCCGCACGGTCCTCGCCAAGAATCCTGACTACGCCGATGCGGAATACGATCTCGCGTCGCTGTTGCTCCGCACCGGTGATCTTACGCAGGCGGAAAAGCGCTTCGCCCACCTCGTCATGGTGCAGCCGTCGGACTTCGGCGCGCAGCTAGGTCTCGCGAACACGCTCCTTGCAGAGAGCAAGAATGCGGAAGCTCGCGAACACTACGCAGCGGCGGTCGTCCTCGATCCGCGCAGCATCGAGGCACTGCAGGGTGTCGCACAAGCAGCGTTGCAGGCCGGCGACACAGCTGCAGCTGAAAGCGCTCTGAACAAGGCCGCGGCCATTCATGATGACGGAGGCACAAGGCGTTTGCTCGCGATGACATTCGCGGCAGAAAATCGCTCGGACGCAGCGCTTGCGGAACTGCACGCATGGGCAAAGTTGTCGCCGAACAATCCCGAGCCCCATCGTGCGCTCGCGCAACTGCTCAGCGCACTCGGGGACTACAAAGGCGCGCTGGAGGAACAGCACCGCGTGCTCGCTCTTGCACCCGGTAACGCCGCCGACTGGAACGATCTCGGTGTGCTCGAAGCGCGTGGCGGACAACGTGCCGACGCGCGGCGCGACATCGAACACGCGCTCAAGCTCGATCCAACGAATGCCGAAGCAAAGAACAATCTCAGCAAGCTATAGAGAACCAGCTTTTGTTGAGCTGGCTGCGCGCAGAGCAGTGACTTGCCTCGTGAAGACCGCGGCCAGTTTGTCTTCGTAGACAAGTTGGAAGCGCGGGTCCAGGCGCAGCAGTTGCGTGAGTGGCATGTGCACCGGCCCAATGATGACGTTCGCGCTTTGCAGCAGAGGATCACCTGCCCAATTGGGCTCACCGTTCCACGTTGCCAGCGAACGGTCAATCCGCTCGGCGCCATACGGGGCCACACGGCCATCCATGCTCACCGCCAGGCGCAACCTCCAGAAGAGATAGCCACCCCAGTTGAAGTCGTTGTATAGAGGCCCTTGTAGATGGTGGGCCGTCACGAATTCAGCGGCGTCCACCGGCAAAGCGCTTCGCTGCTTCTCGCTCAACTGCTCGTTGGTCAGCTTGTACGCGTGTACAGCAAAAGCGCAACAGACCAGAGAAAGAAGGGAGGCGAAGGTGAGGACGTATCTGCCGGGACGCAGAGGGTGACTCTGTGTGGTGGAAGTGGCCCGGGCACCCAGAATCGCGCAGGCCACGGCGGCCATCATCCAGGCGTCGCGCTGCGAGTGGAATGAAACGAATGCCGCAAAGACGAACAGAGTTTTCTCGAAAAGCAGCGGACGACTGTGCCGAGCCAGGGCAGCTACCGCGGCAAAAGCAAGTACCAAAATTGTGAAATTGCAGGGGTCTCTGAAGGCCATCGCCTGCACCTCGCTGATCTTGTTCAAGGCCTCCGTCTGTGTGCCGAAGTCGTAGGCCACGCGGTAGATGTGCCAGCCGTATGGGCTGCACAGCGTCGCGGCCGCACTGACAACCAGCGTCAGGCCCAGGGCCTGCGGCGAAGTTCGTACATCCTTATCGCGCCACCATCGCGAGACCACGGCCTCGCCGAAAGCAATCATCAGCATGATGAGTCCATGCACGAACTGGATGTGGAGGTTAGCCCAAAACCCCAGAATCACGGGGATCCACACTAAATCTCGCATCTTGCCCGAGTCTCGCACCCTCATCAGGATGTCGAGCTCAAGAAGGAAGAACAGTATGCTGAACAGCCACGAGCGTGGGGTCTCGAGCGGGATCATGCTGAAACCCACGAAGAACGTAAGAGCGATTGCAATGGAAAAATCCAACCGCCGCGAAGCAAGGCGGTACGTTGCGATGGCGATCGCAAGGAGCATTCCTGCTGTGTACAGCACGATACCGGTGAGGCCAAAGCCATGGAACAGTCTGGAAACCAGCAAATCAAACAGCCAGCTATATGCCTGCCATGGCGTTCCCAGGACCGCGCGTGACATGAAGTCAGCATGTGGAACGCCGTGGTGCTGCGCAACGAAGTCGCCGATGCTGAGATGCCACCAGACGTCAGGATCAATGACGCACTGATGGTACAGCGCGCGAACAGGCGGTATCGCGAAAAGCAGTGCGAGAAGCAGAGTCTGCGCGATCAGCACCGACCGGGGTAACCCGACTGCATGCGTGCGGGTTGAACCGCTCGGATGAGCGTGCGGTTCTCGCTCTTGCGAGGGGGCGGTTTGTAGCGCACTGGCGAACACGGAGGTAAGGTTACTTGCGGCAGGCGGGAAGCTCCATGCAACGTAGGTGGTCTCGCGTGAACGAATGTGGGTATGCACGGCAGTTGACGAAAGAGGTTCACGTGCGCCGCTTTCCTGTAACGCAATAGCGTTACAGCAACGCATCCTCGGTCTTCGTAGACTCTCTCCGTATGGTGGAACCGCGAGAGTCGACCGCGCTGAATCCGCAAGCCCGCGCAGGCGCTGCCACACGCTCCAACATCGCGAAGCTGTTTAGCTTTCCGGCTGTCCTCGGCATGACGCTGATGGTGATGCTTGCGCTCTTCGCGTCGAATGGCAGCGCTGTCCGCGACGTCTCCGATCCGGACATCTGGTGGCACTTGGCGAACGCAAAGCGATTGCTCTCAACACACACGTTCATACATCACGATGTCTTCAGCTTCACTCTCGCGGGCCAGCCATGGATCAATTTCGAATGGCTGGCTGAGCTGCCTTTTTACGCAGCCTTTCGCATGTTCGGTTTGCGTGGGCTCTTTCTTGTATCGCTCGCTCTCAGTGAGTCGATCCTGCTCGGCGTTTACCTGCTCTGCTACATGCATTCGCTGGACGTAAAGGCGTCGTTCCTCGCCGGCCTCGTCGCGGTTGTCCTGTCCTGCATCTCGCTCGGTCCACGCACACTGCTCTTCGGTTGGTTGTTCTTGGTTATCGAGCTTTTCGTTTTATGGGGGTATCAACAGGGACGCAACTACATCTGGACTTTGCCGCCGCTCTTTCTGCTCTGGGTCAACATGCACGGTTCCTGGCTACTCGGCTTCATCGTTCTTGTGACGTTCGCTCTATGCGCGTTCATCAAGGGTGAGTGGGGAGCGGTCACTTCGCCGGGTCTATCTAAGCCGATGCGGATTCCATTGCTGTGGTCGCTTGTTGCCGTGATTGGAACGCTGTTTTGCAACCCATACGGCTGGCGGCTGCCGCTCTATCCATTCGCATTCGCCGTCAGTCAACAGTTGAACGTCAAGTCCGTCGCCGAATGGGCAAGCCTCGATCTACACACCTTCTTCGGCAAATTTCTTTTTGCGATCATTGCCGTTCTCGCCATCACATCGCTCACTCGCAAGCGAATGTGGACGCTCTTCGATCTCTTTCTGGTGCTGTTCGCTGTCTTCTGCGGTCTCACGTACACGCGCTTCATCTTTATGACAGGACTCGTCATTTCGCCGTTTCTCGCCATCGAGCTTCGTGGTGTACTTGGCCCGTATGAGCGCAAATTGGAGCGCCCGTGGCTCAACGCGCTTGCTCTCGCCGCACTGGCCACGATCATCCTTTGGCGCGTTCCTTCGGAAAGCGATCTCGTGCAACACCGCGATCAAACGTTCCCCGTGGGTGCGCTGGCCCGTTTGCAGAAGATGCCTTCAGGGCATGTCTTCAACGCCTATGAGTGGGGCGGGTACATGATCTACGCAACGCCGCAAACTCCCGTCTTCATCGACTCGCGCGCCGATCTTTTCGTCGAGAACGGTGTCTTCTCGGACTACCTCTCAGCGATTCAGGGCTGGCAGTCGTTCGAGACACTGAAAAAGTACGATATACGCTACGTTCTTCTGCCCCCGGACACCGCTATGAGCTACCTGCTCGAGCACAACACGGACTGGCATAAGCGATACAGCGACATGCATTCGGTGCTGTTTGAGCTCGTGCCGGCGAGACAGTAGATAGTAGACGGCAGACAAGAAGACAGGAAGACAGCTAGACAGGAAGACAGCTGGACAGGAAGACAGCTAGACAGGAAGACAGCTAGACAGCTAGAGACGACCAGCTCCGACAGTCTCTTTCCTGTCTACTGTCTACCGTCTACCGTCTACTGTCTACTGTCTGTCTACCGTCTACCGTCTGTCTACCGTCTATTGTCTGTCTACCGTCTACTGTCTACCGTCTCCCGTCTGTCTTTGTTCCACTTCGTTTGCTCCAGCCTCCGCTTTCGCCTTATCCTCGCCTGAGTGGCTTCCGGCTTCAATCCGAACCATCCCTTCACGGGCAAGGCGAAGCATGACCTGGGCGCCTCGTCACGCCGCGACAGCGACGCGGAACGGCTTGTCACCGCAGGCAAAGTGGAAGAGGACGATGCGGTAGAACTCAAGCTTCGCCCCACACACCTCGCTGAATTCATCGGCCAGTCCAAGGCAAAGCAGCAGCTTGCCATCGCACTGGAAGCCGCGCGCTCCCGTGGCGAAGCACTCGATCACGTTCTGCTCTTCGGGCCGCCCGGTCTCGGTAAAACGACCCTCGCGACAATCATCGCCAACGAGCTGCACGTTGGCTTTCAGCAGACCAGCGGGCCAGCGCTGCAGATCGCCGGCGACCTCACCGCGATCCTGACCAACCTGCGCGAAAAGCAGGTACTGTTCCTCGATGAAATCCATCGCATGCAGCCGGTGCTCGAAGAAAAGCTCTACACCGTGCTTGAGGACTACCAGATGGACATCATCATCGGGCAGGGGCCCAGCGCGCGCACGCATACGCTCGAAATCAAGCCATTCACCTTCGTCGCGGCGACAACCCGCCCTGGCCTGCTCAGCTCCCCGCTGCGTTCGCGATTCGGCATACTTCTTCGATTGGAGTTCTACACAGACGACGAACTGCGTTTCATCGTCGAGCGCTCCGCTGAAGTTCTCGGCGTTCCAATCGATCGCGACGGCGCTTCGGAAATCGCTATGCGCTCACGCGGGACACCGCGCATTGCCAACCGCCTGCTGCGCCGCGTTCGCGATTACGCGCAGGTCCGTGCCGGCGGCGTCATCGACCGCGCGACAGCAATGGCCGCGCTCACGATTCTCGAAGTCGACGCGCATGGCTTCGATGAACTCGACCGGCGCTTATTGCGCACCATCATCGAGAAGTACGATGGTGGCCCCGTCGGCCTGAATACGCTTGCCGCCGCTCTCGCAGAAGAGCAGGACGCGCTGGAAGAAGTGTATGAGCCCTTTCTCATTCAGATTGGCTTCATCCATCGCACGCCGCGCGGACGTATCGCCACCCGTCTCGCCTACGAGCACTTCGGCATCCCGTTCCCGGGCAGGGCTGCCACTCTGTTCGAATAGCTATCCCACAAAAGTTACCTTCCTTGCACCGTGAGAGTGGGGCAATTCCCTGAGAAACTGCGTCTGAAGTAATAGTCAGAAGTAGCCATTACCAAGCCGGGCTTGCGAATGGAATGCTGCGACAAAGGGTTGGGCCTCCATGATCCATGCACAGACGCTGTACCTGATCGGATATGTGTCACAGGTAACGTTCGCGCTCACGATGGTTCTGCTGACCTGGTCAGACCGCCGGTCAAAGGGCATGGACTGGCTGGCCGCGGCCGGCGGTCTTCAGTTGCTCGCCTCGACCGTACGCTTCATGATGCCGTCCGCGTGGGACCGTGTGGCGCAAACCATTGCTGCCTCGCTGTTGATCCTGGTGTTCTTCTGGGTCTACCTGGGCATGCGCTGGTTCGCGGTTCGACGTCCACTGTATGAGCAGTGGCCCACCGCCGTTGTTTCCGCATCGATGGCCCTCGAACTTGGTTTCGGCATCATGAGTGGGCACACAGGCTACTTTGCGCTTGTGTTTTCCCGCCTCGTCATCTTTGGCATCATGGCCGCTACCATGCACATGTTGTGGCAAACGCCATTCCGCCCCATGCAGGCCGCTGCGCGCTTCTGCGCTGGACAATTGGCCGTGGTGATGTCGGTCTTTGTGTTCCGGCTGATAGTGGATATCGGGCTGCACGGCCATCTGCACGATTCGTTGATGATTGCCGCGCGAGTTGCCATGCTTATCAGCGTTTCCGTGCTTTCCTTCTCGTTCATCTCGCTTTGGGTGGCGGAAAGCAAGCGCCGCCTGCATGAGGAAACGCGCACGGATGCTCTCACGGGCCTCTGCAACCGGCGCGCCATGGAAGAGTTTGCCGCCGATGAAATCCGGCTCGCTGAGCAGAATAAGTCCCCGCTCGCCCTGCTGATGCTCGACCTCGACAAGTTCAAAGTGCTCAACGACACGTACGGCCACTGGACGGGCGACCGTGCGCTCAAGACGCTTGGCGCAACGATGCTTGCCACCGTCGGCCCCAGGGACATCACCGCCCGCGTTGGCGGCGAAGAATTCGCCGTCCTGCTGCCGGGCCGTGATCTAAGCGCGGCTGAAATGCTCGCAGAGCAATTACGCCGCGCTGTCGAGAAAGTCCGTATCGAAGAAGGCGAATCGACCATCAAGATGACGGTCAGCATCGGCGTGAGCATGCGCAAGCCTGGCGAGCGCACGTGGGCCGACACACTGCGTCGTGCCGACAAAGCGTTGTATCAGGCAAAGCGCGGCGGCCGCAATCGCGTGATGGTCTACACCGAACGCACTGCCGTTGCCGAGGGTCTGCATGCGGGCCGGCGTGCCGCGGCAAAGGCACTCCTCACTGGCACTGACACCGGTGCGCGACGCTGGCAGCGCGAGCGCCTCAAGTCCACTTAATCCTTCGCAGAATGCAGCGCGACAGCCAACACTCCACCGGCATCAGCTAGCTTTCCTTCCGCATCCGCTCGATCCAACTGCAGCACTTCCATCGCGATCGCTACCTTCACACTATTACCCGCATCCGCAAGCAATTGCGCCGCCCGGACAGCATCACATCCGGTAGCGGCAGCGATGATGCGCTCGGCCCGGTCAACCAGCTTCGCGTTCGTCGGCCGCACGTTCACCATCAGGTTTCCGTAGGTCGCGCCTGTGCGCACCATCACACCGGTGGAAAGCATGTTCAGCACCAGCTTCGTGGCTGTACCGGCCTTCAGGCGCGTGCTGCCAGTGATGACCTCCGGGCCAGTTGCCGGTGTAATCGCAATGTTCGCAGCCCGCGCCACCAGCGAACCAGGAACGCAACTCAGGCCAATCACCAATGCACCCTGCTCTTTCGCAAACCCCTTCGCGAACTCCATAGCGCCGAGCACGTACGGCGTGCGTCCACTCGCCGCGATGCCGACCAGTGTGTCCGGCTTTTCGTCTGCAGCAAAGCCTGCCTCCGCGAGGTCCCGCGCACCCTCCGCGCGAGAATCCTCCGAGTGCTCGCTCGACAACCTCAGTGCACGATCTCCCCCCGCAATCAATCCCTGCACAAGCTCTGCCGGCACAGAAAAAGTCGGCGGGCATTCGCTCGCATCGAGCACGCCAAGCCGTCCGCTCGTTCCTGCCCCGACGTAGAACAGCCTCCCGCCGCGCTGAAAGCGTGAGGCAATCTCATCAACCGCTTTAGCAATGCTCGCCAATTCCGCGCGCACAGCAGCGGCGACCTTTGCATCTTCATCGTTGATCACCGCCAACATGTCGAGCGTTGATAGCTCGTCGAGATGCTCCGTCGCGGAGTTGCGGCTTTCTGTAAGCAGCGAGCCAAGTGTGGACACGTCAGAAGCACTCATCGTGACGATGATAGGACAACGCGCTGCAAGCTTTCACCTGCAAGATGAAAGTCATGTTCAGCTCTCCTGAATCTCGTCGCCATCACGATGTGTCAGCATAGAAGTACATGGCCGAAGGGGAACAGCGAACCGAAAGCGCAATCGTTGCGTGGCAGCATCGTGAATTTCGGGTGTACTCCGCAACGCGCTTTCTTGCCGTCGTCGGAGCCGAAGCACAATCGGTAGGCGTGGCGTGGCAGGTTTATCAAATTACGCATTCCGCACTGGCACTTGGGTATACCGGGCTTGCGTTATTCCTTCCAGGTATCTGCTTTGTCTTGTTGGCAGGCCACGTTGCCGATCGTTATGACCGCCGCGCCATCATCCTGATTTGCTACAGCGTGCAGTTCGCAGCTTCTGCGCTGCTGCTGTATGTGGCGCTGCGAGGCATCCACAACATCTGGCTTGTGTACGCGATTCTCTTCCTCATCGGAACCGGCCGATGCTTCAGTGGTCCCGCCACAAGTTCGCTGCTTCCCACACTCATACCCAAAGAACACTTTGTGAACGCTGTGACGTGGGGCGCGACGATCTTCCAAATCTCGAACGCGCTGGGCCCAATGGTCGGCGGCCTTCTCTTCACTGTTCCGCTTGTGCATTGGGTGGGCGGTGGCCGCGCATCGTGGCTTGGTCGCTTCGAAGGCGGACCCATCGTCTACGCCTTCACCCTCGTGTGTCTAACGCTGTACCTGCTTCTCTTCAGCACAATTCATCCGCGCGGCGCAGCGGAGAAGAAGGGCTTCACCATCCGCACCATGCTTGCGGGGCTGGAGTACGTCGCACATACACGCCTGCTGCTTGGCTCCATCTCGCTGGACCTGTTCGCCGTCCTCTTCGGTGGCGCCGTCGCCCTGCTGCCGGTCTTTGCCGTGGACGTTTTGCACATCGGCCCACACGGCCTTGGCCTTCTGCGCGCGATGCCCAGCCTCGGGGCGCTGATCGTGTCACTCACGCTTGTGTTCGCGCCGATCAGACGCAACGCGGGCCGCACGATGCTGTTCTGTGTTGCCGGCTTCGGCGCTGCAACCGTTGTCTTCGGCCTCAGCCGCAACATTTGGCTGAGCTGCCTGGCCCTGTTCGTCACCGGCGCAACCGACATGATCAGCGTCGTCGTCCGCTCCAGCATTCTTCAACTCGCCACACCGCCCGAAATGCGCGGCCGCGTCTCCAGCGTAAATTGGCTCTTTCTCGGCGCCAGTAACGAATTCGGCGAATACGAGAGTGGCCTCACCGCACACTGGTGGGGAGCCGTTCGTGCGGTCGTCATCGGCGGCATCGCCAGCATGACAATCACCGGCCTTTGGAGCGTCTTCTTTCCCGCCCTCCGCCGCGCAGATAAACTCACCGCCGAAGATCTGATCGCTGCGGAAAAGGAATTGAGTGCGGCTGAGCCATTGAATTAGGGCCCTGCATCTTTTGTTGTCATTCCCGAAGGGAATCTGCGTTCTCAGTACTGCCCGTACCTGCCCTTCGCCGAGTCCAGCAGCTTCTGCGAGTCATACCCAACGCCATCCTTGAACACAATCTCCGTGTTCTCGATGTCGCTGATCTTCTTACTGGGATCACCCTTCACCACAACCAGGTCCGCATTCTTGCCCGGGGTGATACTCCCGATGCTGGCCGCGCGACCGAGATACGTCGCGCCGTTCAGCGTCGCGATCTTGATCGCCTCCACCGGCGTGAAGCCCGCCTCGACAAGCAGCTCGATCTCTCGCTGGTCGCCATATCCCGGCAACACGCCACCGTCGCCCGTTGGATCTGGGCCTGCCATCAGCAGCCCGCCTGCCGCAACGAACGCCCGTTCCATGGCAGTGTTGTTCGCATACTGTTGCGCACGATCCACCGCGAGCTCCTTGTCTGCGCTCGCCCGCATCATCTCGCTGTTACGTGTGATCAGGTAAGCTTCGCGCGTCGGCGCGGACATCGCATCCAGCACGCGGGGCTGTACCTGCACGTGTCGCGGGTCAGCAGGCTCAAACACCGGCAGCGTCGATGTGACCGCCACATGGTGAGAAATCAGCAGGCCGATCAGCGCCTTGCCTTCTTCTGTTTGCGGAGTCATCTTCGCCAGGGTGGGATGGCCGGCCGTTGCGGGGCACACATCCGGCTTCTTTCCAGGGTCCAGTTGCGTGTTCACGTAAAAGCCGTGTTCCAGATTGTCTATGCCAAGCCCAACTGCTTCGGGATACGTTACCGAGCACAGATGCCCCGTCAATTTGAGCCCGCGCTTGTGCGCCTCATCAATCGCGGCCTTCAGCTCTGCCCGCGTGATGTTCATATACGCCTTGAAACTCGTTGCTCCTTCGTCGGCCCAGAAATCCACGGTGCGGCGTGCGTCGTCCGCGTCGGCAAGCTGATGCATCTGGATGAACGGCGAGTTGGCTCCCTCCAGGTACGGCGCGGTCACATCCATGTGCGGCCCGGCCAGCCTGCCGGCATCGATCTCCTTGCGAAGATTCAAATCTGTATATGGTTCCACCGAGCCCGTAGTCCGCAGTGTCGTCACACCAGCGCCGAGGTAAAGGTGCGGCGACGTGAACGTCATCTGCGGCACAATCAGCGGCGGCTCAGAGTGGCCCATCGCATCCAGGTTCGGCCGCGCGATGTAATACATATGGTCGTGCATGCCGACGATGCCTGGAAACACCGTGTGACCCTTCAGATCCAGCATCACGGTTCCGGTCGGCGTCATGAAGTCGGCCGCTTGAGCTTGAACGTACTCGATCTTGCCGTGGTGCAGCATGACCATCTGATTCTCGCGAGCCGGTGCACCCGTTCCATCGATCACCCGCACGTTCTCCAGCAGGATGTACTCCGCTGCGGGCACCTTGATGTACCGAGCCACAGCCGCTGGCGATTCACGTGGCGGCGCAGCGATGGTCGAGGGCGCGGGCCCTTGCTGCCCAGAAAGGAATGAAGTCAGCAGAAACGGCAGAAGCGTACGAGCGATATGCATGGGCGCGGCCCTCTGAAGTGGAGTGTCAGTGATAATAGCGTAGCCGTGAACGGCATCGAACAAGCGTGGAGTGAGGAATGGAGTCAAAGGGCAAGCTGGTACTTGGTGTTTCCGCAGCGCTGATCCTGGCAGTCGGTGGCGAGCTGCTCTACCTGCATCACCGCAACGTAGTGGACGAGAACGCGACAGTCGAGCGCAAGGGCGTCTACGAAAAGGGCAAGCTCTCTGACGACGACCTGGTGTTCGTGCGCAAACAGCGTCCCGACTCGCTGAAGGATGAGCGTGAGCTGATCGGCAAGACCATCTGGGTAAGCGCCGGCGGCCAGTTGGATTACTACAAGTGCGCGAACCATCACGCAGACTACGCACATTCCGTCGGCACGCTCTATGGAGCGGAGCCCATGCTGATCAAAGACGTCTTCGAGCAGGTCCCGCCGCATACCCGCGCCGCCACCGCACGTGTTGCCGCCGGAGAGAAGCATGTGTTGCTCGCTTTTACGCTGCCGAACTCTTCTGACCCCAAAGCGCTGTACGCCACGCCGGTCGGCAACTACGACGCGGGAAACTACACCTTTCTCAGCGATGACATCTTCTTCTACGACGACCCGCACACCCTTTATAAACACTGGGGGCCGGACGTTTGGGCGCACATCGACAAGCACGAAGCAGCGCCCGGCATGAGCGAAAACCAGGCCATGATGGCGCTGGGCGAAGTCATCGAGCCGCACGGCGACAAGATCGGCGACCGCAACGTCACGTATCACGTTGGCGACAAAACGGAGACGATTGAATTCGTCGACAACAAGGCGGTGAAGATTTCGCCGCTAAGCTAAGGCATCCTTCGCTCATGCAGCAGAGCTTGCGTCATCCTGAGCCGTAGGCGAAATGTCTCTGTATTCGTCTCGTTGAAGTACTCAGGCCCGATCTACTTGCGAAATAACAGCGGCGCAAAGTTCAGCAGATTATCGCGCCACACCAGCCAAGTGTGCGCACCGGGCGTTTCAATAGGCGTAATCGGCAGTCCCTTCGTCCTGGCCCACGCAACAAACGCACGGTTCGGCTTGATCAAGCCATCGTCGATTCCACACGCGACCCAGAGCAGTTTCAAATCCGCCTTCTTCGCATCAATGTCAGGTATCTGCTGGTCAAGATTTTGGCTGTGCACGGCCGAACTGAACCCACCCACATAAGCAAACAGGTCGGTATGGTTCAGCCCAATCGTCAGGCTCTCCAATCCACCCATCGAAAGGCCCGCGATCGCATGGTTCTCTTTACCCTTGGCCACGTTGAACTCGCGATCGATCGCAGGCATCACCTCTTGCAGCAGCAACTGGCTGTACAGCGAAGTATTCTCATTCACCGCAGCCGGAGTATTCCAGTTGCTGAAACCACCTGTGAGGAACTGAAAGTTGCCGTAGCCCAGCGGCATCACCACGATCATCGGCACAGCCTTGCCGCCATCGATCAGGCTGTCCAGAATGAACTGCGCGCGCCCCACCTGCGTCCATCCATCATCGCTGTCGGTGTAGCCGTGCAACAGGTACAGCACGGGGTAGCCGCCCTTGTGCTTCGGGTCGTACCCCGGCGGCGTGTAAACCACATAAGCGCTCTGGTTCTGCGGCAGGTTCTTCGCAATATGCGTGGTAAACACATGCCGCGACACCACCCCATGCGGTATGTCAGAAAGGTCCCATGGCGATGGCGGATTGCCGGTCACCTTCACTTCGTTCGAAGCGAAAGCAAGATTATGCCGCACATCGCTGTTGCGTGGGTCAAGCATCGGCACGCCATCGACAAAGAACTGGTAGCCGTAAATCTCCGGCTTGAGCGGCTCTGTCGTCGCGCTCCACACACCCTGTGGGTCGCGGGTCATCGTCAGCGGCTTCAGGGCAGCATCTGTATGCACTTCCACTTTGCCTGCGCCGGTGTCGCGAAAGCGGAACGTGACAGAGCTGTCAGCGTTCACCTCGTGTGAAGAAGGCGGCAGCCCCGCGCGGCCCGGCGCAGCTTGAAACGCGAACATCCGACCCGCAAAGAAAACAGCGACAACCGCCAAAGACACCAAAGCAAACGAGCGCACCATGGGCGGAAGTGTACCGCACGCGCGTGTGATTCGCGCTACTCTAGGCTGAAAGCACAGGAGACAACATGCTGGATGTGCACGCTCCAGAGCACCCAATCAGTGGCGCCCGAGACTTCTTCGTCCATCTGTTCACCATTACCGTGGGACTGCTCATAGCGCTCGGTTTGGAAAACGCCGCAGAAGCCCTGCATCACCGGCACCAGCGCAAGGAGGCCGAAGCGAACATCCGGCGCGAGCTCCAATCCAACGAAGATCTGTTGGTAAAGAGCGCGCCGTATGTCATTGCTGAACGCGTCAGCCTGCTAGAACTCATTGGAGCTATGGAATCCGTCAGCGCGGGGAACAAAGTCCCGGTCCTCGACGGCATAAAAGTAGAGTTCAGCGAACAGAACATTCCCGATGCGGCATGGATGACAGCCGGCGGTACCGGCGTGCTTTCCTTTATGGATTACGGCGAGGTGCAGAGGTTCGCCGATGCCTACAAGCAGCAGAACATGCTCCAGACCGAGGAAGAGCAGGCACTGAATGACTACCTGGAGTTCTCGCCCATCCTGCAAACCCACGGTAAGGATTTAACCCCTGCTTTGGCCAACGAAGCACTGCCCATCATGCGTCGAGCGTTGGCGCACGTCTCCGGGATGCTTGCTATCGGTGAGGGAACCAAAGCCAGCTACAACGACGCACTGAAGTAGACTCAGCCTGTATTGCGCAGCCCGGCGCTGATGCCATTGATCGTCGCCGTGATCGCCCGGTCGAGTTCTTCGCTCTGCTCACCCGCGCGCTTTCGGCGCAGTAATTCCACTTGCAGCAAACTCATCGGATCGACATACGGGTTCCGCAAGCGGATCGAGTTGAGAAGCACAGCATTACGCTCCAACAGCTCGTTCTGCTCCGTCACGGCAAGCACCATCTGCTTGGTGCGTTCGAACTCCGCATGCAGTGTGCCGAACACGCGTTCCCGCAGCACTGCGTCGGTTACGAGCGAAGCATACAAACGGGCGATTCCGAAGTCTGCTTTTGCCAGCGCCATTTCAACATTGCGAATCATGTCGAGAAACAGCGGAAAGCTCCGCATCATCTTCCGCAGTGTTTGCAAGCCATCTTCTGTATGAGCATTCGTGTACGCCTCAAGCGCGTGCCCAACGCCAAAATACGCGGGCACAACATGCCGTGACTGCATCCAGCCGAACACCCACGGAATCGCGCGAAGATCGGCCATGCTGCGCTTCTTCGTCGCACTTGCGTCCGCGCGCTTTGCTGGGCGCGAGCCGATGCGTGCATGCTCCAGCTCCGCCACAGGGGTCGCCTGCTCGAAGTAGCTAAACACCTCATCATCCTCAACAATGTGCTTCCTGTAGAACGCAAACGAAGCCGCACTCAACTCATCCAGCGCACGCTCCCACGCAGGCTCGATAGTGCCCGTAAGGTGTGTGTTCGATGGTTCGTTCTTGAGGTCCGGCCGCGTTACCGCATCGAGCGAGGCCGCGATCATCAACTCCAGATTGCGCTCTGCCAACACCACATCGGAGTATTTCCAGTTCAGCACTTCCCCTTGTTCGGTGATCCGCAACTCTCCGCCGAAGCTCTCCAAAGGCTGAGCGTAAATCGCGCGATGCGTTGGTCCGCCGCCACGCCCAACCGTGCCTCCCCGCCCGTGAAACAGCCGCAGGTCGACATCGCATTCGCGAGCCACATCGTGCAGCGCGCGATGCGCTTTCCAAATCTCCCATGTGCTGGTAATCATGCCGCCGTCTTTGTTCGAGTCGGAGTAACCAAGCATCACTTCCTGCTGGTGGTCCCACGCGGTCAACAGCGGCGCATAGGCTGCGCTCTTCCAAAGCTCACGGCAGATATCCGGCGCGTTGCGCAAATCCTCAATCGACTCGAACAGCGGAACAGGCTGTAGCCCCGGATCGTGCTCGCCGTTCGGCGCCAGTCCGCCTTCCGCGCTCACGCCACCGAGCCGTGCGAGCCACAGCACACGCAGCGCATCCGCGGCAGAGCTCGCACCGGAAATGACATAGCGTGTGATGGCCGTGGGAATCGTCCTCTTCGACTCAGCGATCCCTCGGAAGGTTGCGAGCACTTCCGCCGTTTCCCGCGACGGTGCTTCCGGCAGGGTGAGGCCGCTAGCATCCTGCCAGGCACTGATCTCCCGCACCGCTGCCTCATGCACTCGCCCATGCTGCCGCACATCCAGCGTCTGCAGGTAAAGCCCAAACGTGCGCGCCTGTAGCACCAGCGGATCGAGAAACGTCTCCGCTAATCTCTCACCGTGGTTCGCCGCTAACGAGTCACGCAACAGCTTCAAATCATGCAGAAACTCGTCCAGAGCTTCGTACGGCGGCAATGCAACATCTCCACTCACCGAAAGGTTGCGCGACATATTGCTGGGGAGCTTGCCGCCAAGTCGCAGGCTCATGCACGCGATCGCCAGTCGTACAGCTTCCAACGGCAACTGCGGTGTGTCTTCCGTTTGCGCGCTGGCATGAAGCTGCCCGAGGTACGTCTCTAGCGAGACACGCAGTTCCTGCGAGATGCTCGCCTGGTTCTTCGATGAGCCAAGCTGATCGAAGATCTTACTCAGCTGCCCGATGTAGTACTCAAACAGCAGTGAGCGCGACATCCCCAACGACTCTGCTGTCGTCGCAGCGGTGACAAACGGATTGCCGTCGCGGTCGCCTCCAATCCAGGACCCGAAGCGTACCACCAGCGGCAACGCCCAGAGCGGTGTCCTTGCCTCCGTATCCGCCGCGCTCGTATCGAGCGGATACTCTGCGTCCAGCGCACTCGCGATCTCCGCATACAGCACGGGAATCGTGTCGAAGATCGAAGCTTCGTAATAATCCAGCGCCAAACGGATCTCATCCTTCACCGTTGGTCGCGCGCTGCGAACATCATCCGTTTGCCACAGCGCGGTGATCTCCGCCGCCATGGCCCGCTCCAGATCGTTCAGTTGCGCTTCCGACAGCGGGATTGCATCCAGCTGTTCCAGCAGGTCGGAAATTCTCCGCCGCTTGAACATCACACTGCGCCGCGCCACCTCCGTAGGGTGCGCCGTGAACACAGGCATGATGCAGATTCCGGCAAGCTCTCGCACCGCTGCATTGCGATCGAAACCAGCCTCCTTCAAGCGCCGCAGCGTCCCTCGCAGGCTGCCGCGCTGTGGCGCTGCATCGGCATCGAGCTGGCTCGCGCGCCTTCTCCGTTTGCGGTGGTTGGTCTCCGCGAGATTGATCAGTTCAAAGTAGGAAGCAAAGGCCCGTGCCAGCCTGTACGCGGCCTGGGGATCATCGGCTGCCATATACGCCACAGTCCGCGCACCCTGCAGATGTTCACTGGCGGCCGTGTCGCTGCCCAACGCTTCAGCTTCGCGCCGCGCAATTGCCGTGCGCCGCAACGACTCCACCGTATCGAACAGTCCGTCGCCCGCCTGCTCGCGCAGCACCTGCCCAAGCAACGTTCCGAGCGAACGGATGTCGCGCCGCAGGGGCGCCTGCTTCGCTTCGCTGTCATGCGCTTCCAGTTCGGCGAGCCGCGCGCGCCAGTCGGTCGGTGTCCAAAGCGAAGCCATAGCTGATGATGACATGCTCCGGCGGCTTGCGACCCCGCGAACTAAGCCTCGCTGCCGACAATGAAGGGCGTATCGAGCGCACCGCAACATATCATTGCTCGCCTACACCGCAACCGCTTTTCGATTGGAACGCGAAATATGCTTCCACGGCATGTCGAGCCCTTACGAAGCGCTCGCTCGTTTCTGCGTGTACACGCCAAGGTGCGCATAGGCCACGCGCAGCAGCGGTGCCGCAATCCCATGCGCCTCGGCACGTTGCAGCATGTCGCCGACAATCTGATCTGCCTCCACCGGCTGGCCTTTCTGCAAATCGCGAAACATCGAAGCCGTAAGCTCAGACCCGGTTTTAGTCAGACGCTCCGTGACACTTTGCAAAAACTCAGGCGTTTGCGGATAACCTTCACTCGCCGCAATCGCCGACGTCTCTGCAATGAAGCCTTTCACGATCTCACTCCCGCCAGGCGCCGCCGCAATTTCTCCAACGGACCCACGCATCAGGCATGTTGCCGAAGCCAGTGAGCAGAGCAGCACCCATTTCTGCCACATGAAGGCAAGCACGTCGGGCGAAGCCATGTCGTCAAAGCCGGCGCCGTGAAAAGTTTTCGCGATGGCGTCAATGCGAGCTGTAACGGTGCGGTCTCTTTCCCCGAAAACGAGATCGTGGAGACGTTCCATGTTCAACACGCGGCCATCTGCGTCCAGGTCCGCAGCAATGCGAGTCGAACCGCCAAGGACATGCGGTGCGCCGAACCGCTCATCAAGCACCTGAAGGTGCCGCATCCCGTTCAGCAGCGGAAGAATGGCAGTCTCGCTGCCCACGGCAGGAGCAAAATCCTCCATCGCGCCTTCCAGTGAGTAAGCTTTCGTGCTCAGAAGAATGAGGTTGAACGTCTCAGGCTTCTCGCGAAGCTCGCTTGCCAACAGAAGCTTCGGCTCCAACGAGAGATCGCCGTTCGGACTGATCACCTGCAAACCGCTCTGACGCAGTTGCTCGGCGCGCCGCTCGCGCACCAGAAAGGTGACATCGCGGCCGGCGGCCTGGAGCCTCGCACCAAAGTAGCCACCGACGGCGCCGGCTCCAATCACCAGAATTCGCATAGGGCTAGAGCTCATCGGCCAGCGCTCGTGCCGCGCATGGTAAGTAAATCGAAAGCCGCGTCGAGGTCATCACTTCACGCTCACCCATGCGCACCGCTTGAAAGCGCCATACCGATCCCGGAGGTGGCGTGGCCGGCGCACGCAGCTCCGGCGGAAACGGAGCCTCATGCCCACTTTGTCTTGCCTCAGGTAAGGATGGAATAAACTCCACGACGATGGGTTGCCGGTTGAAATAAATCATGCGGCGCACTGGGCCGTTGTACATCTTGTCATAAATCGCCTGCGTCGTATCGCCGGCTGGCTGCCCACAGGACTCGATCACGCGCTCCGCATCGTCGACAACGGGAAGCGCGTGTGGTGGAGGCGGAGTCCTCTGCGCCTCTTCAGCTCGGTCTTCTCGAGCTATATCCCCGCGCGACGGCGGATCCTCAACCCGGCACCCCAAGCAACTCAGCGCGACCAGGCAGCACAGCACAGCAGAATCTCGAGTGGCCATTGCAGCAGATTATAGAAGCGGCAAAGGGAGGCGAGAGCGAAGCGCAACCAAGTTCCAGCGTGGCGCCGCTACGCAAGTACCTGCTCTTCAAGCTGCATAGCCAGCGTCTCCCACTCTGCTGTCAGCTCCGCGTGCCGCTCGCGAAGCAGATCGAGTTCCGCCGAAATCGTCTTGGCTGCGTCCGCCGTCGTGTAGTTCGCCTGCTGCTGCTCGGCTGTAGCGATCCGCGTCTCCACATCGGCAAGCTCGTTCTCCGCCGCAGCTACGCGATCTTCCATCTGCTTCAGCTTGATCGGGTTCAGCCGCTTCGCTGAGGGTTTCGGCGACGCGGTCACCGGCGTCAGCGAGCCTTCGATCTCATGCGTCGAGTCGCTGTTCGGCTCGCCCTCCATGGAGGCGACCGGCGGAGCAATGATCTCAGGCTCCTTCACGCCCACTTGCTTCACCGGCTTGAACATCCCTGTCGCGGCATCGATGCTTCCACCCGTCGAGTCGTCCTGCGTCAGCTTCGCAGAAAGCTCGCTGGTGCCTGTCGGCAAGCCGCCGGACTTGCGGAAAAGGTAATCCTCATAATTACCAGGATAGATATGGACGCGACGCTCTTCCACCTCGAAGACACGTGTCGCTAATCCATCGATGAAATATCGATCATGCGAAACGAAAAGTACCGTTCCTGAGAAACTCCGCACCGCATCCAGTAGCACGTCCTTCGCGCGCATGTCGAGATGGTTTGTCGGTTCGTCGAGTAATAGGAAGTTGGCTGGCGATACCAGCATCTTCGCCATCGCATAGCGGTTGCGCTCCCCGCCGGAAAGCACGCCCAACTTCTTGAACACATCGTCACCGGTGAACATAAAGCAGCCCAGCAGCGATCGCAGCGTGACGACGTCGACCCGTGGGTTCGACCCCGTGATGTCGCTCAGCATTTCCGCCGAGCCATCCAGTACCTTGTACTGGTCTTGCGCGAAGAAGTCGGCGAGCACATTGTGTCCAACCTTAATCTCGCCCGAGGTCGGGGCTTCCTGACCGCTCAACATGCGCAGCAGCGTCGACTTACCCGCACCATTCACGCCCACCAGCGCAATGCGGTCGCCGCGATCGATGGTGAAGCTCACATCCTCCAGAATCACCTTCGGCGTGCCGTCAGGATTCGTGTAGTGCTTCGTTAGGTTGCGAACGTCGAGCACCGTGCGTCCCGAAGCAGGCGGCTGCGGAAACGTGAAGTGGATCGTCGCTTCCTCGTCCGGTATCTCGATGCGCTCGATCTTCTCCAGCTCCTTGATGCGCGACTGCACCTGCTTCGCCTTCGTGGCCTGCGCACGAAAGCGGTTGATAAATGCCTCCAACGCCTCAATGCGCTCCCGCTGATTCTTGTAAGCGGAAATCAGCTGTGTGCGACGCTCATCTTTCAGCGTCAGGTACTTCGAATAATTCCCGTGGTACACATGCATCCGCTTGTTCCAGACCTCGACAGTCTTGCTCACAGTCTGATCAAGAAAGTAGCGATCATGCGATATCAGAATGAACGCGTTCTCATAGCTCGCGAGGTACTCTTCGAGCCAGTTGCGGCTCTCCAGATCCAAATGGTTCGTCGGCTCGTCGAGCAGCAACAACGATGGCTTCTGCAGCAGCAGCTTTGCCAACGCGATGCGCATCTGCCATCCACCGGAAAACTCTTCCGTGCGCCGCTCCCAGTCCTGCTTGGAAAATCCCAGTCCACCCAGCACCGCACCCACCTGCGAGTCGAGCGTGTAAATGTCGTGGGCATGCAGCAGATCTGCGATCTCGGAATACCGGTCTGCCGCCGCGGCGTATTCTTTCGACTTCGGATCGGCGTCGGATAGCACATGCGTCAGCCGCTCCGACTCACGCTCCAGCTCATGCAGCTCATCGAATACACTCAGGCACTCGTCAAAGACCGACCGCCCCGAAAGCGCGAGCCCATCCTGCGGCAGGTAGCCCAGTGTCGTGCCTTTGATCAGCGTGCGTTGGCCGTAGTCCAGGCCTTCGATGCCCGCAATCATCTTCAGCAGCGTCGATTTGCCTGTGCCGTTGCCGCCCACGAGCCCCGTACGCTCGTTCGACGTAATCAGCCAGTTCAATTCGTCAAAGAGTAGTTTTTGGCCGAAGCGTTTGCCGGCGCCAGCGAGTTGCAGCATCAATTCTTATTTTCGCATCGCTATGTTCGGAAGGGGCATCTTCAGACGGCCCGTCAATCGTGATAAATAAACGGGGCTCTAGCTTCGGAAGGCTTCCTGGAGCGAGATCAAAGCCTCCGCAAAGCAAACTTCCCTCGGTGTAATGCTGCTCTTGAGGGCCGAAGGCCCGGCTCATTTCAGCCCAGCTCGACGCGGGGTCCCCGGCGGACGCTCTTGTCCGCTGGGGTGGCAAGGGCTGGGTATCGATAGCAAGCCCTTTAAGCCCTGAAGGCGCGAGTCATCATGCCGGAACGATCTCCCTAAGGCGAGAAGATCACCCCAAAGCAGCAGACAAAAATGAGACGACCTCAGTTCCCAGCGCATCCAAGTCGCAACGGAGTTTGCTCGTGAACGTGATCGAGTTCAAAGGGTCGGCCCAGCCAGCCACCACATTGCAGTCGCGCTGGTGGCGCCGCCGCTGGTTCAAGGTCGTCCTTTGGCTCGCCATCCTCTCCTGCTTCGTCTTCGTCGTCACGGCCGAGTACATCATCCGCAACGCCGAACCCATCCTGCGCAAGCGCGTCATCGAAACGCTTTCTGCGCAGTTCAACTCGCAGGTTGAACTCGACGAGCTGCACATCTCGCTTGTGAAAGGCGTGGAAGTTGAAGGCAAGGGCCTGCGCATCCCGAACTTCAACGGCACGCAGTCGGCAAACGAGCCCAGCACCGCGCCGCACCCGATGCTCTCCGTGCAGACATTCGCCTTCCGCACTACGCTCCGCAAGCTATTGCACTCACCCACACGCGTTGGCACGGTCACGCTCAGCGGCATGGAACTGCACATTCCACCCCCCGGCCGGCGCCCAACACTGCTTGGTCCCAACCAGAAAGAAGAGCCCGCAGACCCCGGCGACACGAAGACGCGCCCGAAGATCGCGCTCATCGTCGACCAGTTCCAATGCTCCGATACCAAGCTCTTCATCGACTCCTCAAAGCCCGGCAAAGATCCGCTCGAGTTCGACATTCAGAACCTCCATCTACAGAACCTCGGCGCGCATCGTCCGATGACGTACCAGGCCGAACTCATCAATCCCAAACCGGTCGGCAACATCCACGCGTCCGGCCACTTCGGTCCCTGGCACACCGACGACCCAACGTCCACACCACTCGACGGCAATTACGAGTTCGACCATGCCGACCTCAACACCATCAAAGGCCTTGGCGGCATACTCTCATCCACCGGGCATTTCAGCGGCGTGGTCGATCAAATCGTCGTAGACGGCCAAACCGACACACCTGACTTCTCGCTCGATGTCAGCGATCACCCCGTCCCGCTGCACACTACATTTCACGCCATCGTCGACGGCTCCAGCGGCGACACCTTCCTGCAGCCGGTGCAGGCCCACATGCTCCACTCCGACTTCACCGCGCGCGGCAAGGTCGTCACCGTCAAAGGCAAGGGGCATGACATCGCACTCGATGTCGACATACCCAACGCCCGCATGGAGGATTTCCTGCGCCTCGGCGTCAAGACCAGCCCGCCGCTTCTGAACGGCATGCTGACGATGCAAACCAGGCTCCACATTCCGCCGGGCAACGTGCGCGTCTCCGCAAAGATTGAGCTCGCCGGCAATTTCCGTGTCAAAGCCGTCAAGTTCAACAATCCGCAGTTTCAGGACAAGGTCGATGGCCTTAGCGCCCGCGCCTCCGGTCACCCGCAGGAAGTCGCGCAGGTCAGCTCTGATCGCGACCCGGAAGTGCGCTCCGAGATGCAGGCCAACTTCTCACTCGGCCACGGCCTCATGACCGTCAACGATCTTCATTACCAAATCCCCGGCGCTCTCGTGCTGATGAACGGCGTCTACTCCATTGACGGCAATATCTTCGAGTTCAAGGGCCACGTACGCACCGACGCCACCGCCTCCCAGATGGTCACCGGCTGGAAGAGCTGGCTGCTGAAACCCGTCGACTCCTTTCTCAAAAAGAACGGCGCTGGCCTGGAGCTTCCTATCGCCGTCAGCGGCACGCAGGGCGACGTCCATTTCGGACTCGCACTGCACGGCTCCGCCGATGAAACCTCCACGCAGATAGCCGCCGACCTCAAGAACAACCGACAGGCCATGCTGAACGACGCCAAGTCCAGGCAGGCTAACGAGAAGTCGCAAAAGCAGGGGAAAAAGCCCGTAGCGAACTAACCGGCGAGCGCGAAAAAGCCGGCGCGAAGCGCAGATGGAGCCGATGCTGCTGTCAGCGTTCCGCTGTTTCCGTGGGACAACCGGGGGTCTTTCTGAAACCTCTTACAAGCTGCATGTCAGTTCTTCGTAGAAGCTCCAGCAACTCCTGTTTCCCTTCGATTCGCCTTGGTTCACCTTCTTTCATCACTGCACTCTTTCTCGTAGCTCTTTGCCTGGCAGCCCCAGCCGCACACGCTCAGACCCTCACCAACGGTGTCGGACTCAAGGTTCTCGGCGCGAGACCCCCGGACGTTCCTCCCATCGCAGGCCAGCCCCTTGAAACCCGACCGCCCATCGGCGAAGGTCAGGTTCCCGCGTTCCCTGGGCAGACACGCGCCCCCGCCTTTATCACTGCAACGCCCTACCGCGCCACGGTGATGACCCATGGCCTCAATCATCCATGGGGATTGGTGTTCCTCCCTGACGGCAAAATCATCGTCAACGAAAAGCCCGGCAGCATGCGCTTGATCGACCGCAAGACCGGCCGCATCGAAGGCACGATCGCCGATGTGCCGCATGTGCAATTCGCCGGTGACGGCGGCCTCCTCGACATTGTCCTCGATCCCGACTTCGCATCGAACCGCCTGCTGTACTTCACCTACGTCGAACCCCGCGGCCCCGTCTTTTTCGACCCCAAGATGAAAGCCGACCAGCAGGACAACGGCGTCGTGGTAGCCCGCGCCAAACTTTCGCACGACGACAAATCTCTGCTGGAAATAAAAACCCTCGTGCGTGTCATCCCCTCGCTCACACAGGTCGCGCACTTCGGTTCGCGGCTGCTCTTCGGTCGCGACGGCTATCTGTACGTCTCGTTGGGTGAACGCTTCTTCTATCCGACCGCCGGCGAGGCGCAGTCACTCTTCTCGCAGATGGGCAAGATCCTGCGTATCACGCGTGACGGCGAACCCGCACCCGGCAATCCGTTCGCTGAGCACCAGGACCTCGAGGACCACACGCTCCCCGAGATCTGGAGCTACGGTCACCGCAACCCCGAAGGGCTCGCCATGAACCCAGAAACCGGCGAAATCTGGGACTCCGAGCACGGCCCGCAGGGCGGCGACGAGATCAACCTGATCAAGCGAGGCGCAAACTACGGCTGGCCCCTTATCTCCTATGGCCGCAACTACGATGGAACCAAAATCGACGGTTCATTGCCACTAGCAGACGGCCTCACCCTTCCGCGCAAGCCAAAGCTCAATGGCGGCAGCCTCACGGCACTCCCCGGCATGGAGCAGCCGCGATATTACTGGGATCCCGTCATCGCCCCCAGCGGCATGACCTTCTACGACGGCAAACTCATACCCGAGTGGAAAGGGAATCTATTCGTCGCCGGTCTCGCCGGCCAACATGTCTCGCGCCTCGTCCTCAAAGGCCAATCCGTCATCGGCGAAGAGCGTATGCTCCTCGATCAGCACCAGCGCATGCGCGACATCAAAGAAGGTCCCGACGGCGCTCTCTGGGTGATCACTGACGATGCAAATGGACGCCTTCTTAGGATCACACCGGGTAACGACGCAGCAAAGGCTCGATAGAAGTAGATTCATGAGCAAACTCAAAATTCCCCTCGCACTCCGCAACCGAAATCTGGCCGGGTCTTCACCGGCACAACCGTACTCGGCGCGCGATCTCGGACAGTTCCTTCACACCCTGCTACCGTGGAAGAGATGTCGGTGAAGCAAGGCGAGCTTTTTTCAGTCGCTCAACACAATCCGGGCGCGCCGCCTTCCCAGCCGGAGAGGACGGTCTCCGACCCTGCACCCGTCTGGTTGCAGCGAGCCAGTCTTGGCGTCTTCGTCATCTTCTGCTTCTACATCGGCGGCCTGCTCGCGCTGCTGCCCTGGTGGGGCCGCTACTGGGAACAAAATGGCTGGATGCTCACCCACCCTTCCGTCTACAACGTCCTGCAACACGGCTGGGTGCGCGGACTCATCAGCGGCCTCGGCCTGCTCGATGTCTGGATCGGCGTCAGCGAAGTCATCCACTACCGCGACTACAGGCCGTAGCTTTTAGCTTCACTGCGGACCCCGTGCTGCCATCCTTCCATGACGCGAAAGGATTTGCTTTTCGCTTCCTGAATCACCCGTTTCTAACAATCCTTCATCTCTACAACTCAAAGCCGTCATCCTGAGCGAAGCGTCGGCACCAGCCGATGTGTAGTGGAAGGATCCCTGTATTTCTTTGCAGGATGTTGATCGAACCCACGATCCGCGTGCGCGCACAATCGCTAAGCGCTCAGCACGCCACTCGCCCCGCACCCACTTTGCGCGACAATAGAACCCCTATGCCAAAGCAGTCCAACGACCCGGTCTCAGAAAAGCACCCACCCGAGCTCTCCGCCGCTCCGCTCGCATACCAGAACGAAGAGTTTCTCAGCTCACCTGACGGCCGCATGCTGCGCATCATGGCCGAGTACTACGAGCCCATGGCGCGCTTCCGCCGCGAGCGCATCCAGGACACCGTCGTCTTCTTCGGCTCCGCTCGTTTTCACGGCTTGGACTGGGCCAACCAGCAGCTTGAACTGCTGGAGAACACCGGTTCCACAACGCCTGCGCCCCCGGAAGAGCAGCCCGCCAAAGGCGAAGAAATCGCCAGCGGCGAAGCCTCGGAAATCAAGCTGAAGCGGGCCGAGGCTGCCGTCGAAATGGCGCAGTACTACGAAGACGCCCGGCAGCTCGCGAACATGCTTACCACCTGGTCGAAGAAGCTCCCTGGCCGCAGGCATCGCTTCGTCGTCACCTCAGGCGGCGGCCCGGGCATCATGGAAGCCGCCAACCGCGGCGCGTATGAAGCAGGCGGCAAGACCATCGGCCTCAACATCAAGTTGCCCTTCGAGCAGATGCCGAACCCCTACATCACACCCGCGCTGAACCTCAACTTCCACTACTTCTTCATGCGCAAATATTGGTTCGCCTACCTGGCAAAAGCGCTCGTCGTGTTTCCCGGAGGCTTTGGCACGCTCGACGAAATGTTCGAGCTTCTCACCCTCGATCAAACCCACAAGCTCGCGAAAAAGATCACCATCGTCATCTACGGCTCTTCCTACTGGAAGCAGGTCATCAACCTCGATCTGCTCGCGGAAAAGGGAGCGATCGCGATGAAGGACAAAGACCTCTTCCAGTTCGCGGACACACCTGAAGAAGCCTTCAACATCCTCAAAGACGGCCTCACCCGCAATTACCTCGACAGTGCAAGCGCGCAACAGCGCACCGAAGAGCCTATCCCCGAAGAACCCGCCGAAAACGCCCAGGAGGCCCTCGGCCCCGACATCACGAAGACCAGGTGAGAAGTCTGCTGAGTGGCAAGTGTCGATTGTCGAGTAGCGAGTGACTGACTAGGGGTGAATGGCTGGTAGCGAGTGACTTACAAGGGGTGAGTGGCTGGTAGCGAGTGACTTACAAGTGATCTACTGCACACCCTTGCCCCAGCCCCCAGGGCCATAAATAAGAATTGTCATCTCGACCGAAGCGCTGTAGGCGCGCAGTGGAGAGACCCCCGTATTTCGCATCCCGGCCATACCTGTTCAGCGCCCCTCAGCGGACTGTTCCACCGCACATCGACCACCAGGCCCTAGCCCCCAGCCGGGTGCCCCGGGTGCCCCACATCTCGCTTTTGAGATGTGGGTTCGCAGGATGGCAGCTCGAGCACTCATGTTGCGCCGCGCTCAGAAGCGTCGCAGCTGCGCCCGAAGCAATGAGCTCGGACTTCGGTGTCCTCTCCAAAACACGACAACGTACCACCGACAACCGACTCACTTCACTCCCCGCAAATACTCCTCCGCCTCCCGTAGCGTCTTCGCCGGCGACGGCTTCCACTCCGTCTTCACTTCGTCTTCCTGCTCGCCAATCGTCTTGAAGATCAGCGCATGGCCGCCCATGTGCACATGTGTTTCTGTGATCTGCCAGTTGCCGGGCACTATTTCGCGTCGTTCGACGTCGAACGTTCCGCCCTCGAACATTTTCCCGAGAATGCCGAAGCCGAACTTCACGTCATGCGATAACGTCCCGCGCAGCGTGCTTATGCGGTTGCCGTTGCGCGCGATCACCATCTCGCCGGCCATCGCGCTCATGACCCTGGATTGCATATCCGGTGGCGCAAACGCCGGGTTCGGCGCATAGCCCAATGTGATGAATTCGGACGTTTCATTTCGCACCGTCCAGGTGAAAGCACTTGGCAGCATCCGAAGCAGTTCCGCCGCTTGATCGTCATCGTGCTGGTTCGCTTTTTGCCGCTTGGCCCGCGCGGACGTATCTTGCACGTAATTGGCAATACGATCGTTCTCTTCCTTGCGCTCATCCGCCGTCAATGGTTTGCCACGGCGTAGCAGGACACGCTTCAGTGAGCCTTCTGGCGTCTCCACGGTCAACGTGAGCTCATCCTTTTCAGGCTGGACATCATGGTCCCGATAGACCCAGTTGCTGTGGTCATTTGTGTCTGCGGCCAGCTCAGCGTTTACGGCCGCCTGCACGATCCCTTGTGCCGTTTGCGCCTGGAGGCGTGCCGGTGCCACAAAGAAGAGAAGCCCGAACATCGCCGGGAACACTCTCACCCATAAGGAAAGCCTGAATCTCGTTTGCATAGCTGTGCGGTTGGATGCGAAGTACCGCAAATAACCACGGCATCCAACCCCAAGGAGTTCCGAGAGCTGTCAAGCTCCTAAGCCTCTATCTTCAACAAAAGCATGTGCTTATGGGTGGCACGATTCAGTGTGAAACAAACTATAATGTAAATAGGGCTGCTGTCCGGATTCCATCTCTGTTGCAAGCGCACGAACCTCACGCAGACCCGGCACGGACTTTAGTCCAACCTAACTTCAATCCTGCGAAGACTTTGCGCAAAAAGTACCGGGGGGGGGGACATCTAAGCCGAAAGCATCTTGGCGCACCGTTCCGCCGCAGCGTATCATCTAAACAACGAGGACATTCCCATGGCATACAGTGACAAAGTTGTTGACCACTACGAGAACCCGCGGAACGTCGGCACCCTCGACAAGAGTTCCACCGAAGTAGGCACTGGACTGGTCGGTGCCCCGGAGTGCGGTGACGTGATGCGCCTCCAAATCAAGGTAAACCCCGAGACACAGGTCATCGAAGACGCAAAGTTCAAGACCTTCGGTTGCGGCTCCGCCATCGCCAGCTCCTCGCTCGCCACCGAGTGGGTGAAGGGCAAGACCGTTTCCGAAGCACTCACGATCTCGAACACCGACATCGTGAAGGAGCTCGCGCTTCCCCCAGTCAAGATCCACTGCTCGGTATTGGCGGAAGACGCTATCCGCGCTGCTATCGGCGACTGGAAGAAGAAGAACAACGTCGCTGAAGAAGCCGGCGTAGCTGTCGCCGCTCACTAAACTGTACGAACGAAAGGCTGGCGGCGCAAACGCTCCGCCAGCCTTTGCATTTCTTGCTGTCATCCTGAGCCGTAGGCGAAGGACCTTGCTTCACGAGACTCATCATGTCCACCACTCTCCTCCAACCCGGCACTGCAGCCCCCAAGCCCGGCGCCTCCGCTCCGAGCGACCCACTCGCCGGCATGGTTCTGCTGACTGCGGAAGGTCAGCAGCCTCGCGCCAAAGCTGCAGTCGAGATTACAAAAAACGCACTCAAACGCATCCGTGTCGCGATGGCCAAGGAAGGCATCTCGCCCGAAGCTGGCGGCTTGCGCCTCGGCATTCAGGGCGGTGGATGCTCAGGCCTCAGCTACAACATCCGTTTCGACAGTCAGCCGCGTGAGCGCGACCGCACCTTCATCTTTGGTGAAGGCATAGAGACGCCGAACGACCCCAGCGGCGGCAAGCCGGTAAAGATCTTCGTCGATCCGAAAAGCTTCTTGTATCTCGCGGGCATGGTCCTCGACTTCGAAGAAACCCTCATGCGCCAGGGCTTTAACTTCATCAATCCCAATTCCACCAAGAGCTGCGGCTGCGGATCGAGCTTCTCAGCTTAGTTGTGCCTCTGGTCGGGCTCCGGCTCAGTTGGTGCGCAGCGTGCTAAGGAATGTGTCCCAGAACGCCAGGAAGTGCTCCTGCGTGGGAGCTGCTCCTACCAGTGGATCGGTCTGCAGATGAATCGTCAGCTTTGCTTTCGTTGGTGAATCTCCAGCACCTTCTGTTTCAAAGCGTGCCTCGAACTGTCGCACGCCATGCTCCACAGCGGAGCTGACGAACTCCTGGCCTTCTTGACCGGCAGCGGTTGCTTTACCCTTGCGGATGGTTTCAATGGCAAGGCCATCATGTTTCGCCGCGCCAATGCCCGCTTCCGCCCGGTCCCATAGATGGACGGGATCCGGCTTAGCAACGACGGCCGCTGTGAAGTCCAGCTTTGAGCCGAACTCCGGGACTGTTAGATATGAGTTCACTTCCTCGTTGTTGAGATACCGAAGGTGCAACGTGCCACCCGGTATGCCGAAGATGTTGTCAGCGCCGGCAGACGCATCGCCAGGCGTGTAGCTGGCCAGCATGCGCCGGATGTTGTTTTCCATGTCGGCAACGAGCTTCTTATCGCCGCTGGTTACCGCAACAAGCATCGGTCCCGCTAACCATCGCCGCCCCTCAATCTCCAGGTAGTCCGGATCAGACACATCTTTCACATAGAGCAGAGCACCGCTCTCATAATCCCAATGCACGTTCCCGACCACGGGCGCGTACTGGTTCTTCGCAAGCTCATTCTGGCGGTCAATCAGTGCGGCTCCCAGTGACGCGTACTTGCCCGCAGGTTCCAGGGTGAAGGTGGTGCCATCGAGGTACTGCGTCTGGCGACGAAGAAAGGTACCCGGTGTGAGATACAGGCGGAACCGGCCGACGACCAAGGGTCTTAGGGACTGCGCTTCTGCGGGCGATAACATAGGCCGCTTCTCCTGATGTCCGCATCCCAGCAACGTTCCCAGAAGCGTCGCGCCGAGTATGGCGAAGGTCTTTGTACGAATCATCGTTGTCTACTTCTTCGGCGAGGGCACCCGAGAGCTGAAATGCTTCTTGACCATCTCACCGATACAGGCCACTGTCCAGGTCTGGATGTCGCTGTTGCCATAAAACGCGCTATGCTCCACTCCGCCGTCAATCGTCTTCGTTCGAACGCTCTGCGAGGAGAGGGCGCCTCCGGAAGAGGCTGGTACCGTACCGTCACCGCTGCCACTCTGCGGTTGGATTTCATAGAAGCCACTGTCGGAAGGCTTTGCTGAGCAATCCCAGTAATCGAAACCCTGACCAGTTTTCGGGTTCGGGTCTTCATCGTACTTGTAGAAGTACGCTGCTGTTTTGTGCTGGATCGGCTGCCTCTCGCCCTTGAATCGAAACTCTATCTTGTCCCAGGTCTTCAAGCCGGAGGTTCCCCGGTCGGCATGACCAACCCATGAGGAGTAGGTGGTGCCATGGCATTGAAGCTGGAGTGCCTTATGAAAGTTCTGCGCATCTCGGAGCTTTGCTATGTAGGTTACTCGCGAGACGCGTACCGGATCGAGCGTGGACGAAGGCCCTGAGTGGATCTTCGCAGGGTCCAGTTGCGCGGGATCGTAGATGAGTCGAAGGAAGTCATCCTTGTTGGAATAAATCTTGTCATAAGGATCACCCTTTGGACCGACTATCGGAACACTACTGGGCGGTGCCACGCTGAGCCAGTCCGCCTGAGCGTCGTTTGTCTTATAAAACTGCGTCGGCAGCAGTTCAAGACCGCCGACGCTGTTACCCAAAACTGGCACAACTGATTCCGCGCTGTTTCCCAACACCTTGCTTTGCGTGTCGCCTGGGTTTTCGAAGCCGGCCCGCATCCTTCGATAGGCTGCGGGAGCGCCTGTGGCCGGCTGCGCCCCATGAATCGCCCCAAACGTGACGCCCTCGGCACCAGCTAGCTTCAAGGCTGCGCGCGAAACCATCCCGCCCATGGAATGGCTGACTACGATCGCCTTTTCGCAGATCAGGCCCTTCTTCTGTTCCAGAGTGATGATGTCGTGGATGCGCGTGGAAAGATCTGCGCCCGATTTCCCGTTATCGCCCACCCAGTCATAGGGGAAGGCATAAACCGGAAGTACAAAGTACTTACTTGGCGGGAAGGTTTTTGGATCCATAGATCCATGCGCTGCCAGGTACTTGATGATCTTTCCGTAGAAGCCCCATGCCACGCCGCACCAGCGTTGATCCGGTGTCGAGTCATCTTTTTTGTCAGGGCGTGTATCCGCACCGAGACCGTCATCATTCAACAGCTTTTCGCGATCTGCCGGCGATGCGAAAAGAAAGTTTTTAGCCATGGTCCAGGTAGAGTCCGGGTCCCATACGCTGTCGTCGCCACGCCGCAGGCGGCTTCCCATAATCCCAGGCACAAACACGATCGGAATCGATTCGCGCTTGAAAATCATCACGTGATCCGCGGCGGTCATGTACGGCCCGCCACGCTGGAGCTTTTCGTACTCCCACCAGTTGAGTTGTTCGATCGTCTTTCCCATGCTGACGGTCTACTCCTCTGAGGGTTCTACATTTTCCCAAGGATCCCAGTTCTGCATATCTTCATAGAACTTGGGGAAGGAAAAGTGGCAGGTGCCACTCGGAATCTGCGAGTAGCGTTGTCCATCGGAAATCCTGGTCTGGGGCTGATTGCCATCCGTGATCTGCCCGTGCAGTTCTTCCCCCGATATGTCGTCACCGCTCTCATTGATCAAGCGGATACCGATCCAGTCGAGCTGCTTGGCGGGGCTTGGCTCCTCATCACCAAGGACCTCACCTGCACCCGCGTAGCTGGCCCCGCTTTTCTTCGCCGAGGTCATTGCGACCCCCATAGCACTCGTCGAACCACCCGACGCCATTTCGCCAATCATGACAGTGGGACAGCCCATGACGATCGGGTTGATCGGACCCATCGCGAGGCCAGGCTTCTCAATCACCATGTCGCCCATCCTGCAGGCCATCATGTAATTGATAAGAACGGTAGGGCTGCCCATGACGACAGCACCCACGCCGTCGGCACCGGAAACGTTCACCATGGGGCAGGCATGCTGGTCGATGGTGGCCCGCCACGCGGGCAGACCGCCGATCAGGACATTTTCGCTTCCGGGCCCGGGTGCTAAAGGTGTTCCGTGGCCCGTGGTATCAGTAATGCGTGCAGCTGGCGGCATAGGGACCCTTGTTCGCGATGCACCCGACGGATGTCAGGCTACCAAGAACGCTTTTGCTTCGAACTGCTTCCATGTAACAGTAACAATGCTTCGCGCCGGACCGAAGAACAATGTGAGCTCATCTTTCGAAGCCCGCATCAGGTGTTTCTCAAGAACACGGGGGTCGTAGAATCTGAAGAACCAATTTTGCCCGTCGGCAAGCGTTACGACAAGATACTTCTGATAGTTCTGGAAGATGGATGCAAAAGGCTCCCGGCTTACGAGGAAAATCCCCCAGGGTTCAACTGGAAACTGATCTTTGATCCACATCAGCAAAGCCTCGTCCACACTGACAAGGTATGGTGCGATTGCCCAATGGTCAGCATACGCTGTGCCTTCGTACAAGGAGACGGCTTGCTCAGGATTCAAGGTCCTGATCTTTGCCGGCACAGAGGGTTCTCCTGTGGCATCGATGATAGCGAATAAAAATCCGCCACGCGCAAACTGTAGCAAAATTTCAAACGGCATGTGCTGCACGCGTACCGCAGCCCCGGTGCGCGGGTCATGAACCCAATCGCCAGTCTGGAATTGCGTGGTGAGCGTTCCCATACGGGAAAGATACACGCACCCCGAAGGCGCAGGAGCGTACCCGTCGAGTGAGAAAGTCTATTCAGACACACATGACCTCCATCGATCTACGCTCCGCTCTTTTGATAACCGACGTGTGACAAGGCTAGTATGCAGCTACGGACGATCTTCTGAGTGATCTCGCGGAGGCGCTTACGAGCCACATTAAGCTGCCTCAAGGCGGGGCACCGTCTGCGCGCGCGCCACGGGGTTTACGTGGATGTCAACTTGAAGCTGCGGCCCAACGAGAAGCACCGCGGCGAAGGACAGTAATGCGGAAGGCGATTATCATTGGCGCGGGTCCAGCTGGTCTTACCGCTGGCTTGGAGTTTCTTCGACGCACTGACATCCAGCCCATCATTCTCGAGGGCAGCCACGAAATCGGCGGGATATCCCGCACTATCTGCTACAACGGCAACCGCATGGACATCGGCGGCCATCGGTTCTTTTCAAAATCGGATCGGGTAATGCAATGGTGGGCGCAACTGATGCCGGCGGAACTCGATGGCGAAACTGCTTCCGCAACCACGATCAGCTATCAGGGCAAACAGCGCAGCGTTAAGCCGGTCCTCATGACAACCGAAACTGAGGAAACTGATCCTCTCGGGCGTGAAGATCGCACAGCACATGGACACACGGAAACGCTGTTAGAGGCGTCCTCGTCAAAGCCTGAGCAGTTGAAGATGCTGGTCCGTCCACGACGCAGCCGCATTTACTACCTGCGGAAGTTCTTCGACTACCCGATCAAGTTGAGCGGCAATACCATAACCAACCTTGGTCTAATCCGCATGGCCAAGATCGGAACGAGCTACGTAATGTCTCGCGTGCGTCCGCTCAAGGAAGAGAAGAGCCTTGAAGACTTCCTGATCAACAGGTTCGGACGAGAGCTTTACCTCACTTTCTTCAAGAGCTACACGGAAAAGGTTTGGGGAACGCCGTGCAATCAGATCTCTGCGGAATGGGGAGCACAGCGGATCAAAGGTCTTTCGCTGACAACAGCGGTTAAGCACTTCATTAAGACCAGGTTCGCCGGAAGTTCCGCAAAGCGCGCAAACGACGTATCTCAGAAGGACACGGATACATCGCTCATTGAACGCTTCCTGTATCCGAAGCTTGGGCCTGGTCAGCTGTGGGAGCACGTCGCGGAGCAAATTCGTGCGCGCGGCGGCGAGATCCACATGGGATCCAAAGTAGATGTGGTCTACACAAACGCCGGAGATATCGCTGCTGTGGAAGCAGTGGACGACAGTGGCGCACGCACTCGGTATGCAGGTGACTTCTTCATCTCGACGATGCCAATGCAAGAATTGACTCGCGCTCTTGAAGCAGGAGGAGCTTCCGTCCCTGCCAACGTGATGGAGGTGTCGGATGGCCTTCAGTATCGTGACTTCATCACAGTTGGTGTGCTCGCGAATCACCTCGACGTGAAGGAACCTGATGGTGGTTTGATCAAAGACACGTGGATTTACATTCAGGAACCCGACGTGCTTCTAGGCCGACTCCAGATCTTCAACAATTGGAGTCCGTACATGGCCGCCGACCCGACGAAGGTGTGGATCGGACTAGAGTATTTCTGCTACGACACGGACCCGCTCTGGCACATGCCGGACGATGAGCTGAAGAAGTTCGCCGTCAATGAACTACAGAAGATCGGTATTCTCCGTACGTCCGAAGTGCTGGATGCGCACGTTGTCCGGGTGCCGAAGACCTATCCAGCGTACTTCGGCACTTTCAACCGTTTTGAGGAGTTGCGGGCGTGGATGGACGGTTTTACAAACTTGTTCCTTGTAGGCCGCAACGGTATGCACAAGTACAACAATCAGGACCACTCCATGCTCACGGCAATGGCCGTCGTGGATGGGCTCGCTGCCGAGGGGCGGGTGGATAAAGCGGCGCTGTGGAGCATCAACACCGAACAGGAGTACCACGAAGAGAAAGACAAGTAGCAGGGCACGCAAGCGGTGCAGCATTGATGGGACTCTGCTTCTTTCTATGCATGAATGAATCGAATGATTCAACTTGCGATCGAACACACACCTACGAATCGAGCGCCCACGTATGAATAGCCTGGCGATGGCCCACATGCGTCGGCGAGTTTGAGGGCTGCGAAATTGGGAAGTCATTGCAACTTCACGCAGATCCCTACGCAGACGAAACTTCAAAACTAGCTTCTACGACACTCGCAATTTCGGAAGGATGAAGAAGTAATGGTCGGGACGACTAGATTCGAACTAGCGACCTCACCCACCCCAAGGGTGCGCTCTACCAGGCTGAGCCACGTCCCGACTTGTTGCGGAGCGCCGGCCACGATGGCCCGCGCGGGGTACTTCCAGTTTACATGAGGGAATGCAGCATGCACCCCAGCTGGCTCTTCTGCTGAGTTCAGGCTTACGGACGGAGTGGTGAATCAGTGCGTGGGAGCAACGAACTCCTTCGGCAGTTCTCCACCTGTCCCAAAGAAGAACTCATTCATCTGCTCCACAAGAAACTCCTGAGCTTCGCGCGTCCACGGCTGCAAGCGGTACTCATTGAGCAGCATTTTCTGCCGCTCCACCCACTCGCCCCAGGCTTTCTTCGACACATTCTTGTAAATCTTCTGACCGAAGTCGGAGTCAAACGGCGGCTCATCGAGGCCCTCCATCTCAGACTTGTACTTCGTGCAGAAAACCATGTGTGCCATTGCAAACTCCTTGGCTTCTAGTGTATCGCGGGTATCGCGTGCTTCCTATAATCAGGTTCGATGAGCACGAAGTCGCAGCTTTCCCCTGACCAGCAAATTGAAGCACTACGCGAGGATTTGCGCCACCACGAGCACCTGTATTACGTGCTGGACGCACCCGAGTGGACCGACGCGCAATACGACGCGCGCATGAATGAGTTGCGCAACCTGGAGGATGCTCATCCTGAGCTCGTCACGCCTGATTCGCCGACACAGCGCGTCGGCGGTAAGCCTAAGGAAGGGTTCGCGAAGGTTGCGCACTCACGCCCGATGTTGTCACTGGAGAACGCGTACAACGAGGCAGAGCTGCGGTCCTGGGCCGACCGCGTGGCAGGAGGACTGAAGGCCTCAGAAACGGTGAAGTATGTCTGCGAGCTGAAGCTGGATGGCCTCTCCCTCGCCCTGCAGTACGCAGCCGGCAAGAACGGCGAGGCGGTGTTGCAGAGTGGTGTCACACGCGGCGACGGCTCGGTTGGTGAAGACGTGACCACGAATGTGCGAACGATCCGCAGCGTGCCGTTGCACATCAGCGCCGCGAAGCTCAGATCTGCCGGGCTACCACAGCAGTTTGAGGTGCGCGGCGAAGTTGTGCTGCCGCAAAAGGCCTTCGAGAAGATGAATGCGGAACGCGAAGCTGTGGGAATGGCCCCGGCGGCCAATCCGCGCAATGCGGCCGCGGGCACGATACGCACGCTGGAACCAAATGTAGTTGCGCAGCGGCGGCTGGAGTATTTTGCCTACTTTCTGCTCTCTGCCGGCGAGCCGTTGCTGAGAGAGCAGAGCGCGGCGCTTGAAGCGTTGCGCAAGGCTGGCCTGCTTGTGAACCCGCACGCGCGAACGGTGAATGACATTGATGCTGTTCTGAAGTTCATCGTGGAAGCAGAAGAGTTGCGCGAGAAGCTGCCCTACGAGATCGACGGGATCGTGATCAAGGTCGACGCTGTCGCGCAGCAAACGCGGCTAGGTTTTACCGGAAAGGCGCCACGATGGGCGATCGCATATAAGTTCCCGGCGCGGGCAGCTATCACAAAGCTGGAAAACGTTCTCTTTCAAGTGGGACGCACAGGCAAAGTAACACCTGTGGCCGCGCTCGCTCCCGTCAACATTGGCGGCACCACAGTGAAGCGCGCCACGCTGCACAACCCAGACGAGATAGAACGTCTCGGCGTGCGCATTGGCGACTACGTGTCCGTCGAGCGCGGCGGTGACGTCATTCCGAAGATCACGGAAGTGGTCGAGGACAAACTACACCCGCGCGGCACAAAGGACATAGTGTTTCCGAGTGCCTGCCCTGTCTGCGAGAGCGAACTGGTGCGTGTGGAAGGCGAAGTGGACTGGCGCTGCGTCAACGCAAGCTGCCCCGCGCGCGTTTCGGGCGAGCTGTTGCATTGGGCTTCCCGTGGTGTGATGAACATCGAAGGCCTCGGCGAGTCGATGGTCGCGCAGCTACTCGGTCAAAGCGCCGACGCGGTAGGCAATGAAGAAGAAGTCATAGAGGACGGCGCGTCTGCAGCTGTTATTCGCGAGCCGATCATCCGCAGCATCGCGGACCTTTACCGGCTCACGCAGGACCAGCTTGTTTCGCTGGACCGCGTCGGTAAGAAGACCGCGGACGCGCTGCTTGCGCAGATCGAACGATCCAAGCATGCAGGCCTCGCGCGCGTGATCGTCGGCCTTGGTATTCGTTTTGTCGGGGAGCGCACGGCGCAACTGCTCGCGGAACACTTTGGAGACATCGATACCCTCAGGAAAGCGAAAGCTGAAGACCTCGAAGCGGTCAACGAGGTGGGACCGCGAGTTGCAGAAGCTATCGTCGACTTCTTCGGCGTAGAGAAGAACGTCGCGCTGGTGAAAGATCTTCAACAGCTCGGACTAAAACTCACGGCCGAGAAGAAAATCGTCGGCACACAACTAGCCGATCAGACGTTCGTGCTCACCGGAACCCTGCCAAATCTCACGCGCGACGACGCGAAAGAACGAATCGAAGCAGCCGGCGGAAAAGTATCAGGTTCTGTGAGCAAAAAGACGAGCTACGTGGTGGCAGGCGATGAGGCAGGATCAAAGCTGGATAAAGCGCAGCAGCTTGGCGTCAGGATTCTCGACGAAGCTGGCCTACTCGCACTCTTAGCGGAGTAAGCCGACTTGTCAAAGCCTAGCAGACGGCGTTCTGCCTAATCGTTTCCTTGTAGAACTTTGCGCTGAGCTTGGGAATCCGCTCCTGCGTACTGAAGTCGACGTAGACGATGCCAAACCTTTTCTCGTAGCCATCCGCCCACTCAAAATTGTCCAGCAGGCTCCAGCAGAAGTAGCCCTTCACCGGTATGCCTTCGGTTACGGCGCGCTGCAACTGCGTCAAGTAGTTGCGCAAATACATCACGCGATCGGTGTCGTACACCTGACCATCTGCCGCTACTTTGTCGTCTGACGAGCAGCCGTTTTCGGTGATGTACATTTCTTTCACATTCCAAATTTCACTCACCAGCTTCGGAGCCCAGTACAGCGCCTCAGGGCCGATGGTGAGCCACGGACTGAACATGTGCGGATAAGAAGACGGTGGAGGCACGTTCACGAATCCGGCTTCGTTGTCTGCGGCGCGCACATAGGACGCCGTGTAGATATTCAGGCCGATGAAGTCCATCGGTGAAGCGATCGTCTTCAGCTCTTCAGGCGTGAAATGCGGAGCGTTACCGCCAAGGCGCTTCAGGTACAAATCGGTGTAGCGGCCCTCGTGCATCACCGTGGTGTACATCGCGTTTTCTTCTCGCATGGCTTTGCGCGCGGCCTCGATGTGCGCGGGCGCTTCGAACACCGGCGTCGTCGCGGTCACATTGTCAGCCACACCGATTTTCACGCCGGCGCCGGCCTTCGCACGAATGGACTGCACGGCCATGCCATGCGCGAGCACCACGTAGTGCGTCAGCTGCGCTAGGCGCTTCGGTCCAATCTTCAGGCCGGGCGCATGGAGGCCGTTGCCGTATCCGAGCTCGACGAAAGAACGCATCTCGTTCATCGTCATAAAATGCTTGACCTTGTCTGAAAGCTCGCCGGCCGTGTAGCCCGCGTAGTCGGCAAACGCCTTCACGGTCTCCATGCTTTCCCAGCCGCCTTTGTCCTGCAGCGTCTGCGGAAGATCCCAGTGATACAGCGTGCAGTAGGGCTCTACGCCCGCTTCGAGCAGCGAGTCCACCATGCGCTTGTAGAAGTCGAGGCCCTGCTGGTTCGGCGCTCCGGTGCCGTTAGGAAAGATGCGCGACCACGCCACGGAAAAGCGACAGGTCTTCAGCCCGAGTTCCTTCATGAGGTGGATATCCTGCTTGTAGCGGTGGTAGTAGTCGTCCGCGACGTCGCCGGTATCACCGTTGTGTGTCTTGCCGGGCGTGTGCGAAAAGGTGTCCCAAATCGATTGACCGCGGCCACCCTCTTTCACTGCGCCTTCTACCTGGTAGGAAGCCGTAGCGGAACCCCACAGGAAGCCTGCTGGAAAGGTGCGCTCGGTGTGGGTATCTGGTGATGACGGGAAGGCAGCACGCCCAGCCAGTCCAATCTTCGGCAACGAGAGCGCGGCGGCCGACCCACCGATGAGTTGTGCAAGCTTTCTTCTTGAAATCTTCAGCATGGTCCGTTCTCGCCTTCTTCTTCGCTGGAAGTGTATCCGGTTCAATACATGAGCGGCTAAGCGCAAATTGTAGAATGGGAAGGTAGATGCAAACTGAAGTCCAGCCCGTCCCCGAAGTTACACCGACGCAAAGAGCCGCATCCGGCACCGCACGCGCAGCACGCAAAATGACTGCGCGTCGTCGGCTCATTGCGGCCTCGCGGCGGTTGCGGGAGTTAGGCAGCATCGGTTCGGCGCTGGCGTCCACGTCGCACCCCTACATGGCACACATCGTGCCAATGCGGCGTTGCAATCTTGCGTGCACGTACTGCAACGAGTTTGATGATGTCTCGAAGCCGACGCCGATCGATGAGATGCTTCGCCGCATCGATCATCTCGGCCGTCTCGGCACATCCGTCATCACCATTTCCGGCGGTGAGCCGCTGCTGCATCCCGAGCTTGACCAGGTGATCGCACGCATCCGCAAGACCGGCGCCATTGCCGGAATGATCACCAACGGCTACTTCCTCATGCCGGATCGCATCGAGCGCCTGAACAAAGCCGGCCTCGACCACATGCAGATCTCCATCGACAACGTGATGCCGGACGAAGTGTCGAAGAAGTCGCTCAAGGTACTCGACAAGAAGCTCCAGTTCCTCGCCGAACATGCCGACTTCCACGTCAATATCAACTCCGTCGTCGGCGGTGGCACCGCGAATCCCGAGGATGCGCTCACGATTTCCAAGCGCGCACTGGAGCTTGGCTTCAGTTCAACCATCGGCATCATTCACGATGGCTCCGGCCAGCTGAAGCCGCTTGGCGAACGCGAACGGAAAGTTTGGGACGAAGTGCGGCGACTCACGCGCCGCAGCTACTCCCGATTCAACCACTTTCAGGAAGCCATCGCCAACGGCTTGCCAAACGACTGGCGTTGCCGCGCGGGTTCCCGCTATTTGTATGTGGATGAAAACGGTCTCGTGTCGTACTGCTCGCAGCAGCGCGGGTACCCCGGCATTCCCATAGCCGAATACACCACCGAGATGGTGAAACGCGAGTTCCTCACGGAGAAAAGCTGCGCGCCGAACTGCACCATCTCCTGCGTGCACCAGGTCAGCTATATCGACCACTGGCGCGCACCACAACACGCAAGCGTGACACCTGGCGGAGCCGGACATGGTGAAAGCGAACTCGTTCAGATTCAGTAAACCTTTGCCTCGGCAAATATCTTTCTCCGCGTCATCCTGCGCGGAGGGCAGGACCTCAGTATTGCGTCCCAGGCAGAACGGCTTCAGTGGCCCACCAAAGCCATAAATGCGTCATCCTTCCGCGTAGCGGGAGAATCTGCTTGTTCAACACTGCACGTCAAGGCGTGAGGGCCAGCCGAAGCTGACCGCCACGCAGACCACGTGATGTTTATCTGTGCGTTGTGCGCGCAGCCGGCTTCGCTGCGGCCGCAGGAGCTTCATGAGCCACGGACGCTTCCGCCTGATCGATCGCTGTATATAGCGCCGAAACGTCCGTCACTTCAATCCACTTGTTGTTGGTCACGACTACGATCGTGGGCGTGTGATTCAGGTTCGCTTTGAGCGCAAGAGCCTCATCCGCGCCGACTTCTTTCGCAAACTGCCCTGTCGGATCGAGCACAAACGGATACTGTTTGCCGTTCGTCTGAAAGAACTTCTGCGTGAACTTCTGCAGGTCATCTTTGCTGGCGATCTGATACTGCGAAGCGAACACCTCGCGCCGATATTCTTCGGCCAACTGGGGCGATAGTTTGTCCTGGATGTAGCGCGCGATGTACGCTGCCTGACGGCTCCAGATGTGCATCTGCAACGGCCAGTCATAGCGCACAATCGGGATGTGGTAATGGCTCGCTGCCACGTGCACAATGGGGAAAGCGTGGGCACAGGCTGGGCACTCCAGGTCTTCCCACTCGACGATTGCGATCTTCTGCCCGGCAGGTGGTTTCAGCGCCGACGTGTCCTTGAATTGAGTGACGTTGACCTCGCCACCGACGTGGGTCTGTGCCGAAGCTGCGCCTACGGCAAACGTGAAGAGAAATGCTGCAGCAAAAACACGAGACATAGCCGTAAGACGCACCGACAAATCCTTAGCGAGCAAAGCGTGCTCTAGAAGTATTCAACCACAGCAGAAAGCTACGGCTGCCTAGCAGCCACCCCATAAACTCCCGAAGATTCCAGCTCCCGTGTACAACACGCTCTATACGAACCACGTCGGCTAACAGCCTGAACGAATCAGAGGTGCACGTAGAACAATTGAAACTCATCGATGATCTCGTCGATGAAGGTCGCTGCGCGTTGTGGATTGTGGCGAGAGATGTACCTCGCGATAGATTCCAAGTCACTCTCGATGAAGGCTGAGTAGTCTAGCTTCATTGTTACGAGGAGCTGTGAACGGTTCGAGGAAATTTCTCACGCAAGCGTGCATTGATAGGCTCAGGGTCAAGGCCCGGACGATCGTCCTGAAGCGCTTCTTCCCACGCCGCCCTCAGATGTTCAACATCTAGGTCTTCCTTGTCGCGGCGCCAATTACGAAGAGCATCGACTATCACTTCGCTCGCGGAGCCATGTCCCGAATCGACCGCGTCGCGAACCTGCGCGGCGGCTTCACCGGATAGTGATACCTCGATGGTCTCGGTCTGTATCAACAAAGCACCTCGGATGCCAATTCCATAATAACCGCCGAGTTTTGCTCACAGCCCGATGCTACGCTTGAAAGCGAAGGAAAATCGAATGCTTGCTGCAGTCCTGGTAGCGCAAATCCTGGTTCTCGCCATGCTGGTGCTGCTCTTTCTTCGCAAGGAGAAGGCTGCTGTGCCCGCTGCCGATACTCGCTTTGAGGCTCTCCTCAACGCAGATGTTCCCGCCCAGATAGCACGTGCAGACGCTCGTGGAGAGGCGCTCGATGCGCACCTTCGCCACACGCTGGCAGAACTGCGCCGCGATCAAGCAGATCATACTGCTCGGGGCCTTGAAGCTGCTGGGCATGCGTCTGTCGCTTTGCGGACGGAGATCGTCGGCAACATCAACACTCTCGGTAAAACACTGCGCGAAGGGCTCGACAGCTTTCGCGGCGATAATGCGCAAGGCGCAGAAGCGCTCCGCTCTGCAGTGGAGTCGCAGCTTGGAGCAATGGCTCAGCGTTTCGTCGCGTTCAGCAGCGATGCCAATCGCCATGCTACTGAAAGCCGCGAAGCTCTTTACCTGCGCTTGAACGAACTCGGCAAATTGCAAGCAGAGAAACAGGAGCAGCTTCGTACCGTCGTCGAAGGTCGGCTCGACAAACTTAATGAAAACAACGCTGCCAAGCTCGAAGAGATGCGGCAGACCGTGGACGAAAAGCTGCACGCAACGTTGCAGACGCGCCTGACGGAAAGCTTTGGGCAGGTGACCGATCAACTCACCAAGGTGCATGCGGGTCTCGGCGAAATGACCAAGCTATCGGCCGGAGTTGACGATCTTTCACGCATTTTCACCAACGTGAAATCCCGTGGCGGCTTCGCTGAAGTGCAGCTCGGTATGCTGCTCAGTCAGATGCTTGCGCCTAACCAGTTCCAGCAAAATGTGCGCGTCAAGGCGAACACGCTGGAGGTAGTCGAATATGCGGTGAAGTTTCCAACGCCACAGGGCGAGACATTGCTGCCTATCGACGCGAAGTTTCCACGCGAAGCCTGGGAGCGGCTTGAGACCGCGTATGCGCAGGGAAGCGCAACGGAGATCGCTACTGCCGGCAGGGCTTTCGAGAATGCGATCCGAACCGAAGGAAAGCGCATCTGCGAAAGATACATTGCTCCACCGGCGACAACCTCTTTCGCGGTCATGTTTCTTCCCACGGAAGGTCTCTATGCGGAAGTAATGCGTCGCGACGGGTTGCAAGCGGACATTCAACAAAATTGCCGGGTGACGATTGCTGGACCCAGCACGCTTTCCGCCATTCTGAACAGCTTCCAGATGGGCTTCCACATGCTCGAAATGCAGCAAAAGGGAGATGAGGTGTGGAAAGTTCTTGCAAATGCAAAGTCCGAGTTCGAGAAGTTTGAAGGCTTAATGGGCTCTATGGAGAAGCAAGTTGGAACCGTCCAGAACACCATCGAAAAGCTGAACACCAGAACGCGCGTGATCAACAGGACACTGCGCGATATACAAGTGGAAGACGGCTCTTCATCGCTGGGCGACGGAGCCGCAGGCGGTTTGCATGCCGTGCTGCCGCTACTTGCGGCCGAAGGCAAGGAACCGAATTGATATCGGACTTGTGCAACGTTAGACGATGAAGCAAGAAATTCCCTGATTGCTACATCTCGCGCGTTCTTTACACCGTCTGAAGGCGTGGGTATGCTTGCTCACTGGGGCTTCTGAATTTTCGCGCCGGGTCGGCGCATTCCGCAGCACAATGTTGAAAGAGGAGATTGAACGATGGCAGCAGTTGACGAGAAGGTAAAACAGATTATTGTCGAGCAGCTTCAGGTGGATGAAGCGGAAGTTACCCCAGGCGCGAGCTTTCAGGAAGACCTTGGCGCCGATTCGCTGGACGTGGTCGAACTCGTGATGCAGTTTGAAGAAGCCTTCGACATTCAGATCCCCGACGAAGATGCGGAAAAGATCAAGACCGTGAAGGATGCGACTGACTACATCGAGAAAAACCAGAAGGGCAAGTAAGCAATGCAGGAACCGCGCCGCGTCGTTGTAACGGGGCTGGGGCTGCTTTGCGGAGTAGGCAACAACGCTTCCGAAATATGGGAGGGTTTGCTTGCGGGCAAAAGCGGTATGGCCGAGATCACTGCATACGATCTCACCGGTCACTCAGTCCGTGTTGCCGCCGAAGTCAAAAATTTTGACGCTCTGAACTTTGTGGAGAAGAAAGAGTCCCGCAAAATGGGGCGCTTCATCCACTTTGCGCTGGCAGCCGCCGACGAGGCAATGAAGCACTCGGGCCTCAAAATCACGCCCGAAAACGCTGACAACATTGGTGTGCACATTGGCTCGGGCATTGGTGGTTTTGACATCATCGAGCGTGAACACACGAACATGATGAATGGCGGTCCGCGAAAGATTTCTCCATTCTTTATTCCGGCGACCATCATCAACCTCGCCGCCGGTCACGTCAGCATTCGGTACGGTGCCAAGGGCCCTAACGAGGCCACCGCAACCGCTTGCACCACCTCAGCTCACGCTATTGGGGATGCGTTTCGTATCATCCAGCGCGGCGACGCCGATGCCATGCTTGCCGGCGGAACCGAAGCTGCGATCAGCCCGCTCGCGGTGGGCGGTTTTGCAGCGATGAAGGCGCTTTCCACACGCAACGATGATCCCACTCACGCATCGAGGCCTTTCGATAAGGACCGCGACGGGTTCGTGATTGGTGAAGGTGCGGGCATCCTTGTACTTGAGGAACTGGAGTTCGCGAAAGCTCGAGGCGCTAACATCCTTGCCGAGATTATCGGCTACGGAATGAGTGCCGATGCCTTCCACATGACGGGCATGGCTCCGGAAGGCGAAGGCTGCCTGCGCTCGATGAAGCACGCTCTACGCGTAGCGGGTATCGCGCCGGACCAGATCGACTATGTGAATGCGCACGCCACCTCGACTCCGCTCGGCGATGTTTTGGAATCTACGGCAATCGAGAATCTTTTCGGCGAGCGCGCAAAGAACCACACGCTCCTCGTCAGCTCGACCAAATCAATGACCGGTCATCTGCTTGGCGGCGCGGGCGGTCTGGAAGCCGGCATCACGGTGCTCGCTTTGCAGAATCAGATTGTGCCTCCCACGATGAACCTCGAAAACGTCGATCCCGGATGCCGCTTGAACTATGTGCCGAATAAGTCTCAGGCCGCGAAGGTCGACTACGCTCTGTCCAACTCGTTCGGCTTCGGCGGAACGAATGGCTCGCTTGTCTTCAAGCGCTGGGGAGCAGAATAAGCGCGTCAGCACTGGTTCTTTGCGAACGCTTTCCAAGATTTCGCCGGCAGGAACTAGTGTCAAGAGGGTGGAGCACGTAAGTTGATGAAAGCGCTGCCGATATCCTTTGCACAGTAATTCGCTCGAGTCTCTTATACTAGAAAGAAGGATAGGGAAACGCCGTGGTCAACCACGGCGTTTTGCTTTTAGCTCTCCGGGCTTTCGGACTGTTGTTTGCATCTGAACGCTGAGTATCAAGGAGACACAGGCATGGCATTTCTTACAGTCGGCAAAGAAAATAACACAGACATTCAGATCTATTACGAAGACTGCGGTACTGGACGCCCCGTTGTGCTCATCCATGGCTGGCCGCTGAACGGTGGCTCATGGGAGCGGCAGTCGTTTGCGCTTCTCGCCGCTGGATACCGCGTGATCACGTATGATCGCCGCGGCTTCGGACGTTCTTCCGCGCCAAGCACGGGCTATGACTACAACACTCTCGCGAGCGATCTTTCACAGCTGATGGAAGAACTTGATCTGAAGGATGCGGCGATCGTCGGCTTTAGCATGGGCGGCGGCGAAGTGGCGCGCTACATGGGCAAGTACCAGCAGGGTCGCGTCACCCAATGCTGTTTCATGAGCTCCATCGCTCCAGCGCTGCGCAAAGATGGTTCGAATCCTGATGGTGTCGACCCACAGGTTTTCGACAGCATCAAGGAAAAGATTGACGAAGATCGCTTCGCCTTTCTGCAAAGTTTCGCAAAGATGTTCTACAACCACTCGCTACTATCGAGTGCGCACTCTTCAGATGGCCTGCTACAGAACTTTTTCAACGTCGCGGCCTCGGCGTCGTACCAGGCCACGCTGTTCTGCGTGGATGCGTGGCTGGAAGACTTCCGCGACGACGTAAAAGCAATTGATGTGCCGACGCTTGTGATTCACGGCGATGCAGACAAAACCATCCCGCTGGAAAATTCAGGCTCGCGTTTGCCCGCAATGATTCCCGGCGCGACGCTGCATATAGTCGAGGGCGGCCCGCACGGGCTGAACTGGACGCATGCAACTGAGGTGAACAAGGCGCTTCTCGGTTTCCTTAAGTCGAGATAGCGGCTAATTTTCTGCGGTGATGGAAGCCGTGTCTGCCACTGCCTCTTGGGAGCGCATTGGTGGGACGGCTTCAACCTTTCCTAAACGCAGATACCTACGGCCCACTGCTTCGTACTCTCCGCTCAGAACACGGGCGATCGCTTCCGGATAGGCCCGATGCTGCTCGGCCAGCACGCGGCTGGCAAGCGTCTCTTCCGTGTCGCTATCCAGCACCTCGACGGCATGTTGCAGGATGATCGCACCGGCGTCGACCCACTCTTCAACAAAGTGAACGGTGCAACCGGCAATGCGAACGCCGTATTCAAGCGCCTGCTGTGTCGCGTTGAAGCCTGGGAACGACGGCAGCAGCGACGGATGGCTGTTTAGCATGCGACCTTTCCAGTTGCGCACAAAGCGAGCAGAAAGGACTCGCCGGTAGCCTGCGAGGCACACGACCTCGACGCGGTATTTCTTCAACAGGGCAAGCAATGCTTCTTCGTGATCGCGCTGCTCGCGGCCACGGCCCTCTAGCGTCACCACCGGCATGCCGAACTTGCGCGCGGCTTCTATTCCCGGCGCTCCGGTCACATTGCAGATGACGATAGCGATCTCGCAGCCCTTGAGCTTGCCATCGGCAATGGCTTGGGCAATCGCGGCACAGTTCGAACCGCGGCCACTGATGAGAATGCCGAGTCGTACAGGTGTGTCTCCGGTTGTGTCCGTTGTTGCTCTGTCGTCCAGCACTCTGTCCACCTTTCGCGAGGGAAGAATCGCAGTCTATCAGTGGCTCCTATACTCGTGAATGATGCCTTTCGTGACAACTCGCTCTCGCGCCCTGCAGCAGCGTGCTGAAACCCTTCTGCCCGGCGGCGTGGACTCTCCCGTAAGGGCCTTCCGCGCCGTGGGAGGACATCCGCCATTTGTTGAAAGCGCCGAAGGCGCATATCTCAGAGATGCAGATGGAAACCACTACGTAGATCTGTTTGGTTCATGGGGACCGATGTTGTTGGGTCATGCCTTTCCACCGGTCGTCGAAGCGATTCGGGAAGCGGCAGGTCGCAGTCCTTCATTTGGCGCAAGTACCGCGAGCGAATATGAACTCGCGGCACTGGTGCGGCAATGCTTTCCATCAATTGAGAAGCTGCGCTTCGTTTCTTCAGGCACGGAAGCCTGCATGTCGGCTATCCGGCTCGCGCGAGGATTTACCAACCGTCCTTTCGTTATCAAGTTCGAAGGCTGCTATCACGGCCATGCCGACGCTCTGTTGGTGAAGGCAGGAAGCGGCGTCGCGACCTTTGGTATCCCCGGCTCGGCAGGCGTGCCCGCAGAGACGGCAATGCACACACTGGCGCTGCCGTATAACGATTTGGAGGCTGTGCAGCAGGCATTTGACGCGCATCCCGAACTCATCGCCTGCGTCATCCTAGAGCCCGTTGTTGGCAATGCGGGTACGATCGCACCCGCCCCGGGATACCTTGCCGGCCTGCGGGCTCTGACGCAAGAGCATGGCGCTCTGCTCATCTTCGATGAAGTAATGACCGGCTTCCGGCTGGCGCTCGGCGGCGCGCAAGAACGCTTTAAGGCCGAGCTCGGCACCCTGCCAGACCTGACCACGCTGGGGAAGATCGTAGGCGGAGGCCTGCCCGTAGGAGTTTTTGGCGGCCGCGCGGACGTGATGGATTGTCTCGCGCCACTCGGCCCGGTGTACCAGGCAGGAACGCTGAGCGGCAATCCGCTTGCTATGGCCGCTGGTATAGCCATGCTGCAGAAGCTGATCGAACACCGCGAGGAGATTTATCCTAAGCTGGAGCGCACAACTGCAGCTATAGCTGACGGTGTTGCGCGACTCGCGGCGGAGCAGGGCATCGGGCTCACGACAAATCGCGTGGGCAGCATGTTTACCTGGTTCTTCACGCCGAACCCAGTCACGGACTTCGCGTCGGCAAGCGCTTCAGATACAGCCCGGTTCGCGCGCTTTCACCGCGGCATGATGGAACGCGGTGTATGGCTGCCGCCGAGCCAGTATGAGGCGGCGTTTGTCTCTACAGCGCATGGTGAAGATGAAGTAGAAAAGGTATTGGCCGCAGCGAAAGAAGCCCTTCGCGATGCTGTCCGCTAGCTTATCTACGGTATCGATTGTCACTCTGAGCGAAGCATCGGCGTTGGACGATCGCAGGCGAAGGATCCGATGGATCGTCCGAGCCGAGATCGTTCTGAGTTTTGAACCGAGAGTTCTTGCCTGAGAGTCGCCAACTCCGGTCCGGGTACCGAGCCCCTCGGGGTCCTTCGACTTCGTCCGGCGCGCATCGTGCCGGACTTTCGCTTACGATGACAAAGTGCTGAGGCAATGTTCAGAATCTACGCGGCAACGGGCTGAGGTGTAGGGTGCTTCGGCTCCATCCAGAGCTTGCCTGCAATCATCAGCAGAATCAGCATGACAGCGCACAGCGCGAATACCCGGCGCACGCTTGTGTGCTTGGCCAGCACGCCGCTGACGATGAGCCCGGCAATCTGGGCGCTGAAGATCAGCGACATCAATGTTGAACCAACCCGCCCAAGCAGCGCTTGTGGGGTTTCCTGCTGGATCATTGTTTGCGATGGCACGATGATCCCGCCAACGCCGAAGCCGACGATGAACAATGCCACGAGCGCAGCAGCGATGTAGGGAACAGCGGAGAGCAGCATGATGCCGATTGCCATGCCGCCGAGACCGGCATAGATGAGCGTGTTATTGGATGTGCGCTTTGCTACTGCGGTGAGTAAGTTGATGCCGAGCATGAGGCCGACACCAATCATCGCGCTCGTAACGCCGAACGTGCGTGAAGACGCATGCAGCGTGTCACGGACGTAGACGGCGATCAATGGGCCGAAGCAGCCCATGACGAACATCGCCGCTGCCATGGCGACGATGATGAACAACAACGCCGCATGGTGAAAAATGAAGCTCAAGCCCTGCTGCATGTCGTCGAGCACACGCGCGACGCCGGTCTTTTCAGGCTTGTCGGATGTCACAACCACAGCGCTCCTGCCTTCGACAGGAAGAACGACGGCACTCTTCGCTGCCATCTTCAGCACTACCGATGCAATGAGGCAGCCGGAGGCCACGAAGCTGACAGAATCAATCGCAAAACACACTTTGTTGCCGAAGAAACCGACGAGTAAGACGGCAAGCGGGCCACCCACGATCCGCATAATGAACATGACCTGCTGCATAAGGGCCTGCGCCGAGCGCATACCGTGCATCGGCACTGCCGTGCGTACGGCAATGCCCTGAGCCGGTGTAAAGACGCTGGAGACCACGCTGATTGCCGCAAGCACGAGGTAGAAGCCCCATACAGTCTGGACGCCAATGAGCAGCAGGCACAGCACGGCGCGAATGAGGTCGCTCGCAACCATCGTCGGCTTGAGTGGCCAACGGTCGACGAAAACGCCGCTGATTACGCCCAGAACAGCGATCGGAAGCATGTAAGCGATCTGCACGCCGGTAATCTGCTGTGCATTGGCATGCAGCGTAAAAGTCATGAAGTTGATGACCGCGAACAGTGCGATGAAATCGCCAAACGTGGACACCACCTGCGCGTACCAGAGGCGGCGCATCGGCGCGATGCGCAGCACAGCGCCCATGCTCATAGGCTCGGGTGCGTTTGGAGCGGGGATGGGTATAGCGTCGGCTGTCCGTGTTTCCTGCTCTGCTTCGCTCAATGGAAAGCGTCCTCGTCCGGGGAATGCAGATTCTAGTCGAGCAGTTCCACCAGAAGTACCTGCTCATCGTCATCGATTTCGCGCAGCTTTACCTCGATGATTTCTCGCCGGGATGTCGGCACGATGCGGCCCACATAGCGTGCTTCGATTGGTAGCTCGCGATGTCCGCGATCAATCAGTACAAGAAGTTGAACGCTCTTTGGACGGCCATGATCGAACAATGCATCCAGCGCCGCGCGGATGGTGCGGCCGGTGTACAGCACATCATCCATCAGAATGATGTCGCGGCCCTCGATGTCGAGCCCGATATCTCGCTTCTCGACCACTGGGCGCACATCCCGCGTGGTGAGGTCATCGCGATAGAAGCTGATGTCCAGCACGCCGGTTTCAACAGGCTGCTTCTCGATGTTGGAAATGAGTGTGGCGATTCGTTGCGCAAGCGGGACGCCACGGCGCTTGATACCGACAAGCCCGAGGTTAGAGCTCCCGTTGTTACGCTCCACGATTTCGTGCGCCAGCCGTACAAGCGTGCGCTCGATCTCTGATCCGGACATAAGGCGCCCTTTTTCGCGCAGGCGCGGTGTCGAAGATGAAGTGCTTTCAGATTGCGACGGGGTCAGCGATTCACTCATAACTTTGCATGATGATAGCAGCGAAGACAGAGTCTACGACACGCTTCTACGCTTCCGAAAAGTCCCCGCTAAGGCGCCGCCGCCTGTCGTGAGAAGAAGCACAAAGGCCGCCATCAAACCGAACCCGGCAAGGAAGAAGCCGGCGCGGAACTCGGGAACGGAAAGCAAGTCGAAAAGACCAGCAGCTTGCGGACCTGATTGTGCAATCGTCTGAGCGCGCACTTGACTGAGCAGCGCGTCGACACTGTTGTCGAAGTCTGGTCGATGCATAACAAATCGTACGAAATCCAAGAAGAGTGTGTTCAACAACGCCAGGCCAACGACGATGAATGACCCGCATAGAAGGCCTACCCGCGCGCCAAAGCTTCCTGTCAATCGTGATGAACGTGCCCGGGTTGCATAAAGGGAGATGACAATCGCCGGAGAAACAGGAGCCCACGCGATCACCAGCAGGCCAAGCTGCGGGAGCAAAATCGACAACGCCGAAAGCGCGCCGCAAACGATCAGCGAAAGACGAATCACCAGCCTCCAGTCAAACGTGGACAGCGAGTGCGTGCTTCTTGGGAGTTGGTTTTCCTCTTCAGTGCTTTGACGCTCAAGCCGCTGTCTTTCGACGGCCTGATCCTGCAACTCTTCCGAAAGAACAAGCTGTGGCGCGCCGCAGTTAGAACAATAGAGGAGCGCCCCTTCTGAGGCGATGTGCAGGATGGAATCGCAACGATGGCAGTGGCGTTCGTTCATTACGAACAAGCTACGTTAGTCGCGGATAGGCGGCAACTGTCGCAGCCTGCAAAGCCGTGCCTATTCACTCTCTTTGTCATTATGCTTATTCAGACCGGAGGGAAGATCAAGCTTGACGAGACCAATCCTCGTGCCGCCATCTTTTTCCTCGATTGCGACGATGCGTTGATGAGTCGGCGAGCCGGATCGTAGCTCCATGCCATCGCTGTGGCTTCCCGTGCTGATGTGATTGTTGTCAGAATCATTGCAAGTAAGCCCCTGCGACGTGCGTGTGGGTGTGCCGATTGCTTTATTGCCGTCGCACTGAATGATCTCGCCGTAGCGAGCCATGTCTTTGCGATAAAACGCAGTAACTTTGTCAGGCTGGTCGACTGTTTGGTAGCTGCGAGCAACCACTCCAAGATGGAAGTTGCCGAAGCTCATGTTCACGTCAGCGGCGCCGTTGTCGTCGCCACCTTTGCCGTCGCGGACAGCAACGGCGCCGGGGTATGCGCTAATCCCCAGACTGCTGTTCACAGTATCGTCGTTGGTTTTCACCGACATTGAGCCGAACGGCGTGCCGATATCGACGTTGTCGTTCTTGCCGTGCTTGTTCGTGGAGATGTGGCAGCCGGAGAGACTCGCGGCTCCGAGAGACGTAATAGCGAGCAGGGTAGCAAGACGAAGCGAAGTGGCAGCCATAGCAAACCTCGACAAGACGATGGTCCGCGCAGCAGCTCAGGGTGCGGACTCATCCAGTGGTACGGAACAGGATACGCGCGATTCCGTGTACAGGTTCCCGCTTTCTTACGAACGCGCCTTTTCTTCAGGGATGAAGTGCTCTTCAACGGCCTTCTTCATCAGCCCTGGAGGCAGCAATCCCTGTGCCAGGATGAAGTCGTGAAAACGCATGGCGTCGAACTTCGGTCCAAGGGCGGTCTCTGTTTCTTTGCGGAGTTGGAGCAGGCGCGTATAGCCGTAGAAGTAGCTGTTGGCCTGACCTGGGCTGCGAATGGTGTAGCGTTCCACTTCCTGGTTGGAAAAGGGAACGGAGAAGCAGACATCCTCAGTCAGCACCTTCATGGCATCGGCAGGCTGAATCTTCCCCGCCTGTAGCTCCGGGTCGAGAAAGGCTCGTGCCGCTCGGAGCAAACGGAACTGCAGGCTGATGAGCTGGCCTTCCTTCGACATGTACGGCAGCGTGATGTACTCGGCGTATAGTCCCCATCCTTCAGCGTTCGTTGAATTGAATGCAAACAGTGCGCGTGCCAGCGAGACACCGTGCTCCACCATAGAGTCGAACTGAAGCTCGTGACCGGGCCGTGCTTCATGCGCAATGAGAGTCCAACTCGCGGCGTCGAAGGTGTAGTCGTCGACTTTCGCGGCTGCCGACTGTCCAGCTCCTGCCGGCATATTCAGCGGCAAGACGAAGACACCGCGCTGGCCCGTATTGTGAAGAAAGGGTGGAGGCACCATGTGCGGTGCGGGCTGCTGTGAGCTTTCGGCAGGCGTTCCCAGGCGGATGATCGCCGGTCGATCCGGCAACGTCACCAGCCGGTGATCGCGAATGATGCTTTCGATCTGATGCAGGCGGTTTTCGTAGAAGGGCAGGATGGCGTCGCCCGTGATCTGCTGCTTCTTCAGCTCGCGAATCACGTCGCGATAGTCGCTCGAAGGATAGCCATGCTCTTTTGCGATTTGCGCGGCGAGCGCAGCCATCTGCGCTTGATAGTCGGCGAATGCCTTGTGCGCCATTTCCGCGATCTGAGCGGGCGGGATGTCTATGCCGTACTGCTCGAAGGCCAGCGCGTACTCTTCTGGTTGCAGGCGGAAGTCCGTGCGCGTTTTGGGCAGGATGTTTGCACGGACCCACGCGTCGTACTCGGTGGTCTGCGCTTTCAGAGCGGAGTAGGCGGGTTCCCAACCGGTGATCTTGTACTTCGTGAAGAGTGCCGCGATACCGTCGACCATCGCCGAGTTTCGTTCGAGCTCCGTTTCCACCGAAGCCCGGGAGGGATAGATCATGTCCGGCTTGGCCATCTGGTTCTTCATGCGGATGGTAAGCCCTTGCGTGATCGGGATGTACCCTGGAGCTTTCCCCGCATACTTGTTCAGGCGTGCCACCGCTGACTCGCGGCGGGACTGCGGCAGTTGATCGTCGAGCAGGGATTGCAGGCCATAGAAGACGAGTCCGGTTGCATTGATGTAAGTGACGCGACGTCGGTTATAGAAGTCCTGCTGCCGGAATCCGAGCCTCTCAGCGTCCAGAACAATCCGCAGGTCCTCTGCGACGTTCAAGTCGCGCTCTGCGAGCATCGCCACCTGGAGTCGGGCAACGGCAGACTCTTCTTCCTTGCGCTGTGCAAGCTCCGCGGCGCTGCTTGGATCGCTAATCTCTGTGTCGTACTTCGCGAGTCCTTGCGCTGAGCCTTGCTCCGGCGAATACTTGATCTGTATATCGAGAATCTGTTGTGTGAACGTGTTCGAACGCACAACCCACGCGGGCTGAGCGGCAGGCGACGCAGGCCGGCTAACAATGGCTTGGTTCGACTGAGCAGCCACTGGAATACATGCGGCTATAAAAACGAGAATGGAAAAAAGCGAGCGTCGCAAATAGACCTCCGCAATGCCGGTTAGCCAAGAGTATATGGACCGTCTCACGCACGAAACGCTGATTCGTTCCGCATCAGGCTATGCCTCGCGTGAGAAAATAGGCTCAAGGGCTATGCTGATCACACCTGCACAACTTGTCGAAGAACCGCTCGAGCTAAACGAAGCACTTCCTGAAGGACGGATCGAGTACACCTCGGATATTCGGCAGGTGGGTCCGCTGAGCCTTGCAGGCCGAGCGGAACTGATTGTGGAGCACCGTGGGCCGAAAGAGTTTGTGGAGGACATTCGTCTCCGCGCTCACTTCGATGGCCATTTCGAAGCCCTTTGCGCGCGCTGCCTTGATCCTGTCCAAGTGCCCCTCAAAGGTGATTTCGACCTGATCTTCCGGCCGGAAAACGTCGATGCTGAGACAGGAGAGCACGCGATCACCGAAGATGAGACCGAAATCGGTTATTATGAAAAGAGCGGCCTGCTGCTGGAGGACGCCGTGCGTGAACAGGTGCTTCTTGCCCTGCCCGGACGGACGCTCTGCCAGGAGGACTGCAAAGGTCTTTGCCAGCAATGCGGCGCGAATCGTAACAGCGCCCCATGCGCATGCGAGTCACGTCCTTCCGACGCGCGCTGGAATGCGCTTGCCGGGCTGGCTGCACATAAGGCCTAAGCACCGCAACAGTTCCACCAAGTTTAGCCGGCGCAGTGCCTTCGCACATTGCCGGCCAATGTGTTGAGAGGTTTTTTCCATGCCTAATCCGAAACGGCGCCATTCCAAACAGCGCACCGCCAAGCGCCGCAGCCACGACTTCCTTACCCCGACCGGTGTTTCACTTTGCCCTAACTGCGGCGAGCGCAAGCTTCCGCACCGCGCCTGCAAGAAGTGCGGCGAGTATAAGGGCCGCGCTGTGCTGGCTGTCAAAGACGCAGAGTAACGCTCCTCTTTTTGTAGTCCCGTATGCTGGCGATACATGCCGATCGACATCGCTCTTGATGCAATGGGTTCAGATAAGGCTCCCGATCCTGAGATCAAGGGAGCCATTCTGGCTGCGCGTCAATTGGATGTCCGCGTTCACCTGGTGGGCCCTGAGGACTTGCTACGCCCGAAACTGCGTGAATGCCTGAAGGGCTACAGCAAACACGATCGCCCCGCCGTGTTCCTCGTTCAAGCCAGTGAGTGGATCAGCATGGAAGATAAAGCGGCGCTCGCCGTCCGGTCCAAGCGCGATTCCTCCATGCGGGTCGGTTTGAAAATGGTGCGTGAGGGCCGCGCAGCTGGTTTCGTGACTGCCGGCAATACGGGCGCAGCCATGGCCACGGCGAAGATGGTGCTGGGCTCGCTCGCCGGCGTGGATCGGCCTGCCTTGGCGACGGTGCTTCCCACAACCGTCGGCCGCCCTTGCGTTTTGCTTGACGTTGGTGCCAACGTCGACTCCGATCCGGAAAATTTGGTGCAGTTTGCCGCCATGGGTTACATGTACGCCAAGAATGTTCTGGGCGTGGCGAATCCACGCGTTGGGCTGCTCTCGATCGGGGAAGAGGAGTCGAAAGGCAATGCACTGACACGAGACACGCTACCACTTCTTCGCGAGCGGTGCCTGAACTTTATCGGCAATGTGGAAGGCCGGGATCTCTACAACGGCAATGCTGATGTCGTGGTGTGTGATGGCTTCGTTGGCAATGTTGCCATCAAGACGACCGAGGGCGTCGTGAAGCTAATGACCTCAGGGCTTCGCCAGAGCCTGAAATCGACGATCACCTCACAGGTCGGCGCGTTGCTCAGCCAGAAGGCGTTCAAGGCCTTCAAGAAGACCCTCGATTACACGGAATATGGCGGTGCACCCTTGCTGGGTGTTCGCGGGGCGTGTGTGATTGGGCACGGGTCATCCAACGATCGCGCCATCTATAACGGCATCCGCGTGGTCGCGGACTACGCTGGAGCGGAAGTGAACTCAGGAATCGAGGCACTGCTAGCCTCGAAGCAGCAATCATAGAAGCTGCTCTGTTCTTTCCGGCGAGGATCGGACAGTGACTTGCTTGTCCTTTGACTAAGGAGTTCCATCATGGCAACCACCAAAGAACTCGCGCCACCTCCCGCTGTTTCCCGCGACAAAGCTGCCTTCGAACTACTACGCGTCTGGGTCGCTGAGCAGGGACAGCATGTCAGCTTGCGCTCCGGTGCCTGGGAAGACCCATTTGCCTGGGGCACTGTGCTCGCGGATCTGGCGCGCCATATCGTCAACGCAGAAGCGATACACAAGAAAAGCCTGGATAAGAACGCGTTTCTCGAGCGCATGTTGGAAGGATTTCACGCAGAAATAGAATCGCCCACGGACGAAGCCGAGGGCGAGATCATGCAGTGATGTGAGTTCTGCGCGTTTACATCACCAGCGCAACGCGCTCCAGTTCAGCCTGAATATGTTCCGCCGTCACGCCGGGAACTTCAATGCGTGACGCGACAGAACGGGCTTCATGATTCGAGATGCCATAACCGCGGCCACTCAGGAAAATAGCAACGATCTCAGCGGCTTGAAATGAGTCCACTCCGGACTGTAGAAGCTCTCCGCGCAACGCGATGAGATCCGTGGCGCTGAACTTTTCCACTCCGTATGCGACGTCTACCTGCTGATCCATGAAGCACTCTCCTCTTGCCTTTGGCTCATCGGCGCAAACGCCGCGCGTGTTCAGTTAGAACGACGCATCCGCATGATGGTTGTAGCAACCGGTAACACTTTCGTGGATGCTTGTTGCTATTACGAATGCGTTTGGAAGCAGGGTAGGATGAGGTCATGCCCCTGAGAGAGCCTAAGCCGCGCCTTTTGGACGGCGTTGCCATTGCTGCCGAGATCAAAGCCGAGGTTGCGAAGCAAGTTGCCGCTGCAAAGGAACAGGGCTACACGCCCGGGCTTGCGGTAGTGCTTGTCGGCAACGTGGCGGCGTCAGAAATCTATGTTCGCAGCAAGGTAAAAACGTGCGGCGAGCTTGGCATCTTCTCGGAGATGCATACTCCGCCCGAAGATGTCACGACGGAGCAGCTGCTGGAGCTTGTGGCGCGGTTGAATGCACGCGAAGAGATTGATGGCATCCTGATTCAGCTGCCATTACCCAAGCATGTGGACACCGAGCGCCTGTTGGAAGCTGTACTCCCGGAAAAAGACGTCGACGGTTTTCACCCGATTAACGCAGGTCGATTACTGAGCGGTGCCCCCAGCGAGAAAGTGTTGGCCCCCTGCACGCCCGCCGGGATCTTGGAGATTCTTCTACGCAGCGGCATCATGATCTCCGGGCAGAACGCGGTGGTGATTGGCCGTTCTAACATCGTCGGCAAACCAGTCGCCTCCATGCTGATCAATGCGTCCGCCACTGTAACGATCTGTCACTCGCGAACACGCGATCTTCCAGCGTTTACCCGAGAGGCCGACATACTAATTGCGGCGATTGGCAAGGCAGGTTTTGTCACGCCGGACATGGTGCGCAAAGGCGCGACGCTGATCGATGTGGGCATCAACCGCATCACAGTGGACGCAGAGCTCAATCGTTTCTTCCCGCCAGAGCATCCGGATCACGCGAAGCGTCACGAAGGCTTTCAGAAGCGCGGGTCAAGCGTTATCGGTGACATAGATCCCGCGGCCTTTGCCATTGCGGGAGCATATACTCCGGTACCCGGCGGCGTGGGAGCTCTTACCATCGCTATGCTGATGAGTAACACTGTAAAAGCTGCGCGTCTGCGCCGGAGTCTTAGCTAATGCTGCGTGTGGGTCTCACAGGAGATTTGGGGAGTGGTAAATCGACGGTAGCGCGTATGCTCGCGGCGCGTGGTGCAATTGTTTTCTCTTCGGATGAAATGGGCCGCGCGTTGATGCAGCCGGGCAATGATGTCTACGCAGATATTGCGAAGAGATTTGGTAACAGTGTCCTCACCGAAAGCGGCGGCCTCAATCGCAACGAGTTGTCAAAACTCGCCTTCGCGCAAGGACGTGTGGATGAGTTGAACGATATTGTCCATCCAGCCGTCATCGCTGAACAGAAGCGCCGCATCGCAGAACTGGCGACCACACAGCCGCATTCGATTGTTGTTGTGGAGTCGGCGCTCATCTTTTCCACGAAAGAGCCGGGAGACAATACGCCCTGGAGGAAGCGATTCGACAAAATCTTTCTCGTCACCGCTCCGGAAACGCTGAAAATTTCACGTTTTATTCAGCGTATGGCTGCCGGCCGCGCGCTCGATATGGGTGAGCGTGCGCTGTTGGAGCGGGACGCACGGAATCGACTCGCGCTGCAAACGCCCAACGATCGCTACGCTGCGGAATGCACCGTCATTCGCAACGATGGGTTTATGGCGGACCTCGAGCGGCACGTCGACCAAATATGGGCCGAGCTGAAAGCGATGGAAGCAGCTACACCGCCCAACTAGCGCGTCAAGTGCGCTCTCTCTATGCCGAACCGCTAGAATCGGCATAAACCCGCCGAAGCGGGCAAAGGGATTGCGCCGATGAAACTTCGTCCTGTTGTTCTTGTCCTTCTCATCCTTGCAGGCTTTTACTACATATCCACGCGCATGATGCCCGCAGGTGCCATGGCTGGCCTGATGCACCGTGCTTCCGGTACTGAAAGCAATACAACCTCGATCTCAGGGCCGCTGGGTAACTTCACCCTCACGCAGGCAGACGCGGCCCCGGCCTATGACAACGAAGAGCAGCAGAACATCGCTGTCTACAAGAAGGTGTTGCCGTCGGTCGTGAACATTACCAGTACGGAGGTCGCATATGACTTCTTCTACCGGCCCGTACCGCAGCAGGGTCTTGGGTCCGGTTTCATCCTCGACAGAGAGGGCCACATCCTGACGAACAATCACGTCATTGAGGGTGCTCAGCTTGTCGAGGTAACGCTTTGGAACAAGAAGAAGTACAAGGCACAGGTCATCACGAAAGACACGATTCATGACATTGCCTTGTTGCAGATCAACAATGCGGCAGACCTGACGCCGGCTACGCTCGCAAGTACGAACGCGCTCGTTGTCGGGCAGCAGGTGTATGCGGTCGGCAATCCGTTCGGGTTTTCCGGCACGATGACACGCGGCATTATTTCCGCGCTGCGTTCGGTGCAGCTTCCTTCCGGCAACAAGATCGATAACGCCATCCAGACAGATGCTTCTGTAAACCCCGGCAATTCCGGCGGCCCGCTGTTGAACTCACGTGGCGAGGTGATCGGCATCACCACCATGATTGCGTCCAACCCCAACGGCGGTGCGGAGCAATCAGCCGGCATCGGCTTCGCCATTCCGGTAGCGACCGCTAAGGCTGTGCTCGACGATTTCGCTCGGTATGGCCGCGTCCGCCGTCCGTCGCTCGGCGCCACGATGCTGCCGATTGGCCCGGACATCGCGGAGCAGATTGGTCTGCCCGCTGACTACGGCATTCTTGTGGAGCGTGTTCTACCGGGCGGCGCTGCTGAACGCGCCGGCTTGAAGGGTGGCACACAGCGCGCCTACATGGGCAATCAGCCCGTAATGCTCGGCGGCGACCTGATCGTCGCCCTGGACGGGCAGGAGATCACCACCGGGCAGGATCTTGCCACAGCAATCAACGAGCATCATGCAGGCGACGCTGTAACACTCACCATCTTCCGTGGACGGCAGCGGCTCCAAGTAAAGGTGGTCCTGGACGACGCGAAGCAAAGCGCCAGTGATACGGCCGTATAGCTTGAGCGGATACGCAAACGAAAAGGCCCGGATTTCTCCGGGCCTTTTCATTGGGTGATAGTCCTCTTAGAAGATGATGCGGCCAAGAAGCTGAAGTTGACGTGCACCGTAGATGATTCCCGATGTGCTGAGAGGCGAACCAAAAGGCGCTGAGGTTGAAGGCAAGGGAGTCAGCGTACCCACGCAATTGGTAGCGGTCACGGGGGTAGCTGTACGGCATACCGTGCTGGTAGTGGAGGGAGCTGTGTAGGCAACCAGGGGCGTGGACACCGAGAGGATGTTGCGGTGGTTAGCTACGTTGAAGAGTTCCGCCGCCAACTCCAGGTGCACGCTTTCTTTGACCGGGAATTCGCGTGAGATGCGGGCGTCGCCATTGTGTACGCCAGGACCGTTGAACGCGTTGCGGCGGGCGATGAAGTCCGGCACGCGAGCACCTGGTCCTGAGGTAAACGCTGCATTTGTTACACCACCGTCCGTGGTGAGTGCCCGGCCAGGCGTTCCGAGGTTTCCGCCGGTCAGATAGGAGATGCTTCCTGAGACGGTGGCGGTAACAGGCTCGCCGGTCTGAGCGGTATAGCTTCCCGTGAGACGCCAGCCGTTTGCCGCATACTTGGCATAACGATTTGCGATCGGGAAAGCAGTAACACCCACCAACGTGCCCACAAAGCGGCCGCGGATGTCGAGATCGGAGCGCGCGTACTCCGCGCTACGACCTTGACGATGACCGAGTGCAAATGGAATCAGCGGCGCATCGGTTCCATTGAAGGTGCCATTGCCGCCGTAGGTCTGGCCACCGTCCAGCGCCTTTGCCCATGTGTAGTTCGCGAGTATCTCGATGCCGTGGCTCATGGGCTTGCGCACCGAAGTCACAAACGAGTGGTAGTTGGAGTTCACATCGGAGAAGCCGGTCGCTACTGTGCCAACGGTGTTATCGATGCGGTTCGTGTAAATCGGCTCCGTTTGGTAAGACGAAACGCCGGTGGTCGGGTTCGTGTAGTAGTACGGGTGCGTCGTCGTCAAAGAGGTCGGATCGACGTTCGAGTCCACATACACAGGCAACCGCATGCCACGATTGCCGACATAGCCGACAGTCAGCGTCGTTTGGAGCGGTAGCTGTTGTTCGACCGTAAGGTCCCATGAGTGGGAGTATGGATTGCTGAAGCTAGGATCGAGACCGCGGATTGTGATGGTTCCAGTGGGAACCGCCGCCAGGCCGGTCGCAGTGATGGGAGCTCCTGTTACTGGGTTGGCAGGCGCGGGTCCCGGCGGTGTGTAGATTGGCACGCCTCCCGTAGGCGAATACGACTGATAGATGCCGTTATTTTGATAGGCCACCGTGCAGGCTACACCGGCAGTTGGGCAGCTCGTATAGGCAACGTTTTGGGTCGGTACGGTAACTGAGTACTGCTTCTGGTAAACACCATTCTCGCGGCGTTCCGTGTAGTAAGCCGAATTAGAAATCTGGCCGTAGAAGATTCCGTATCCGCCACGAACGACCGTGCCCGGTTGCGGATTCCAGTTGAATCCGATGCGCGGCTGCGCCATGTGAAAGTTCGGATTGATCTGCGAAGTCGCATTGAAGGCCACGTTGCTGGGGTTCAGAGGTAATGCAGTCGCCGGGTAGTTTGCGAGGTTCGTGCTCGTCCCTGGATAGGGAAGGTTCGGAGAAGGCACAAGCTGCACCTCATAGCGCACGCCTGCAGAAAGCAACAGCCTCGGCGTGATCTTCCACTGGTCTTCGGCAAAGCCTGCGATGTTCTGGTTCCAGAAGTCGTCCGCACCGACCCCGGTGATCTGGTCAACGGTCTGACCGAACGAGTTATAGTGGCGAACTGCTCTCGCTGTACTGCCGGTCGTCGCAGTGGGGTTCACACCAAAAGCATCCTGCACGAAGTTCGTGAAGTTGATCTCAGACGTGGAGTTGCTGTACGAGAAACTGCCGTCGCCACCGAACAGATTTGCAATCTGCTCGTGAACGAAGTTGAGATCGAACCCGAACTTGATGTTTTGATGGCCCTTTGTCAGTGAATAGACATCGCCTACTTCCCAGCGATGTTCATCCGGGAACTTGCCGCGGGGCAGCGCCGACGTTTCACCAAAAGAAACCAAGTTTGTGAGGCTGTTCGCCGGCCCGCCGCTGTTTGTGCCGTCTGTCTCCAAATCCCGTGCCCATTGGAAATGCACGACATTCGCAGCGTGGCTGGAAAGGGCCGTTTCTGCGTTGGCGATGAAGATGCGTTCATGGAAGTCCGCAGTACCGTTCTGCGAAACGCCACCATTGTTTACCGTCACCGAACTGTTGTAACCGTTTGGCTGATGGAAGTTCTCGAACAGGAACTCTGCGGAAATGTGAGTTTTCTGGTTAAGTTGGTAATCCAGTCGCGGGAAGTAAATGTCCTGCTTCACGTTTCTTTGAAAGCTACCAAGCTGACCCTGGATCGCAGCAACAGCTTGCGCGCACTGGGTCGCACTGATACCCGGAATAGTTGTCGGGAAGGTTTCCTGGGTACGCGTGCCGTTGATGCTGATGAAATCAACGAGTGGCGTTGTGCCGCCGTCGCAGAGGTGAACCAGATTGGCGATCGTGTTCGTCGAACTATTAAACGTCGAAGTGTAGACGATCGGATTCACCTTGCGGTAGCCGTCATACGCGAAGTGGAAGAAGAGCTTGTCCTTGATGATCGGACCGCCTGCGGAGATGCCGAATTGATGCTGTGTCTTTACAGGCTGCTGTAAGAAGATCGGGTTGTTGGTGGTGCGTCCCTGGTACTTGTTGTACGGATCGAGCGCGTTGAACCCGGGCGTCCGGTAGTACTCAAAAGCATCGCCGTGGAATCTGTTCGTTCCGCTTTTCGTGACGGCATTGATGATGCCGCCGGCTGCGCCCCCGAGTTCGGCGGAATAGCCTGTCGCTGACGATTCGAACTGACTGATCGAGTCAACAGGAAACACGTACGGCGCGCCAATCGAGCGGCCACGCGCTTCAGAGAAGAATTGCTGGTTGTTGTTCAGCCCGTCGACGATGTTGGTGTTATAAACGCCGGCGATGCCGCGATACCCAATCAGGCCTGTGGTGCCATCCGGAATGACGTTCGGTGTAAGGAGCACGAAGCTTTCGAAGCGACGGCTGTTGACCGGCGCGTTTTCGATGACTTCTTCACCGATCACCTGTGACTGCTCGACCTTTTCCGTGTCCAGAAGCGCGGCTTGACTGGTGACGGTGACTTCTGTTGTCACTGAAGCTGCGGGCAGAGCGGCGTCGATAGCCGTCGCAGCACCCACGGTGACAGCGATATTTTTGCGGTCGAGCCGTGCAAAGCTCGCTCCTGCCGACACGACAACCTCATACGTGCCGGGCTGCAGTAACGCAGCGTCGTAGTGCCCCTCGGAGTCCGCGCTGAGCGTGCGCTCGGCGCCCGTACCCTGATTCTTGATAGTGATCGTCGCGCCTGGGATCACAGAACCGGAACTGTCGCGGATGACACCGGCAATGCTGCCAAGGGCGGCGTTCTGGGCCCAAAAGGGCGTGGCGCAGCAGGCGCCCATAGCGGTGGCGATGACAGCCGTCCGAACGCGGTTCGCGAGGCTTACTTTCATGAGGGGAAGTGCTCCTGTGTGGTGCGATTGCGGCACACAAATGCGTGCCGGAGTGATGAGTTCAGACGGGCACACAGGTCACAGGACCTATGGCCATCCTGGCCTACAGGTATGCGGAAAGTTTGAAATTGTTATTCAGTTCCAGAATCGCCGAGTTGCAGGGCAGGTGTCAAGGCGAAAGAACCCTGCGGCATGCAATCGCTTGCCCGGCTCTAAGCGACAGGCAGCTTCTACCGCTTAGCGGGGCCTGCAGTTGTTACTGCAGGGTCTTGGGAATGACGGCATACTCCAGCAGGGTTTCGAAGGGAACCACCTCCAGAGTCGCCTCGTGTGTGGCTTCCAGAACTACCGGGCATGCCGCACCTGCCTGGTGCACCTGCAACCAGCGTGCCGCGCAAACGCACCATCGGTCTCCAGGCTTCAGCCCAGGAAAGCCGTACTGCGGCATTGGTGTGGAGAGATCATTGCCCAGCCGCGCGGAGGTGGACAAGAAGCGTTCCGTCACAATGCAACAAACGGTGTGGGTGCCCAGGTCGTCCGGTCCCGTGTTGCAGCAGCCATCGCGATAGAAACCTGTCATCGGCTCGCAGCCGCAGGTCTCGAGCGGTTGGCCGAGTACGTTCTTTGCCTGTTGTCGCGGCGTTTCGGAAGATGGCATCGCACCATCCTACGCGTTTGCCGCGGCCTCTACAGGAGCGGGTCCGGCGATTGGCAGCGTGATCCTCATCGTTGTGCCGTGGCGAGGACCGTGTGTACATGTCCTGAGTTGGAGCTTTCCACCCTGCTCTTCCACAATCCCTCGCGTAACCCAGAGGCCAAGGCCGGTTCCACGCTCGCCCTTGGTCGTAAAAAAAGGTTCGAAGATTGCGGTTAGGTGCTGGCGCTCGACTCCGTGTCCGTTGTCAGAGACCAGCACGACGGCCTTACTTCCCGCAAGTCGCGCCCGGATGAGAATGCGGCCGCCGCTTGCTTCCATCGCTTCCAGCGCATTCCCGACCAGATTCGCAAAAACCTGCCGAAGCGCGGGGTCGTATTGCGTCGCGCGAATGTCGTCACCATACATTTTGTGGAGCACAACCTTGTGCTGATTAGCCCGCGACTGAAACAGTTGCACAACCTCATCGAGGATGGTGTGGAGGTCGATTGTGCGGCCAGGAATCTTGCGATAGAAGCTGAGCGTCGAGCGTGTGATGTGGCCAACGCGCTCGATTTCGCGGGAGGCAATTTCAACCAGTTCGCGCGATTGCGGCGGCAGGCCTTCGTGTGTCTGCAGCAAATAGAAAATGTTGGTCAACGCTTCAAGCGGATTGTTGATCTCGTGCGCCAGCGTGTTTGCCATGCGACCGGCAGCCGCCAAGCGCTCTGAGTTGATCAGCCGCGACATCAGTTCGGTCGTTTCGCGCTCGGCTGCTTTCCGCGCCGAAATGTCCTCGACCACCCACAGAATTGTGGAGATGCTTGCGCCATCCGGCTTCAGCAGAGACACCGTGAGCTGCGCGGGAAACGTACTGCCGTCGTGACGCATCAGTGTCCGCTCCACGCGATACCCGGTGCGTCGTTCTGCCAGCAACTCCGCATACAGCAGGGCATCTTGCTCGCGCTCGGACGGCAGCAGGAAATCGTACAGCTGCAGAGCCATGAGGTTTGCAACCGAGGCGCCGAGCATCTCCGCCAGGCGCTGATTCACCATCTCAAAGCGACCAGCTGTAGTGGTGTGCGCCATCCCTACAGCGGCCTGGTTGAACGTCGCGGAAAAGCGCTGTTGGGCGAGCTTAAGTTCCACTTCCGTCTGCAGGCGTTCCCGCCTGCGTTCGGCATCGGCTAGCTCGCGCTCGATGGCTGGGAGCAGCCGTTCAAGATGACCCTTCAGCACATAGTCATGCGCGCCCGCGCGCATGGCGTTGACCGCCGACACTTCATCAATCGTTCCAGAAACGATAATGAATGGTAGATCTGTGCCGCTTTGCTGAATGATTTCCAACGCTTCGCGAGCACCGAAGCTGGGCAGCGTGTAGTCGGCGATTACCAGGTCCCACGGCTTCGGGTCCGCCAGCGTTTGGTGCAGCTCTTCGGCGGTTTGCACGCGCGCGGAATCCACTGCGTAGCCGGCGCGACCCAAATGGCGACGCAGTAGTAGCGCATCCTCCTCGTAGTCCTCAATGATGACGACGCGAAGCGGGCGCGGCTCCGAATTTACTGCGCCGGTGGGCATTGATTCAACAGCAGCCAGTACATGCCGAGCTGCTTGGTCGCCTCGGCGAAATCAGTGAAATTTACGGGCTTGCGGATGTAGCTGTTTACGCCAAGACGATAACTCGCAACGATATCGCGTTCCTCATCCGAGGACGTGAGCACAACCACCGGCAGGATCGCCGTTTTATCGTTAGCGCGGATCGCGCGAAGCACATCAAGGCCCTCTACCTTGGGCAGCTTTAGATCGAGCAGTACGAGTTGCGGCAACGGCTTAGTGCCTTCGGAGATGCCGTTCATGTATTCGAGGGCTTCTGCTCCGTCGCGCGCCACCTGAATTTCGTTGGCGACGTTTGACTTGCGCAGCGCTCGTATAGCCAGTGCTTCGTGGTCCGGATCGTCTTCAACCAGCAGGATCATTTTCTCGCTCACAGTCATGTTGGTAGATGCTCTGGCCGAACTTCAGGCTTCCAGCGTGAAGTAAAACGTAGCGCCTCTACCGAGCTCGCTTTCCGCCCAGATGTTCCCATGGTGGCGGCGGATGATGCGCGAAACAGTCGCCAGCCCGATACCGGAGCCTTTGAAGTCGCGGTCACCGTGCAGACGCTGAAACGCTGTAAACAGCCGGTCGACGTATTGCATATCGAAGCCGGCGCCGTTGTCTCGAATGAAGTATACGGTCTGTCCGTCGCGAGCGTCACTTCCGAATAGGATCTCCGGTGCTTCTGTTCGCGAGCTGTACTTCATCGCATTGCCGATAAGGTTTTCCAGGGCGATCCGTATCAATCTTGAATCAGCTTCCGCGAAAACGTCCGGGTGTGCCGTGAAGGTCGCTTTGTTGGAAGCATCTCCCGCGCGCAGTTCATCGAAAACCAGCTTGCTTAGCATGGAGAGATTGATCTTTTCTCGCTGCAACTCGGAGCGCGACACTCGAGAAAGCTGCAGCAAGGCATCGATCAGCGTACCCATGCGCTGCACGCCCGCGCGAACGCGGCCGATGTAGTCCTGCCCCTCGTCATTCAGGCAGTGAGAGAAGTCTTCTTTCAGTGCGAGAGAAAATCCATCAATGGTGCGCAGGGGAGCACGCAGATCATGAGAAACGGAATAGCTGAATGCTTCCAGCTCTTTGTTGCTCGCTTCCAGCTCCTTTGTGCGCAGTTCCACCCGCTTCTCTAAATCACTGTTTAAGGCCTGCAGTTCTGTGTTAAGACTCTCGATGCGCTCGGCGCTTTGCTCCAGCCGTTCCCGGTTTTGGTGAGCACGTATCAGCAGTTCAAACGCAAGAATGAGCAGAATGATGTCGAGCATGGACGCGCCCGCACCCGAAAGAACTACATTCCGCCGTGCGATCATCGTGCCGCGTTGACGTTGTTCCAGCAGGCGCCGCTCTTCGTTCTCGATTTGCGTGATGCAGTAGCTAACGCTAGCCTGTCCGTCCGGTGCATCACTCAAAGCGGGATCAAGAACATCGGGATCAAGGCCGCCGTGCGGGTGGCCATGGCGCATAGCTATCGCCGATTCCAGCACACCGAGCTTTGCAGCTACCCGCGTGCGTGTGTAGGCGATGCGACGCTGCTGAGATGGGTTATCCAGAGTCAGCTTCTGCAGCGCATCAAGATCATTCTGTACGTTCGCTGTTCGCTTGTTGAATCGTTCTTCAAAAGAAGACTTCCCCGTAAGCAGATAGCCGCGCGCGGCGCTGTCAGCTGTTCTCACTTCTAGTGCGAGATCCTCTGTCTGCGTGATGGCTTGCAGTGTATGAAAAAGCCAGGTTTGTGCCGCGAAGAGAGTTCCAATCGCTTTCACTGCAACCCAGGTGTTGAGGAGGACTACCGTGATCGTGATCAGCATGATCAGCCGGTAGGTGCCTGTCTTCTTCAATAACTTCATCAACACTCCACCACGTTCGTTGCGGCTTCTTTGAAGGTAAGGTCGTCTGGCTTTTACATGGTACGCTCCAGCTATGCGAAGGCTGTTTGTAGACAACTCAGAGTGGCGTTTGCGTCTGGCCGCGACAGCGTTGATGGTGTCGGTGTTGGGCTTTGTTTCGCGCGATACGCCTATCGATGACGCCCTGATCTACGCGCGATACATACAGAATGCCTTGCGCGGGTTAGGTCTTGTCTTCAACGCCGGCGAACACATCAATGCGCTGTCGTCACCCCTCTACTCCTATCTTGTGCTTGGGCTGGCAACGATACTGCATGGCCACGTGCTTGGCGCCTCTGCCGCGATCTCCGCAGTCTTCATGTTTCTCGCCTGCGTCGTGGCGGAAAGCCTCGTCCCATTCGCGGGCTTCGTCATCGCGGGCACCGGCTACTTCTACTCACTCGTTGGTATGGAAACATCCTTGTTTCTGTTCCTGCTCCTGCTCACCGTTGCGCTTGCCGAAGCAGAGCTCTATGCCTGGCTGCCGACGGCAGGCATACTGCTTGTGCTGACTCGATTCGAAGGCGCAGCCCTTCTGCTGCCGCTGGCCTTTGTGCTTGCCCGTAAGCGCCGCTGGCCTCCAGCGATTACGTTCCTCCCGGCACTGCTGATCGCTGCCTTCTATCTTGGCCTCAATCATCACTGGTACGGCTCGTTCTTTCCCGCATCAGCCAACGCGAAAATCGGTCAGGGGCGCTCCGAGCTTTGGGGTAGATGGCCAACTTCTTTCTTCCACACGGCGTATCAGCTTAAACCGGAATTCCTACCAACTGTTTATGTGGTAGTGCTCGTGGCCATTCTGGCGGTGCCTGGATTCCTAAAAATGAAACGCGCAACATGGAGCCGCATTGCGCTGCCGTTTCTCGGCATTCTGCTTGCCTTTTACATTCTCTTCAATATTCCCGGCTACAAATGGTATTACGCACCGTTCATCTGTTTCGCGATGGTTTACGCCTGCGCGGCGATACCAAAAAATGGTCGCCTTCGCTGGCTCACCGTACCCATCATTCTTCTCGCGGCAGCAACATCGACATGGCGATTCATCAAAATCTCGCGGCCGGCGCCGGACACCGGATACGTCGCAGTGAGTCATTGGTTCATCGCCAACACGCCGCCCGGTACACGCGTGGAAGCAGGTGAGATCGGCACGCTCGGCTTCGACTGCGAGCAGTGTTACCTGCTGGATAGCTTGGGTCTGACGCTGCCGAAGAATGCAGACCACGTGGCCCACAAAGACATTCGCTCGTGGCTTGCGGAAGACAATCCGGAGTACATCGTGGTGCATCGTTCGCCGTGGCAGTTTGAAGATGTCGCAAAGCAGAGCCCAAACTATGCGCCGCTAGCCGTTGACTTTGGGCCTGTGGTCTACGTGCTGAAGCGCAAGTCATAGCGCGCGTAATCAGCAACGGAAAAGGGCTGTGCGTCTGAGCACAGCCCTTTTCTTTGAGTCAGCTTCGTTTACTTCGCAGCCATGGCGAGCTGCTGCTGGTATTCCTCATATGGTCCCTTGTGGTCGGTGATGTGGAAGTCTTGCGGTCCGCCTTCGAAGTGCCAGATACGCGTGCCGGCTTCTTCGATGAGGTCTTGATCGTGCGTGACGAGGAAAACCGTCCCTTCATATTTCTGGATCGCTTGATTCAATGCGTTGATGCTCTCGAGATCAAGATGATTCGTGGGCTCGTCGAGAACAAGGACGTTGGGCTTCTGCAGCATAATTTTGCAAAAGAGCAGCCGTGCAGCTTCGCCGCCGGAAAGTGCGTCGGTCTTCTTCATGCCCTCTTCACCCTTGAACAGCATCTGGCCGAGGAGGCCACGAATGTCTTCTTTCGCTGCCTTCGGATCAAACTGGTGCAGCCAATCGGCAGCGGTCATGCCTAGTTGAATGCTGCCCTTATGGTCCTGGGCGAAGTAGCCGATGTTAACCTCGTGTCCCCATTTCACGGTGCCTGAATCAATCGAGACATCCGTCTCGTCCACGCCGGGTCCGTTGGCCAGCAACGCCTTGAGAAGCGTGGTCTTGCCCTGGCCGTTGCGTCCAACGAGTACAACTTTGTCACCGCGATTGACGCTCGCCGAAAAGTTCTTGATAACGTGCTCGGTTTTGCCGTCCGGCTGCGTGTACGTCTTGTTGACCCTCTCGAAATCGAGAACGTTCTTGCCCGAGGGTCGCTCCATCTTGAAGGCGATGTACGGACGCGCAATGTTCGAGCGGGCAAGGTCGCTTGTCGCGAGCCGCTCGACTTCCTTCTTGCGAGAGTTGACCTGAGAAGAGCGCGTGCCGGCGGAGAAGCGCGCAATGAACTCATTGAGTTGAGCGATTTTCTTCTCGCGCTGCTCATTCTGGCTTTCGATGCGGCTGCGGACTTCCGTCTTTTGCAACACCATCTCGTCGTAGCCGCCGGTGTACGTGATGATGGTCTCGTAATCAATGTCCGCGATGTGCGTGCAGACATTATTAAGGAAGTGCCGGTCATGCGAAATCGTGATGACTGTACCGTCGTAATGCGTAAGAAAGTCTTCCAGCCAGTGAATCGATTCGAGATCGAGATAGTTCGTAGGCTCGTCGAGGAACAGCGCGCCGGGGTTGCCGAAGAGTGCCTGCGCGAGAAGCACGCGGACCTTCTGCCCACCTTGCAGCTCGGACATCTTTCGCTCATGCAGCTCGTCAGGAATATCCAGGCCTTGAAGGAGGATAGCGGCATTCGCTTCGGCCTCGTAGCCGTCTTCGTCGCCGACGATACCTTCGAGTTCACCGAGGCGTGAACCGTCTTCGTCGGTCATCTCTGCTTTGTTATAGATAATTTCGCGCTCTTCAAGAGCAGCCCACAGGGGCTTATTGCCCATGATGACTGTGTCGATAACACGATAGGCGTCGAACTCATATTGGTTCTGCTTAAGTACGCCGAACTTCTTGGGCCGCACAACGGTACCCTTTTGGGCATCGAGCTCGCCGGTCAAAACCTTCATGAACGTGGACTTGCCGGCGCCGTTTGGGCCGGTCAGTCCGTAGCGGCGTCCATCCGTGAAACTTACGGAGACGTCTTCAAACAGCAGCTTTGCGCCGTAGCGCATGGTCACATTGGATACGGAAATCATCTACTCGATTTTCGCATGGACAGCCGAAAACCTTAGCAAACGCCGGGTTCACAGCACGAACCGAGGATTTGATCGTTGCTCTTCTTGGAGCCGCCAAACAAATACTGCGCGGCCATGATGGAGACAGGGAGAAACAAGAGTACGAGATTCATTGGTGGTGCTCCTTTCTCGAGCGGTCAGACAGATTGTTGGTTGAACCGGGAATGCGGCTTCCTTACAGATGTCCGGCGATGCAGGGAAGCCGCAAACTATTTAGCGATTGCCCCCGGCCACCTCAAGGATTGCCCCGGTCACCCAGCGCGAATCATCGGAGGCGAGGAATATAGCCACGCCGTCAATGTCGTCGGTCTGGCCGACACGTCCGAGCGGCGTTGTCGCGGCGACTTGCTTCTCGAATTCGCTTTCCTTGCCGAAGGCCGTACGCACACCTTCGGTAACGATCAACCCGGGGCTCAAGGAGTTCACCCGGATTTGTTTCGGACCGAGTTCGGCGGCAAGCACGTGCGTGATCGTGTCGACGGCGCCTTTTGTTGAGGCGTAAATACTCGATGCTGGGAAGGAGCGTGTCGCGACCACGGAGCTGATATTGATGATGCTTCCGCCGTCGGGCCCAAACAACGGTAACGCTGCTTTGGTGGTGAACAATAGACCCTTCACGTTGGTGTTGTACTGCCGGTCAAACTCCGCTTCCTCGTTGGCTTCCAGCGGGAACATGCCGTATACGCCGGCGTTGTTCACCAGGATGTCCAGCTTGCCGAACTGCTGCTTCACGCCTGCAAACAGTGCCTCACGGTCAGCGCTGACGGCTACGCTTCCGCCAATCACACTCGCTTTGCCGCCTGCGTCTGTAATCTCTGCCGCGACGCGCTCTGCGCCTGCCTTGTCACTGGCGTAATTCACGACGACGCTCGCGCCTTCGCGACCTAAAGCCTTCGCAATTCCTGCGCCGATTCCTTTAGAAGCACCTGTTACTACCGCAATCTTGCCGTCCAGCTTTCCCATATCAGTCTCCAGTTCTTGTTGCCGAATTGTTCGACCACAATCGAATAGATGGGATGGAAAAGCAGGCGATTCAGAAATAATTCGATGAGTATCTAAATATCGGAAAGCTCGGATATGTACGCATTCCAGATATCGCGGCGGAAGGTGATGTCCGCGGTGCGGCCTTCGCGCTCTACGTCAATCAGACCTGCTTCTCTCAGCTCTTTCATGTGGTGCGACATCGTTGCGGGGCTGATCGGATGGCACTCGCGCAGGCAGCTGCACGACGTAGTTTCCTTCTTCGCGATCTGCTGCAAGATCGCGAAGCGGCGCGGATCGGCGAGCGCGCGAGCTATCGCTTGTGTCTGCCCTAAGCTCAGCTTTGTTTTCAAGCGCGCCATACCAGTTGGATGGTACAGCGCCGCCAAAGTGTGCAGCCTGTCCGGCGATGGGTTGCGCTAGAAGGCTCACGTGCCGCTTACTCGGGGCATACACTTGGAACATGCACGTGCATGCGACTCCGAATGGCTCCATGCAGCGAATACTGAAGTTTTCGCTGGGCCTTACCTTTCTGTACATCGGCGCTACGCTCTACTTCGGTCTGCGCGCGCACTCGCTGGCGCTTGTGTCAGAGGCGGGTCACAATGTCTCGGATTTTCTCGCCCTCGCGCTGAGTTTTGTTGCGGTGTGGCTGCAGGGGCGGCCGGCAACGGACCAGAGAACTTTTGGCTATCAGCGCGCAGGCGTGCTTGCCGCGTTCGTCAACGCTCTTACGCTGATTGTGTTGGCAGCTTGGATAGCGATTGCCGCGATTCATCGCTTTACGGCCCCGGTAGAAGTGCAACCGAAGCTGATGATGTCGGTCGCCGCTGCCGGCGTTGTGATGAACGGCCTGATCGCGGGTTTGCTGTGGAAGTTCTCAGGTGACGTGAACATCCGCAGCGTCTTCCTGCACATGCTTGGTGACACGCTATCGACGGGGGCGGTGATCCTCGGCGGACTCGGCATCCTGTTTACGCATCAGCAGTGGATCGATCCGCTGCTTTCGTTGATCATCGCCGCGATGATCCTGTGGAGTTCGTGGAGCATTGTTCGCGAGACTCTGCATATCCTGCTGGAAGGCACTCCTCGCTCACTCGATATGACCGAATTGCGATCAGCAATACAGAACATTGAAGGCGTGGTGAACGTGCATGACCTGCACGTTTGGAGCCTGACGTCGCAGTCACATGCGCTGGCGAGCCATGTGCAAGTACAGGAAATGCAGCTTGTCGAAGGCGAGGCGCTGCTGGAACGCATCAATCATCAGCTGCGCGATCATTTTGGCATTCATCACACGACGATCCAGCTTGAAGTCACGGACTGTCCGACAGTGGATGGCTGCTGCTCGCCGCCAGCGCCCGATGTGATTGATGGCCACTCGCACCATCATCACGGTCCCGGTGGCCACAGCCATGAGCACAGCCATGCACACTAGCGCAAAA
>CAJCIP010000123.1 GCA_903970445.1 Verrucomicrobia bacterium Tous-C9LFEB | reverse complement strand
TTATTTCATTGCACACCTTCCAGATAGAACCCCGCGCAAGAACCTCCTCAAAGCCACAAATCGCAAAGCACCCGAAATCCTGTCAAGCCTGTGGACGCTGTGGATTTCGCTTAACTCGTTCATTGCACGGCAAATATAGTTGCCAGAAAGTTGTCATAGTTTATGGACCCCATTTGCTAGTCTTAGTACATATCGGGGAAGAGCCATCAACAGGCTCCTCCCCATCTTCTTTTCAGAACAAAAAGCAGAGTCAGGCTCGCTTCGGCAACTTCTCTAGCGCCGCGATGTGATGCAGGTCATGCCCCGCGATCGTCTCGACGACATTCCATAGCGTGATCTCGCCGACTTCAGGATGCCGGGCCGGGCGCTTGCGGTCTTCTTCCGTGATTGCGGAGAGGAATTGCAGGTTCCACACACGCAGCGAGTCGAACATGATGCGTGCCTGCTCGAAGCGGTACTTGCCGTAGGCTTTCGCCCACGCATCCTGATCGAAGGGTTGGAGCATGGGATGGTACTGCTCGTAGATGAGCCGCAGCCGCCATGCCCACGCGATCTCGCAGTCGGCGAGGTGGCTCATGACCTCGCGCAGGCTCCATTTGGCGGGCGTTGGCTTTGCCTCGATCTGCTCCGGCGAGAACTGGTTCAGCAACTCGGTGAGGCGAGCAGGCGTCTTCGCCATCACCTCGATGGGATCGCGGCTGCCGAGATCGCCGGCGTAAGGGTTTGCGTTCATGCTGGATCGGATGCCTGCGGAGCCCAGGGGTCGTATTCGCCAACGGACCACATGTATCCTTCGGGGTCGCGGACGGTGAAGCTTTGGCCGCCGTAATCCATGGTGCGGAGCTCGGAGAGGATTTCCACGCCCGCGGCCTGCACGCGAGCATAGACTGGGTTGCAATCCGGCACGATGACGTACATGGGTGACGTGACGCGACCGCCGGCAGCTTCCGGGTGCGCAATCTGTTCCGCGTGCGGGCTGGGGTTGCTCGCGGAGCCGAGCATGATCATGCCCGCGCCGAGAACGAGTTCCGCATGCGCCACGGTGTTGTCTGCGCCTTCGTAAACCGCTTTCCGGGTGAAGCCCAGAATATGTTCGAGCCATTCGATGGCCGCGTGTGCGTCGTGGTAGCGGAAGCTCGGGATGATGGTGGAACCCGTGGTCGCCATGCTCAACATGCTGACACGGATTCCTGCGTTGTGGCGTGTAATTTTTTGCGGACGCTGCGAAGCGGGCCAGGAGGCCAATGGCGGCGATTTCGGCTGAGCCGCGGTGGAAGTGCATCTCATGCGTTGTGATCACGTTTCGCCGCACGATGCTGCTCCTTGCTGCCTGCCTTTACTTCCACGCGACTGCGCAGACTGCCGCTGATTCAGATGGCGATGGCCTGAGCGATGCGCTGGAGCAGAAGTTGCTCGAGCAGTTTCAACCCGTGTTTTTCATTGGGACGCATGACTGCTCCGAAATACCAGCTGAGTTTCAGCGCGACAATCCCAGGCCCGTGACGATGGCAAACAACGGGACGGTATACGGGCAAGTGTTTCCCACGAAGGACCGCAGCGGCGCGCCGGCGGTCGAGGTGCACTACTACCACCTGTGGCGGACCGATTGCGGACGGCACGGACATCCGCTCGACGCCGAGCACGTTTCTGTCCTGCTCCATGCGGCGGGCAGTGACCCTGAAACAGCGGACTGGACCGCCAAGTACTGGTACGCAGCTGCCCACGAAGACACGGTTTGCGATGTCAGCCAGATCGCGAGAAGCAGCACATTGCATGCGGAGCATCACGGAGCGACAGTGTGGATTTCTCCTGACAAGCATGCGTCGTATCTCTCGGCAACGTCGTGCAGCGCGGGATGTGGAGCAGACCGCTGCACGCAGATGAAACAACTGAAGGTCAGCGAAGTGATCAATTTAGGAGAAGAGAAACATCCGATGAATGGCTCGGCGTTCGTCGCTTCCAACGCGTGGCCGCTTGCGGGAAAGATGCGCAGCAGCAACTTTCCCGCAACTGCATTGGCGCGTTTGGATGGGCTGCCTTCTGACGACATCGTTTGGTACAACACGGGCAGGCATCCGGCGCAGGGCATCATTGCCATCAGCAGCCACACGCAGGAGCACATGGCGAATGCGGGCGCGGCAACGGGTGGCGCGCTTGGCGCAGCGAATGGAACTACGGCTGCGGGCCTCGAGACCGCGCAGGCGAACACGGGGAACGCCCTGGGAAATAGCTATCGGAGTGTGAAGCATGCGCTGGGCAAATCGGCAAAGCACGTCGGTGAGGCTTTGCGTGTGACCGATAAAGACGATAAGAAGCCACAGACCGAGCAGTAGCCACCGGGCCGTATAGGAAAATAGAAGAGTCGCACCCAACGGTGCGTTGGAGAACTTGTGGCTGAGCAACAGCGCGTCGTCGGCATTGATTTAGGCACCACCAACTCGCTCGTGGCGTTCATGCAGGGCGATGTACCGACGGTCATTCCGGGCGAGGATGGATCGCCGATCGTGCCTTCGGTTGTGGCGTTCGATCAGGACACGCCGGAAGGATTTTCGGTTGGCAACGCCGCGCGCAATGTGTTGCTTACCGCGCCGGGCAATGCGGTGTACTCGGTGAAGCGTTTGATGGGCCGCGACCTCACAGACGTGGAGCAGGAGCTGAAGCTGTTTCCATTTCAGCTCGCTGAAGGCTTGCAGGCCGGCGAGGTGCTGAAGCTGAACGTCGGTGGGTTGACGCTGACGCCGCCTGAGGTCTCGGCGTACATCCTGCAGCAGCTGAAGAAGAATGCGGAACGCTTCTTTGGCGCGCCGGTGACAAAGGCCGTCATCACTGTTCCCGCGTACTTCAACGACGCGCAGCGGCAGGCGACGAAGGACGCAGGGCGCATCGCCGGGCTGGAAGTGTTGCGGCTGGTGAACGAGCCAACGGCCGCGGCGCTCGCGTATGGACTGCAGAAGAACAAGGACGGTGTGATTGCCGTGTATGACTTCGGCGGGGGCACCTTCGATGTATCCATCCTGAAGCTGCATGAAGGCATCTTCGAAGTGATCGCGACGGGCGGAGATACGCATCTCGGCGGCGATGACATTGACAATCTGCTGCTGACGGTTGCGGTGGATGACATCAAGGGGGACCTCGGTGTTGACGTAAGCGGACAGCCGCAGGTGATTCAGGCGCTGCGCAAGGCGGTGATTGATGCCAAGATTGCGCTCTCGTCGGAGAAGTCTGCGCGGCTTCAGGTGGAAATCCCCGCCGCAACGGAAGAAACGCAGATTCCCTCCGGGAATGACAAAAAGAAAAGCCAGTACCTGCGCGAGATTACGCGCGAGCAGTTTGAAGACCTGATTGCCGGTGTTGTCGCCCGTACGGCGGCGCCTTGCAAGCAGGCACTGAAAGATGCGGGTCTTACGCCCGAGCAGATTGATGAAGTGGTGATGGTGGGCGGGTCCACGCGCATTCCAGCGGTGCGGTCCATGGTTGCGGAGTTGTTCCACTTAGCGGAGCGCGGGAAGACGCTGCACACCGAGCTGAACCCCGATGAAGTTGTTGCGTTGGGGGCGGCAGTGCAGGCGCAGATTCTTTCCGGCGAAGCGAGTGCGGCGACCGAGGATTTGCTATTGCTGGATGTCACCCCGCTGTCGTTAGGCATTGAAGCGCTGGGTGGCGTCGTAGCGAAGATCATCCAGCGCAACTCGACCATTCCGGCGAGTGCGACGGAACACTTCACCACGGGCGTGGATGGGCAGACGAACGTTGCCATTCATGTGCTGCAGGGAGAGCGCGAGTTGGCGAAGGACTGCCGCTCGCTGGCGCGATTTGACCTGAAGAACATTCCACCGATGGTGGCGGGACTGCCGCGTATCGAGGTGAAGTTTCTGATCGATGCCAACGGCATTCTGCATGTCAGCGCCCGCGAGCAGCGCTCCGGGCAGGAGGCTGAGGTCGAAGTCAAGCCGACCTACGGGCTCACCGATGAGCAGGTGGAATCGATGATTCTCGAGTCGTTCGACATGGCGGAAGAAGATATTTCCGCGCGGCAGTTGATCGAGGCGAAGAACGAAGCGCAGACGATTCTGGAGGCCGTGAACAAAGGCAAGTCGTCGCCGGTGTGGCAGCAGCTTACGAGCGCGGAGCACGAAGAGATTGAGGCGGCGGCGCTGAATGTCAAGGCTTCGCTGAAAGCCGGCGATCACAAGGTCGTGCGCAACGCGATCGAGTTGCTCGACAAGAAGACGCGGCGCTTTGCGGAGCTCATGATGGATTCCGCCGTGACGGGTGCGCTGACTGGCAGGACGATGCAATCCGCGGGCGAGAACATGGGTGATGGACCGACGGCGCCTCATCCGTTCGCGCCTGCGCAGATTGATGATTCGGCGTCTAAAAGTAAGTTGGAGAAAGCAGAGGAAGACCCGGAGACGCCGGGGGAATCGACGGAAGACTAAGACGTGCCCGCGCTGCGCGCGCTTGCCTTCAAATATCGGGAGCCTTAGACTACCCGGCTGAGGCCGCTTCGCTCAGGATGATGGCTTAGGTAAGGTCGGTAGAGATGACGGCATGCTAGAAGTTACTGCTCCGCTCACCGCTTGCCACTGCGCAATTTCGACTAGTTCGCCACGCTGTATAACTCACGTTCGAACTCGTCGAGCGCGGCCTGGTTCCAGGCGTGGGAGCTTTGCAGCCAGCGGTCGGATGGGCCATCGACGAAGTTGGGAAAGTCCATCCGGGAGTAGCTTCGACGTGCGCTGAAGTCCACCAGTGCCTGCGCGGTGCCGTCGAGGTACAGAACGGCGCGCAAGCCATCGCTCGACCACTGGATGCTGGCGAGGCGCTCACGTGCTTCCGCGGCTGAGACGTTGTAGATGAGCATCGCGTCGAGCACGCGGGCTTCTTCGTCCTGCTGTGAATGATCCCAGGCGTACAGGTAGGCGGCGACGCCTTCGTCTTCGAAAACGACAGCCCACGGCGGAGTGGGTGAAAGCGAGCCGAGGTATGCCTTGCCGGGTGTGAACGAAAGAGAATCCATCCCTTCAAGGTTAGCAGCGTTGCGCATCAGGCATCGGGGTGGTTCGTTACACTCAATAGCGGAAACGATGCGATTCAAAGGCTTCTATGTAGGGCGCGGGCAACGCGTCGCCGCGCTGCTTCTGCTGGTGCTCTTCGCTGAGTGCCTGTGGTCGATTGCGCGACGCCCGATGGAGCCGAACGACTACCGTTTCGCCCGCTGCGGGCGCGAGATGTGGGAGCGTCCTTCGGCGATTGCAGGCTACTTCACCACCTGCGGCAATCTGAATGGCGATGGCACGCTGGGATACCGCATCGCCGGCCTGCCGCTCACGCTGCAACGCCTGACACTGTTGGCGACAGATCACTTTCGCAAGACGGAGGACCGGCTTTACGCGAATGGCGAGCTCAACGGCACTACCTGGGAAGCACGGCACCAGCTCTCCTGGGTGAAGTACCTGCTGCGCGTTCCGTTTGCGCTGTTCGCAATCTGGTTGGGAGGCGGGCTGTGGTGGGTGACTCGCCGGCTGTTTGGCAATGAAGGTGGAGCGCTGGCGTTAGCCCTGTATGTCTTCAGCCCGCCAGTTATCCGCTATGCGACCACGCCGAACAACGAGATTCTCGCGATGTGGGGGCTGTATGGGCTGGTGTACACCGCCATGGGCGTCGCCCATGCTCTGCAAGGGCCGAGGCGGAAGTGGCGGCCGCGCATTATTCTGCTGACCGTTGCGCTTGGACTGACGGCTGCGGCGCACCTGCTGGCTGCGCTCGTTGGATTCTTTGCGGGTGTCGTGTTCTTGTTCTATCTGGCGGAGCGCCGCCGCATGTACGTCTCGCAGATTCTCATCCTTTCTGCCGCGGGTGCGTTCGTGATTCTGTTTGCGTGCTTCGGCCTGCACCTGCAGCCATTCACCTATGTCTTCACTGGTGGGAGCGCACGGTTCTGGTTCTCGCTGTACGCGATCACGAACTTCTTTCGCGATCCTGCCCATGTGGGCATCACTGTGGCGAGCGCGGTGTCGCTTGTTGTTTACGCAACAACGCGGCGTAGCCGGTATTTCGGCAACACGGCTCCGCTGGTGATGTTCGCCGCACTCGCTGCTGTGTACACGACGCAGGTGTTCACGGCACCATGGTTTTGGGCGCTGCCGTTTCTGCTGACGTTCATCGGCGGCGTATTCGCGGACGTATTGGAAAGTCGCCAGCGCAAGCTGTTTCTAGGTTTGTCGGCGGCGGTTGTGATCGCTCAAGCGGCGCTCTGCTGGGGAAGCATCGCCGGTGTGTTCGGCTGAAGAAACAGCGCATCGCCTGTAGTGTCGGGATGGAACACGCGGCTGGGTCTGCTGCCGGATTCGTTTTTCTGCATCTCATAGCCAACATTCGCCAGATAAGCCGAGGCCCAGATTTTGAGAACTTCCCGCACGACCGCGCTCCCTGTTGTGTTTGCCGTCATTCTGCTTTCCGGCGTTTTCCTTTCCACCGAAGGCTGCCGGGGCGGTGTGAAGGCGTTGGTTGCCAAATTCCACCACCGCAAGTCGCACACGAAGTCGAACACAACGGACTACGCGGACAATGTGGCGCAGGTGGTGCAAACACCGCGCATCGACGTGCTGAAGAACGCTAATTTCGAGGATTATCAGGCGCAGGTCCAGCAGTTCTACGAGGACCGCAACTACGAGCTGGCGTGGACGCGCGACGGCAAACCGACCAGCCAGGCGACGGCGCTCATTCAGCTTTTCGATGACGCGGCGAAGAAGGGCTTACGGCCTGAAGATTACGATGCCTCGCGCTGGCCGCAGCTTGTGCAGGACCTGAAGGGATTCGGAACAAGCACCAGCGACGACGCGCAGACAAAAGTGGCGCAGTTCGACGCCGCGATGACGATCTCTGCCATGCGCTATCTGTCTGATCTGCATGTCGGGCGCATTAATCCGCAGGCGCTGAACTTCGACATTGACGTTCCTGGCAAGCGCGCGGCGTTTGATCTGCCGTCGATTCTCGATCACCAGATCGTGGACGCGGACGACTTGCCCAGCGAAGTGGCAAAGCTGGAGCCGCAGAACCCGATGTACAAGGCGACGGAAGATGCGCTGCCGAAGTATCTGGAACTGGCGAAGCAGCAAGCGCAGCAACCGGCGGCGCAACTTCCACCTGCGGCGAAGCCCGTGAGCGTCGGTGGCAGGTATGAAGACGTCGCAGGGCTTTATGCGCGGCTGCAGATAGAAGGCGATGCGGCAGGAGGCGCGACGCCGCAGGGTTACGACCAGAGCATGGCGGAGGCTGTGCGGCGCTTTCAGGCACGCAACGGCCTGACTGCGGATGGAAAGCTGAGCCAGGCAACGATCGACGCTTTGAATGAGCCGATGGCCACGCGTGTCCAGCGACTGAGCGACACGCTGGAGCGCTGGCGCTGGCTTCCGGACGAGTACCAGCAGCCGCGCTTCCTCGTCAACCTGCCGGAGTTCATCGTGCGCACCTACGATGACGACCATAACCTTGCGTTCAAGATGAAGGTCGTGGACGGCGAAGCCAACGGGCACGACACGCCAATGTTCGTGCGGCACATGCGCTACATGATCTTCCGTCCTTACTGGAACTTGCCCACGTCGATCGTGAAGAAAGAGCTGATGCGGCATGTGAGCTCGGGTGGCGCAGCGTACCTGGAGCGCAATAACTATGAGGTCGTTAATAACAAGGGCGAAGCCGTGAGCGGATGGAATGCCGAAGACCTGGAGCACAGCCGCTACCTGGTTCGCCAGAAGCCCGGCCCGAAGAACTCCCTGGGCCTGGTGAAGTTTATGTTCCCGAATGAGTACGACATCTACATGCACTCCACGCCGGAGATCAACCTTTTCAATCTCACTCGCCGTGATCGCTCGCATGGTTGCGTGCGCTTGAACGATGCGGAGAAGATGGCGAACTGGGTGCTCAACGGCCAGGGCGATTGGGACGCAGACAAGATTCACCAAGCGATGTTCGGCCCAACCGACGGAAGCGAGCCGGAGAACAACAAGCAGGTGAACCTGCCGAAGCCGCTACCGGTCGTGATCACCTACATGACCGCGAATGCAGATGAAGACGGCACGGTCCACTTCTTCAAGGACATCTACGGCTACGATAAGCAGCTGGAAGACGCGCTGGCAAAGCCACGGCCGTATCCGAAGGATCCGGTGAAGATCAATCCGAAGCTCACGCCGGGTGAAACTGAGTAAGCTATCTTGCTCAGTATTCCTTGTTCAAACAAGCTTCTTGGCCAGGCTGTCTTCGAGAATCTCGCGAACTGTCAATGGGATGATGATTCTGTGTTCCCTGCGAAAGAATTGATCGATTTCTCGCAGGGCTTCCGATGTGAAATCGAAAGCGATGAAGAAGCCTTTCGTCCTGCGCTCCCGCATCATAGCCGCTTCGAACTTATCGATGTCGGGACGACCGACTTTATCCATCTGCTTGACCTGCACGGGGTACCACACGTCCATGAAGTCGAGTTCTCCAGCTGCTTTGCCGCTGGACTGCGGCATGGAGGAAATAGGGTAGATACGCCCGTCGATGCCCATATCCCCCACTTGGGCTTTATTCGGAATTCCCCCAAGTGCGATGACAGCCCAGTTCTCGAATTCGAACGGAGGAATTTTGCGCAGCTTCTCTTCGGTCCAAGGCAGGTCGCGAACGATAAATCCGCGCCCAGAAAGCCATAGCTTCTCGTTTTCCGGAAGACCACATTCGTCTCTAAGTCGTTTTGCCATTACGCGGCAAGCAGTGGGCGAAATATCAATCCCGATCCACTGCCGGTTGGTGTCTTGAGCAGCTCTCAGAGCCGTTCCGCAGCCGCAGAAGGCATCAAGCACTATGTCGTTTTCGTTTGAAGCGGCACGAACTATCCGATCGAGTAATTTGAGAGGCTTCTGTGTGGGATATCCGAGATACTCCTGCTTACTTCTAGGAGCAATTGCGATGTTCCACCAATCTTCGGGCACCTTTCCACTCTCGTGAATGACGTGGTCGGCTTCCATGAAGCCTGAGCCTTCCAGGCCCGGCTTGTAATTGGCTTTGGTTTTTTCGTGGTGCGGAATGCGAACAGCATCCGCATTAAAGGTCCACTTCGTGCTGGACTTTGAGTACCAGAAGATGACATCGTGCTTTCGCAGAAACTGCTTGATCCCCGGTGAGCCAGGTCCCGTGTAGCACCAGACGATTTCGTTGCGAAAGTGACTCTCTCCGAAGATTTGGTCGAGCATGACTTTGACATAGTGACTTGCATGCCAGTCGCAATGAAAGAAGAAGCTTCCTTCAGGCCTGAGGACCCGATGAAGTTCCACACATCGAGGGCGCATGAAGTCGAGATACGCCTGTGTTGAAGCGTGACGATCTTCAAACGACCGTTTCTCACGGGCCTCGCCCCAGAAGACTTCGTAATTTCGATTTGAGTTAAATGGAGGATCAATGTAGATCAAATCCACACTCTCGTTCGGAATCTTCGGTAGCTGTTCGAGGTTGTCCCCGCAGAGGATGATGCGAGTATCTACTAACTTCGAAGGCCTTGCTGTTTTCGTCACAGTGGTTCAAGTATCCCGCAAGAGGGTGGGACGAGCAATGAAGGAATGCTCCCTGCGGGTACACTACGGCTCAGACAAATTTCAGGAGCCGTATGTACCCGCTTCGTTCCGTAGCTATTGTTCTTTTTGCCGCGTCCGCCGCTTTTGCGAAAGCACAGGCACCAATTACTCTCGCCGTCGATCTGACGGATGCTCCGCGCAGGATGCTGCACGCAACGGAGACTCTGCCGGTGCAGCCCGGCGCGATGACGCTGGTGTACCCAAAGTGGATTCCGGGCGAGCACGCGCCGAGCGGGCCGATCGACAATCAGGCGGGCTTCGTCATCACCACTCCTGGCGGGCAGCCCGTGAAGTGGGAACGCGATTCGGTGGACATGTTCGCGTACCACATCACAGTTCCGGCAGGCACCACGCAGCTCAACATCAAGACGGACTTCCTCGCGACAGCTGCGGCGACCGGATTTTCCGCCGGCGCCAGCACGAGTGCGAATCTTGCGCTGTTGAGCTGGAACTCTGTTGTCGTGTATCCGCAAGGGATGAATGCGGCGGATGTGATGGTGAGTCCGTCGCTGGCGTATCCGGGCAACTGGAAGTTTGGTACTGCGCTTGAACGAGGAGTGAGCGCTGCCACGAAATCCGGTAGCGATGTTTCCCTCAGCACAGCCAACTTCAAGACTGTTTCTTTGGAACAGCTTATTGATTCGCCTGTTCTCGCAGGTCGCTGGTTTCGTGAAATCGCATTAGCTACGGACATTCGTCCGCAGCACTTTCTCGATCTCGCAGGCGACGGTCCGGAAGATGTTGAGCTCTCGCCGGAGCACATTGCGCAGTTCACCAAGCTGGTTCGCGAGACCGGGGCGCTGTACAAGTCGCGGCATTATGGCTCGTATCACTTTCTAGTGACGCTCAGCGACCAGGTGGCGCACTTTGGCCTCGAGCATCATCAGTCGTCCGACGATCGCGTCGCCGAGAAGACGTTCATCGACGACAACCAGTTCATCTTTGACGGCCTGCTGCTGCCGCATGAGTTCACGCACTCCTGGAACGGCAAGTATCGTCGCCCTGCGGGGCTGGCAACGCCGAACTACCAGGAGCCGATGAAAGGCGATTTGCTGTGGGTATACGAAGGGCTGACGGAGTATCTCGGCGACGTGCTGACCGCGCGTTGCGGCATCTGGGCGCCCTCGGTCTATCGCGACAGGCTGGCGACGGTGGCCGCGTACTTGAATGACGCGCGACCGGGGCGGACATGGCGCGATCTACAAGACACCGCGACATTTGCGCAGGTGCTGTACTTTGCGGGTGGAGCCTATGACAATTACCGCCGCAATACTGACTACTACGACGAAGGCGAGTTGCTGTGGCTTGAAGCCGATCTCGTGATTCGCGAAAAGAGCGGCGGCAAGAAGACGCTGAACGACTTTGCCGGAGCGTTTGAAGGCTACGGCGGCAACACCGCGCCCAAGGTCGTGCCGTACACATTCGAAGACATCGTCGCGGGGTTGAACGCGGTGGTGCCTTACGACTGGTCCGGCTTCCTGCGCAAGCGACTCGACAGCAACGAGCTGCATGCGCCGGAAGCGCCTGGCATTGACGCGTTGAGCGGCTACAAGCTGACCTACAGCGACAAGCCCAACTACTGGTCGCAGTTGGGTGAGTCGCAGGGCAACAACATCGATGCGCGCTTTTCGCTCGGGCTGTTCGTGGGATCCGATGGCCGCGTGGGCGATACCATCGTCGGCAGCATTGCGGATAAGGCGGGCTTCGGGCCGGGCATGCACATCGTCGCGATCAATGGACGCGGGTTCCAGTTGCCATTGATGCACGCTGCGATCAAAGGAGCGGCGGGAAGCGGTCCAGCGATCGAGTTCATTGTGGAGAACACGGGCTACTACAAGGTCATTCGGCTCGATTACCACGGTGGCGAGAAGTATCCGCAATACGAGCGCGTAAGCAATGTGCCCACGCGCATGGACGACATTCTTCAGCCAATGACGAAGTAGCTGTGGGAAGAGTCAGCAGATGCTGGTAGGCAAGAGAAAAGCCTTTGCCCTCGAAACGGTTGCTGCCACGGACCGAGGCTGAAGCTCCATCTTGTTCGAAAGCCGGATCGCACCGAGCTAAAGCTCGCCGCTACTCCTCACCTGCTCCAGCGAGCTAAAGCTTGTTGCTACTCCTCGTCCGGTATACGCATCTGTTCGGTCTGCCACCCGAACTCAGGCGACCGCCGGTCCGCACTCGATAGGATGATCGGGATCGGTGGTGGCGTGTTGAGGAATGGTGCCTTCGTCTTTCAGTTTCTTTTCCAGAACAGCGGCGGCAATCTCTGAGTTGATTTCCGCGCCGAGCAGCAGCATGAGACCGGTGACGTAAAACCATGTCAGCAAGATGATGACGCCGCCGAGCGAGCCGTAGGTCGCCGAATAGCTGTTGAAGAAGTGCAGGTAGACGCGCAGGCCGATGGAAGCAGCCAGCCAGCAGAAGATGCCCACGGCGGCGCCGGGCGTGAGCCAGTGCCAGTGTTTGTTCTTCACGTCCGGCGCGAAGTAATAGATCACCGAGAAGAGCAACATCAACAAAGCGGTGACGAGACTCCACGAAGCGATGCGAAGCAGGATGATTTCTGTGCGCACGAAGTAGTGGCTGTATTGAAAGAGTTCGACGCGACGGACGACGTAGTCGGCGCCAAAGAGGGTGGCGAGCGCAAGCGAGATGATGAGGGTGAGCAGAACGGTGACTCCGATCGCCTCCAGCTTTGCCTGCCAGTAGGGCCGCGTCTCCCTCACCTTGTACACGATGTTGGCTGTGTCCTGAATAGCCCCGAAGCCGACGCTCGCCGACCAGAGTGCCGCCGCGATACCGAAGACGATCTTGCCTCCGCTTGCTGCTCGAGCCGTTTGGTTGAAGGTATCGACCACCATCTGAAACGCGGACTGCGGAATGACGATCGCGAGGTAGTTCAGCAGACCGACGTAGACAGAAGATGCTCGCGCTGCGGCGAGACCGAGGATGCTCGACGCGCCGAGCAGCATCGGAAAGAGCGCAAACAGGAAGTAGTAGCCAAGCTCTGCCGCGCGCGAAACGAGATTGTCGTCGACGAATGCTTTGAACGTGCGCTGCAGGATGATCTTGGGCGGTGTGCCCTGAAAATCCCAGAGGCTGTGCAGCCCCGAATGGGAAACCTCATCCCAGATGCGCTGTCCAAAGGGGTTGATGTGGGCGATGCGATGATCCGGTTTGCCGGTGGTCGCCGGCGAAACATTGTCTGGCGTTGCGCTCATGTTCTGCGTTTCTCCAGCTGTTTGTATTTGGCGGTCTTGCGGCCCTGCTTTCTAGGATGCGAAGGCGGCTCCAGGCGTTTTTAGGCAATGCTGCATCGTGAGCCGGAGGCGGGTCTGACGCATCTGAATGGATCGACTATGCCGCGCAACGTACCGTTCTGGATGACAAAGTTGAAGCAGCTGTGGCGACTGGTGCGCGAAAGCCATGCAAATCCGCTGCAGGGCGCAGCTCAGCTTCCTGTGACACCAGGCGAGGGCGAGAGTGCTGTCACGTTCATCGGACACTCGTCGTTTCTGCTGCAGACCGGCGGCTTCCATGTGCTCATCGATCCGGTTTTCGCCAAACGCCTGATTTTGCTGCGGCGGCAGCGCCGTCCTGGGTTGCTCATCCGCGATTTGCCGCGCATCGATGCCGTGCTGTTGACACACGCGCACATGGACCACCTGAACAGACCCTCGCTGCGCCTGATCGTTCGCGAGATGCGTCGCCAGAAGCTCTCTGCGCCGATCGCTATTGTTCCGAACGGAGTGGAAGACCTGGTGTCGGATCTTGGGTTTCGCGAAGTTCGGTCGCTGCGCTGGTGGGAGTCTACGGAGCTGAGGTCAGGAGAAAAGAATTGGCTCACGGTGACTGCTACGCCTGCGCGGCACTGGGGCGCACGCATGTTCAACGACACGCATCGCGGCTTCGGCGGCTATGCTTTGCAGGCGTCTGGCGCGCCGACTATCTATCACTCGGGCGACACGGCGTATTTCGGAGGCTTCACGGAGATCGGGGAGCGGCTGCGGCCGGACATTGCGCTGCTACCGGTTGGCGCGTATTTCCCTGACAGCTACCGTGCGGTGCATACCAGCCCCGAAGAGGCGTTGCGCGCGTTCGTCGATCTGGGCGCACGGGTGATGGTACCCATGCACTACAACACATTTCGGCTGGGCCGTGAGCCGATGACCGAGCCGTTGCCGCGCCTGCTGGCCGCAGCCGAGCGTGCAGGCCTTGCGGATCAGGTTCGGCCTTTAGTCGAAGGAGAAACCTGGCTGGTGCCGCAGGGTGTTCTTGCGACGGAGCCGGTTCTCGCCTAAATCAAAGAGCTCAGAAGCTGCGGCCGCCGCCGCGCATCCCTACGGCCATAGCTTCCAGCGCGCGCTCAGGATTTCCTTCGGGTAGGGACACCTGCATCTTCGCGCACATTTCATTGGCGATGCGCAGCGCCATGGCCGCGCGGGTATCAAGGCTGAGATCAAGTGCGCGTCCGAAGAAGGTGTCGATGATCAGCAGGTCTTTCGGCTGAAGCTTCGCAATCGCGTCCGCCGGGAACTGCGACGGTACAGCCGTAACTGCACGATCAAATTGGACAGTGCTTGGCACGAGGAACGTCGGTGCCTGCACGAACATCGGTTGGGCGTCAGGAGCTTCGTGGATCACCATGGTGCCGGCGGCGAAGTCTCCGAGACGCTTGTTGCGCTTGTTGCAAAGCATCGTGATAACGCCGGTGAGGTATAGGGAAGGCAGGTAGTCGATCGCCCGCAAGAGATTGCGTGCCAGGGCTTCAAAGAGGGTAATCTGCCGGCCGGAGTCCTTGATGACGCGCAGCCGCATGACGCGTTTGCCCGGAGTCTGCCCTTTCCAGAAGGCTTCAAACAGCGCGAAGTAGCCCCAGATGATGCAGAAGTTAACGAAGATGAAGGCGGCGATGAACCACTTGCCTGCCGTATCAAGTTCACCGCTTGCGGCCGTCGACTTCGAGCCGGAAAACACCAAGACAAAGATCAAAACCAGCAGCAGATAAAAGGCGAACTGAATGAGGTGGTCGAGCAGAAGCGCGACGAAGCGGCTGCCGATTCCAGCCACATGGAAGTGAAGCTCGACCTGCTCGGGTGTGTCGATGTTAAGCTGATCGGAATAGTTGCGCCGCTCAAACGATGCCATGATTTCGAACCTTTGGATTGATCTTCGCAAGGATAACTGGAACAGGCTGGATACGCTGCTGCGCCAGGTGGAAAGCCACGGCGTAAAGTCGCTGCCGCAAGGAGACCTGCGCGATTTTGGGCTGCTGTATCGGCAGACGGCAGCGGATTTGAGCGCCGCGCGCGCGGACAGAGCCTCACGCCCGCTGGAACAGTATCTGAATGCGATCGTAGGCCGCGCGCACAATTACATTTACTCCGGTCAACGCATTTCTCCATTGAGCCTGTGGCGCTTCTTCGCGCATGGATATCCGCGCCTGCTGCGCAGGATGTCTGGGTATGTGGTGCTGGCGACGACGCTGTTTGTGGTTGCGGGAATATTCGCGAGTGTGATGGTGCATGTTCGTCCGGCGCTTGGCGCGGAGTTCCTTGGTCCGGCCATGATGGACAAGATCGAGCATCACCAGATGTGGACGGAAAGCGTACTGACCGCGAAGCCGCAAAGCTCGTCGGCCATCATGACAAACAATATCTCCGTCTGCTTCATGACGTTTGCCGGAGGCATCCTGGCGGGGCTTGGAACGGTGTTTCTGCTGCTGACCAATGGGCTCGAGATCGGCGTGGTGTCCACCGTGTGCGCGCAGCATGGCATGGCGCTCAGCCTATGGAGCTTCGTGGCTGCGCATGGAGCGCTGGAGCTGCCGTCGATCATGCTGGCCGGCGCGGCGGGGCTGCGGCTCGGCGCGGGCATCTTGTTCCCCGGCATGCTGCGGCGGCGCGAGTCGATTGCGCTCGCAGGCAGCGAGGCGGTGCAGCTCGTTTCGGCGACCATTCCGCTGCTGATTGTGGCGGGAACATTCGAGGCGTTTCTCTCACCGACACACGTGCCAATCGCGCTCAAGTTTGCGGTGTGTGCGGTGCTGTTTACCGGGCTGTGTTGGTGGTTCGGAGAAGGGGGAAGAAAAGCTAGAGCGAAGACAATAGGGTGAAGAGGGAAGAAAAGCTAGAGTGAAGACAATAGAGTGAAGAGCGAAGATTTCCTTCTTTACTCATTCGCAACAGAGAGACCGATAGCTCATTTTCGCTTTTCTAGAGTGAAGACAATAGAGTGAAGAGGGAAGATTTCCTTCTTTACTCAGTCGCAACAGAAAGACCGATAGCTCATTTTCGCTCTTCACTCTTCACTCTTCCCTCTTCGCTCTTCACTCTTCGCTCTTCCCTCTTCGCTCTGTCTCTACAGCCTTCCCTGCGCCTTCACTTCCAGGTATTTGTTAATCGTGTTCACGCCGATTTGTTCTGCGGTGGTTTCGACGATCAGCACGCCCTGCCGCTCGAGTTGCGCGATGGCTTCGCGGCGGCGTTCGAGCATCTCCTGTGCGGCGGCGGCATGGAACATTTCGTCGCGCGTCTTTGGTGTGCTGGCGGCCACTTCTTCGAGCTCCGGATGCTTCAGCAGAACGAGAACGACGAGATGGCGCCGGACCAGTTCTGCGGCGGCGGTGACGATTTCCGGGCGGCCCACGCTATCGACCAGTTCAGTGACCCAGACGATAAGGCCGCGACGGCGCTGCAGGTTTTTCAGCCGTGCGACGGCGGCCAAGTGATCCGCTTCGGCGCGCTCGCTGCGCGCCTGGCTGAGGAGATCGATGAGTACACGAAGATGCGCCGGGCCTGCGCCTGGCGCAAGAAGCTGCTGCACGGTGCGGCCATAGGTCAACAGACCGAACTTGTCTCCGGAACCGTTGACTACCTGCGCCAGCATGGCTGCAGCGGACGTTGCCTGATCGAGTTGGGTGACGGTCAGCAGATGCGAGCCTTCGCGCTCCGCTTCTGTTTCGGCAACGAACTGGTCGCCGCCGCGCTTTAGCTCGAAGCCCGTCCGCGAGAGGCGGCCAGCATCGATCACAATCCACACCTGCTGCGAGCGCTCGACAGTGAACTGCCGCGCGACAAGCTTGTTGCGGCGCGCCGTGGCCGTCCAGGAAACGTTGCGCAACTCATCGCCAAGCTGGTAGTCGCGCAGGCTGTCGAAGTCGCGGCCCGTTCCCCGCAGACGCAGACGACGCTTCTGCATTTCGATTTGACGCGCGCGCATCAGGTAGAACTCGGCGTCGGCACGATTCTCCTCGAGTGCGGGGAATACACGGACGTGCTGTGGTGCATTTTCGATTGCGGGGAGCACGGCGCACCAGCGCTCAGCCAGCTTCAGCGCTCCTCGATAGCGGAGATACACACGGCCAAGCTCAAAGTCGCCACGTTCCACCGGCGAGATAGTTGCGATTGTGGCTACAGCATCTCGCGGATATACCTGTAGGCGTTGTGCCTGTGGCTTCGCTACGAGCGCTGGGTGAAGATCATCCGTCAGGAACAGGTCGATCACACGGTTCGCCTGCATGGTGACGGAAAGCTCGACGCGCGTGGGCTGCCCCTGCTGCGGCGAATCGAGGAACGAACGCGTGATCGTGAACGCTTCCGGCGCGGGCAAAGCGAACGCATCAACCAACCACAGCAGAAGCAGCACCGCATCCCATGCCACCATCAGCCAGATGGCTCGTGAATGCCAGAATGCGGGTATGGCAAGCAGGAAGCCCGCCACGAACAGCAGCAGCGCTCGCGGCGTAAACCCGAAGCGCCACCATCGACCAATGCGACCAATGGGCTTCGCTGTTGCGCTCGCGGGTTGTGGGATGAGGGTTTGCATTCGGAAGTGAATAGTGAACAGTGAATAGTGAATGGTGAGTAGTGAACAGTGAGGGCGAGAGACCCGAACAGCGGATAGCTTTGTTCACTATTCACTGCTCACTATTCACTGCTCACTGACGCTCACTTCGGCAGTGGTGTAGCCGCGAGCACATCCCGCACCACGCGGTCCGTATCAAATCCTTCCAGCTCTGCTTCAGGCCTCAGCACAAGACGATGCCGCAGTGCAGGCAGTGCAGCTTCTTTCACATCATCCGGGATGACAAAATCGCGGCCCTCGCGTGCGGCGTAGCCTTTAGCCACAAGCAGCAGGCTGGCAGCGGCGCGGGGGCTGGCGCCGAGCGCGACGCTGGGCCACTCGCGCGTGCGGCGTACGAGGGCGAGCAGGTAGTCGAACATGGCGGGCTCGACACGCACCGCGCGAATCTCCTGCCGTGCAGCCTGCAGCATCTCGAACGGGACTGTCTCAATTTCCATGTCCGATAAGCCGTGCGAAGTGTGCGAAGCGTGGTGGCGCTCCAGAACAGTGCGCTCATCTTCGAGCGCCGGGTAATCGACCTTGATCTTCAGCAGGAAGCGATCAAGCTGCGCTTCGGGCAGCGGATAGGTGCCTTCGAACTCGACGGGGTTCTGCGTGGCGAAAACAGTGAAGTAGTCGTCGAGCACCATGCGCTCGCCATCGGCTGTGACCTGGCGCTCTTCCATCGATTCCAGCAGCGCTGCCTGCGTGCGCGGAGGCATGCGATTGATTTCGTCGGCGAGCAGAAACTGCGTGAACACGGGCCCCTTGTGGAAGCTGAACTCGCCAGTCTTCTGCGAGAAGACATTGGTGCCGAGGATGTCCGCGGGCATCATGTCCGGCGTCGCCTGGACACGGCGAAAGTCGAGGCCGAGAAAGCGCGCCAGCGTCTTCACCGCGAGCGTCTTAGCGACTCCGGGCACGCCTTCGATCAGTGCATGGCCGCCGCAAAGCATCGTCAGCAGTGCCTGAGCGACGGCTTCCTGCTGCCCCGCGATCACGCGCCCGATCTGCTCCTGCCCACGCGCGAAAATCTCCGCAGCAGTCTGTACCGCGCGCTCCGATCTATCTATCTGCTGCACATCCAACGGCTCCGCCATCTCACTCCTTCTTTCCGTCCGCCTGCAGGACGGAGACTTCGCTCGGTTTACCATCCACGACGCTTACGCCGGTGCTCACGGGCCGCAGCGCCTTCCGCACACGCATCTCATCTTCGCGCATCGCTTTCACCAGCACCAGCGCGCTCCTTGCGTTGAGTGGTTCATTCTTCGTCTCTTCCGCTTTCCGAAGATCGTCCGCCAGGTTGCTCCAAACTCCGCCGAGACGAATCTGCAGGCTATCCGCAATCGCTTCGGGACCGTTTTCCACCGCAGTTCGGTCGATGCCCGCGTCCTTCTGCAACATACGAAGCAGGCGGCGCTTGGCGGCTTCGGTAGCAGCGCCCGTGGCTCCCGCTTTTTCGTACAGGTCGCCCATGCTGGTCGCAAACTCAACGGGCGAGCTGCGCGGCAACTCCACCGGCGTGCGCAGCGGACCTTTGCGACGGCTAAAGCTCAACACAAGAAGAATGAACGCCACGGCGAACTGGCCGAGCAGCCACCAAAGTGGAAGCCCGCGCAACAGGTGCTCACTCCTGGCATGCGGCGCCTGCACTTCTTCGTCGAACAACACCTGGCGGCCATTGCCAATGCTTGCCAGCACGAGCTTGAGATTGTTTTCCGTCTTCAGCCCTGCGTTCGTAATGGGTGTGGAAGAGCTCCACCAGATGGCCTCGCCTTTGCCGACTGGAAAGCGCACGACGACTGCCTGATTCATGCAGCGTTGCTCGACGCGGAACTGCGGCCCCTGCGCCTTCCATCCGCCGTTGAAGCGCATTTCCACTTCGCCCACCTGCGCCAACTCACCCGGCCCTTCCGGTGTGGAATAGCAGAGCGTTGGCGCGAAGGTGCCGGGAGCCTGCACCTCGCCGTCAGGAAGCAGCGATGCCCAGGCCGGGCCGGTCATCAGCACACGCCCGCCGCGTTCCATAAATTGCTGCAAGGCAGCAGCATTCTCTTTGCGTTCCTCCATGCTGAAGCTCGGTTCCAGCAGCAGAAGGGTGGTTCGCTCCGGCGGAAAGCTGTTCAGCTTCGCAAGCGGCTCATCCCAGCGGCTTACATTCACGCCGAGCTCTCCCAGCGCCACGAAAACGGCTTTTGCTCCGGCGGCTCCGCTGTTGTCGACCGATGGGCGTATGTCGGTGTCTTCTTTTGTGCGCGAAATCACGCTGACGCCGAGCAGAACGATGACCATCGCAGCAACCAGGATCAGCAGGAGCTTGCGGTCGCTCATCTTTGCGTTCGTGGTGCTCATGGTTAGCTGGCTGCTCCGGCGCTTGAAACAGCTTTACCCTGGCTCAACTCGGAGAAGAGTGTTTTTGCGCGCTCGTAGTCGGTCGGCTCAGCGTCGCGCAGGCCGTACCAGACTCGCTCGAAGATGCCGGTGAGCCCGCGCAGCGCGCTTTGCTGCGATGAGCCCGGCTGCAGCAGGCGAACGTATTCGCGCGGCGTGCGGGCGGGGTTGTGCCGCCACGCGCGTCGAGCTTCCAGCCGCACGATGGCGGCCCAGTAGAGGCAGTGCACGGCGTCGCGCCACTCACGATTGGCCGCGCGCAGCTCCGCTTCGCTGGCCCAGTCGTTGGCTTCGCGGTCCCACGCAGAAAACTGCGTCGCACCGGAGCTCAAGGCGATTTGTAGCTGCTGGCGTGCGAAACTGCGCCTGATGAAAAGCAAGAGTCCGACGCCGGCTAGGACGAAGAACGCCCACTCGAGGAACTTGCCGAGCCACGGCACCGCCGCGCCAAAGCGCCGCGCACCTTCGAACAGACTCGCAAACCACATCCAGAACTGTGCCCACTTACGGTCGAGCCACGTGGGTTGAGCAGCGGCTGCAAACCGAAACTCCGGCCGCGCGAGAACTTCCGCCGCTTTCTTCTGCGCCTTCTCCGCATCAAGCTGACCCGGAGCCGGCGTCGATCCTGCTTCCGCTTGCAGTTCACTCAGACGTGCCTGTGCGGCGTCCATGGCATCTATGCGCTCATCCTGCTTGGCCTTGGCTGCACTTTGCAGCGTGTCGCGCAGCCAGTTCCAGTGCTCAAAGAAAGCGGCGCTCCGGCTTTCCGCGACTACCTTGTCATCGGTCGCGATGTCAGAGCCGCACGCGCTTGCGGAGAGCCTGCAGGCGCGAACGATCTCCTGCAGATGATGGATGTGCTGAAGGAATTCGGCGCGAGAAATCTCCTGCACCGGCGCGTCCTTTGCGACGATCAC
>CAJCIP010000122.1 GCA_903970445.1 Verrucomicrobia bacterium Tous-C9LFEB | reverse complement strand
CCGTTTTCCTTGCTGTTGCCCTGCATATTGGCTTCTACTCGCGTTCCGCGCTGCATCGCATCGATCGGTACGGCGAAGGCTTCACCTTTACGAGCCTCTGCACCACATGGGCTGCAGGAGCGGTATGCTTCGCTCTTCTATATCTCCTTCGTGAGCGCGCGACGCCTGCGCTACTTCAGGGGTTAGGTCTTCTCGGAAAGATCAGCTACTCGTTCTATCTCCTTGCTTGGCTAACTCTGCCGCTTCGTCCCCTCTTGCTGCCGGGTGGACAGTGGGCCTGGCTCGACATCCTCCTTCCTATCACCGCTTCCGCAGTAACGTATCGCCTGATCGAGCGGCCGTTCATGCGCGTCTCCTCTCGACGAGTTCTGGTACGCTCATCGCCTGCCGTGAACCACTAGAATGTGACCATGATCGACATCAACTGCGAGCCTCTCAAGAAGCTCATTCGCACCGTTCCGGACTTTCCTAAGCCCGGCATCTTGTTCTACGACATCACCACGCTGCTGAAAGATAAGGCCGGCTTCGCGCACATGATTGACGCGTTCGCGGCGCACTACATCGGGAAGAACATCGACATCGTTCTCGGCACTGAGGCCCGCGGCTTCATCTTCGCTCCTGCCATTGCCTACCGTCTGAACGCCGGCTTCGTCCCCGTGCGAAAGCCGAAAAAGCTTCCCGCCGAAACAGCGAAAGTCAGCTATGACCTCGAATACGGCAGCGATTCTTTGGAAATCCATCTCGATGCTGTGAAGCCTGGCCAGCGCGTTTTGCTCGTTGACGATCTCCTGGCCACGGGCGGTACGATGGCTGCCACAGTGCAATTGGTCGAACAACTTGGCGGTGAAGTCGTCGGCATTGCCTTCGCGATCGAACTCGACTTCCTGAAGGGACGCAGCAAGCTTGAGAAATATGACGTGTACAGCCTTCTTCATTACAACGACTAGCAAGGTGATCGAAAGAAAGGTGCCGTCCTATCTGGTCCTCGCTGCACGGTTATGCGCTGCGGCAAGGATAGCCGCTCAGAGTTCGCCTCCGGCAGAGCGGCTGGGAGAGTTGCGCAAGCGCAGCGATCACCGTCAACTTCAACCTTCGCTAGCTTAGCCAGCTTTAGCGTCTAACGCGTGTAAACCATCCTCAACGGGAGTACTATGCAATCTTTCGGCTATGCCGCGCAAAGCAAAACCTCATCCCTCGCTCCCTGGTCCTTCGACCGCCGCGAACCCAACCCCGACGACGTTGTCGTCTCCATCGACTACTGCGGCATCTGCCACTCCGACATTCATCAGGTGCGCGGTGAATGGGGCGCGGACATTTTCCCGATGGTGCCTGGGCACGAGATCGTCGGCAAAGTCAAAGCAGTCGGCAGCGAAGTGACACGCTTCAAAGTTGGAGACTCCGCAGCCGTCGGTGTCATCGTCGAAAGCTGCCTGCGCTGCGATAACTGCAACGCCGGCCTCGAGGTCTACTGCAGCGACGGCGGCGCGCGCGATACTTACAACGCCATCCTTCGCTCCGGCGAGAAGACCTATGGTGGCTACTCCGACACCATCGTCACGCCGGAACACTTCGTGCACACGCTGTCTTCGAAGCTTGACCCTGCGGGCGCAGCGCCACTGCTCTGCGCGGGCATCACCACCTACTCACCGCTGAAGCATTGGGGTATCGGTCCGGGTAAGAAAGTCGGAGTAGTCGGTCTGGGCGGCCTAGGCCACCTCGCGCTCAAGTTCGCGCACAGCTTCGGTGCGGAGGTCGTGCAGTTCACAACCTCGGAAAGCAAGGTGGAGGACGCGAAGAAACTCGGCGCGGACGATGTCATCATCAGCAAAGATGCCGAAGCCATGAAAAAGCAGGCAGGCTCATTCGATTTCATCCTGGACTGCGTCTCCGCATCGCATGATATGGACGCCTACCTGTCCATGCTGAAACTCAATGGCACTCTCTGTCTGGTGGGCATCCCTGATGGGGTCTCCGTGAAGCCGTTCTCCATCATCGCCAATCGCCGCTCACTCGCCGGCTCTGCCATCGGAGGCATGAAAGAAACACAGGAGATGCTCGACTACTGCGCCGAGAAGGGAATTACCGCAGACGTCGAACTTACCGACTACGACAAGCTGAACGAAGCCTATGAGCGAGTCCTGAAGGGCGATGTGAAGTACCGCTTCGTGCTTGACAACAAAACGCTGCGCAACAGCTAGACCCGGTGTCCCTTGCCTGAGGAAGGCTCCGTGATGCGGAGCCTTTCATCTGTCTTCAGATACCCTTTGCGCCGGAACCAGTCTTCCATCGCCAGTTCAAGTCGTTCGAGCGGAACGCGCTTGCCAATCTCCAGCACGCCATCTGCTATCGGCAACGTGTCATCAAAGACAGCCTCATTCGTAAAATTGCGCATAGCAAAAGTGTCGAGCCAGGCAAGCAGACACGGCTTGGTCTCGCCGTCATCGCCCATATAATCCACGAGAACTTTGCGCTGAAACATGCTTTACAGCCAGAGTGCAAACATCGGCGTGTTCACCTGCACCTGGTTAGGTCTAGGCCTCAGCTTGCCGGTTACGCGGCTACGGGCGAACACGGTCACGGTCGAAGAACCCTGATTCGTGCTCAAAAGCCACCGCCGCGAGGGATCGAAGCCAATCCATCGCGGCCCAACGCCACCGCACGAGAGTTGCTGCATAACAGTCAGCAGACCCGACGAGCCGTCGATCACGTACACGGTAATCGTGTTCTCGCCACGGGTACAAACGTAGAGAAACTTTCCGTCGTCGCTAACCACAACTTCCGCAGCCGTATTCCCAGCCGTCGTGCTGAAGGGCTTGATCGTCGAAACGATGCTGCCGTCGCGCAGTGCCAGCGAAGGCTGCCCACCCGCGACGCTCCAGTGATACAGATCCACCGTGCAGTCGAGCTCGTGAATGCAGTACAGCCATTTGCCATTGGGGTGAAATGCCACATGACGCGGGCCTGAGCCGGGCCGAGTCGCAACCCGCACCGGCCCGCCGATGTAACTGTTCTTCTCAGGCGCAATCGGAAACACCAGGATCAGGTCGTCTCCCAGATCGCACACCACAACAAAATCGTTCTGCGGCGCCACGACAGCGCAATGCATGTGGGCCGCATCCTGCCGGTCAGCCACAGGTCCGTGTGTTGGCTGGTTGTAACGCAGCACGCCAACCGTTTGCACCAAGCCGCCGTCCGGTCCCGTGTGAAATGCCGTCAGGCTGCCACCGGTGTAATTTGCCGCAAAAACCATCTGTCCCGTTCGTTCGATAGAAACGAAACAAGGTGCTGCTCCATGCGTTTCACGGCGATTGATTAATTGCAACTCGGCCGTCGTGCGATCCACATGAAAGCTCGAGACAGCGGCCTTCGGCTCTGCCTCTTCGTTCCCGCAGTACAGTACAGGCTGGCTCGGATGCATCCTCAAGTAGGTCGGTGAATCTGTCGTGATCGCCAGCTCGGGCTTGCCAAGCTCCCCGGTCGCGCCGTTCCACCGCGCCCGGTAAATGCCCTCACCCTTTTCGGTGCCGAGCAGAACCCACGAAGCATGCTGCTGCGCCCCGAGGGCTGCCGCATTGAGCGCGGCGGGCAAAGCCACGCTCTTAGCCACGAAGCCACGACGTGTCATCCGTTGCCTCATCTTCGGCTCGCTTTCAGGGTCTAGGACGATTCCGCCAGCGTCTGCGGCTCGCCCGGAAGCTTGAACTCGAATTCCGTCGGCTGCGCATCACGATTGATCACCGGCAAGCTGGGGAGCTTGCTTACATTGCCAATCTCCCGCGCGACAGCGCCCACATGCTCCAGCACTTCATCCACACTCATCGTGTAGATTTCACGTCCATTGTCGTAGCCGTTCTCGATGGAGTGCTTCAGGTAACGCCCGGCAGCCTGCGCTGCCAGGTAGTCCGTGATGACTTTACCGTTGCGCCGCTTCTGCTCAACCCAGGCTTCGTTCGGTAGCGCAATCCACATCGGCCTGCCGTTCACCGCATAGCGCACGTCAGTAGCGTCGGCATGACGTGTCGCAATTGCGACCACGGTTCCCTTCCAGACGCAGTGCTGTGATTCTCCGGTCCAGCGGTCGGTGGCGACAAAGTCTTCATACATGGCAGCTTCAGCGTAGTCGCTTCCGTGCATACGAATCAAGCTAGGCTCCAAATCTGCCCCGAAGAAGTGAAGAAGATGCGAAAGGTCTGCCGTATCCTTTCTCCGGAACCTGCAATTCTCGAAGGAGAACGTCGTTGCTGAAAGTCAAACTTCTGCTCGCCGCTGTTATCGCGCTCGTTCCAAATCTTCCAGCCCAGTCAGCGCCGCCGAAGACACCGGATGTCCTCGTTTTCACCAACGGCGATCAGCTCAGCGGCAAGATCGTCCGCGCGGTAAGTGGCAGCGTCGTCTTTAAAAGCGACATGGCTGGCGAGCTCACGGTCTCCTTCGACAAGATCAAGGAGCTTCGTTCCGGCTCCGACGCATCGCAATTCGCCATGCTCCCCAAGCATGTGACAGCAAAGAAAGAAAACGCTTCCACTCCCGAAGGCGCCTTGGCTTACAGCAGCGGCAATCTCACCATCACGCCGCCGTCCGCCGCGCCGGTCACCATGAAAGCCGCAGATGTGGCCTATCTCATCGACAAAGCCACCTATGACAAAGCCATCGCGCACAAAGCCGGCCCACTCGACGGCTGGAATGGCAGCATCACCGGCGGTGCTACCGTTGTGCGCTCTTCTCAGGACGGCACAACGCTCACCGCAGGCGTCGCACTTGTGCGTGCGATCCCTACTGTGCCCTACCTTCCTCTTCGCAATCGAACGCTCGTGAGCGCCACGGAAAGCTACGGCACGCTTACCACCATTGCTCCGCCGCCCCCATCCGCCACGGTCAAAACCAGCATCTTCCACGGCGAGCTGGAGCGGGACGAATACTTCAGCCCGCGTTTGTATGCACTCGCCGATGCGTCGTTTGACCACAACTTCTCCCAGCTTCTGCAACTGCAGCAAATCTACGGCGGCGGGCTCGGCTGGACAGCTCTCAAGAAGCCGAAGCAGGAACTCGACCTGAAGGTTGACGTACATTACGAGCGCCAACAGTTTTTCTCCCCTGTGCCTCCTGCTACGCCGACTCCCGCAGCGCCGTCTGTGAGCCTGTTCGGCTCAACATTCGCGGAAACCTACACCCGCACTTTGCCGCGCAAGATCATCTTCACCGAATCCGGCAGCTACATCCCCGCCTGGACGACTCTGAACGACTACTCCGCCAACTTCTCCGCTGCACTTGCGGCACCAGTCTTTAAGCGCCTCAGCGTTTCCGTGTCGACGATAGACGGCTACCTCAACAATGCTCCCGTCGGAAGCCGCCGCAATTCCTTCCAGTTCATCACCGGAGTCACGTACAACCTCCACTAGGCCGCTCTCCGAACTGCCGATTTCAGATCGGAAACACGAAAGGCCGCGCTGTTTCTCTGCTAAGGTGTGCACCGCGGGATGTTCTAATAAAGTGAGCGCGTAAAACACGCCTTCGGAGATCCGTCTGCCCATCTCGGGCCGCGCGGAAGCAGGAGCAGGAAGATTCATGGTGGGTAGTCGTACGTTAGTTGTTCGGGGTTGGGTTATGCTGGGACTCGCAGGCTTGCTGGCTTGCACATCGGTTTCGGCGACAGCGCAGAAGCAGAAGACTCGCAGAGCGCGCAGGGAAACAAACGCCAGCCGTCAGGCACGCATTCAGCGCACCATCGAAGACACCTACTCCCACAAGTATGAAGTGGTTGGCGGCGGTGGCTATCTCCGTTTCCGTAGCGGCGAGTACACCCAGAAAAACAACGAAGTCGCCTGGTCCGCCGCCGGCAATTATTATCTGGATCCGAAGCTCGCCGTCGTCGCCGACGCGCGCGGCTATTTCGGCAACGCAAAGCCTGTGCGCGGCGACAACTTCAATATTCAGTCACCGCATCCGCAAATCAACGAATACACATTCATGGGTGGCGCGAGCTACCGCTTCGTGCGCCACGAAAAGTTTGCTCTTAGCGCACAGGCCATAGGCGGCGTTGCCTGGGGCATCTTCAGCGGCGGAGATAAAGGACTCGTCGCGTCACAGTCGTCCGGCCTTTGGAATGACGGTTTCCGCCCCGGCTTCAACATCGGCATCAGCGCAGACTACAACGTCTACCCCAATCTTGCGCTGCGGATCACGCCGAACTACCTGGGAACCTTCTTTACCAGTCCTTCAGGTGGAACGCTGCAGAATAATGTCGGCTTTACCGCCGGCGTGATCTACCGTTTCGGTCGCCAACATCAATAAGCAACGATCCTCGGAGAGGTACGCACATGTCCAAGGGCTGGGAATCGAAAAGCGTCGAAGAACAGCAGGCAGCAGAAGGCACTCCCAAGGTTGGAAATCCAGCTACGCAAGATGCTGCCGTTAGGCTTGCCGAAGCAGACCGAAAACGCCGTATCCAGGCTCTCGAACTCCAGCGCGAACGCGTTCTCTCCGAGCGCACATCCAGTCCACATCGCCGCAGCGCATTAGAACTCGCCCTCGCTACCATCGAGCGCGAACTGGAACAGTTGGGCTGGTCCATCAAGCTGTGAGGCCAGTGGAGAGCGGCAGTAAACAGTAGCTGAGCTGCCATCCTCTTCGCACCCTCTACTGTCTACCCTCTACTGTCTGCCTTTTCAGCACATACGGGTTCGCCTGCGCGGTCGGAGTCAACACCACCGTTTGAATCATCACGTGCTCCGGACGAGTCGCCGCCCACACAATCGTCTCCGCAATATCCTCGGCGCTTAGCGGTACAACGCCCTCGTAAACCTTCGTTGCCCTCGCTTCATCACCGCGAAAACGCACGTTGCTGAACTCCGTCTCAACCATACCTGGGTCGATCGACGTGACACGCAGGGGCGTTCCATTCAGGTCGATGCGGAGCCCGTCCGTGATCAGCCGTTCGGCAGCCTTTGTCCCGCAATATACATGCCCGCCCGGGTAGGCGATATGCCCCGCAATCGACCCAAGATTGATGATGTGGCCGTGCCCGCGCTTCACCATTCCCGGCACGACGGCACGGGTGACGTATAACAAGCCCTTCACATTGGTGTCGATCATCTCTTCCCAGTTCTCGACATCATCTTCATACAGCTTGGTCAAACCGCGGCTAAGCCCGGCATTATTCACCAGCACGTCGATCTGTCCCCACGCGTCAGACAGCGTCGCAATCGTTCCCTCAACTTCATCGCGGTCGCGCACATCGAGGTTGAAGCTAAAGACTTCCGCGGCTCCCGCTTCAATCAAATCGGGCTCCATCGCCCGAAGCAGGTCCACGCGTCGCGCGCAGAGAAGGAGCCGTGCGCCTTGCTTCGCAAACTCTGCTGCCGTAGCGGCACCAATGCCGGAACTCGCGCCAGTGATAAACACGACTGCATTCTTCAACGACTTACTCAAGCAATCCTCCTAATGACCACACGTTCAATGAAGAGGGGCTGCGCCGAAACGCAGCCCCTCGGGTGTTCAGCCACTTCACTGTGCCGGCGCAGGAGTAGCTGTTGGGTCAGTTGTCTCAACACCGATCGCAGCACCACTCACGATCAGGTCTACACGACGGTTCTGAGCGCGGCCTGCGGGTGTTCCGTTGTCAGCGACATAGTTCGTCTGTCCATAGCCATGCGCCGTGATATTTGCCTGCGGTACACCGTTTTGCACGAGGAAGTTCATTACGGTATCGGCCCGGTTCTCGCTCAGCTTCTGGTTCAACGCTGGAGCACCGACCGAATCGGTGTATCCCTCCGCCTGAATGTGCAGGCTTGGATACAGCGCAATAATCGTCGCGATCTTCGCCAGGCTCACCTGCGCGTTGGTCTTCAACGTGTACTTGCCCGTATCGAACAGCACGTCGTTCAGGTTTACCACAAGCCCGCGTGCCGTTTCCGTCGTCCGCAACACAGCGTTCAGCTGCGAACGCAGCTTCTCACGTAGAGCCTGCGCACTTTGCTCGCTGGCGTCCGCACGCTGATTCGCTGCGGCTGCCGCAGCTTCTGCCTGGGCGCGAGCTGCATCAGCCTGCGCTTTTTCCGCATCAGCCTGCGCCTTTGCCGCCGCTGCCTGCTGTGCTTCTAATTGCGACCTCTGCGCATCAAGCTGCGCCTGCTGTGCTTGAGCGGCCGATTGTGCAGCCTGTGCCTGCGCATCTTGGCGCGCTTGAATCTCAGCTAGACGACGCGCTTCAGCCTGCTTGCGAAGCGCCACAATGCGAGCATCTTCGAAGCGCTGCGTTGCGTCGCGCGCGTACGTGAACTCCATCTTCACATCGCGATGCTTGCCGTTTTGAATGTCCACTGCATTCTGCAAACCGGTCTTCGCTCTAGCCCAAATGTCGGCGGCATCCTTTTCCGCACCAGCATCGCGAGCGATGCGCTGCGCGTTCCAAGCTTCATAGAGCGCCAACGGTGTGTGTTCGCGATCACTGATCGGATAGTCAATCGTGTTCTGGCCAGCCGTAGGGGCGTAAAGACCCTTCGGCAGCAACTGATAGTGAATGTTCACTTGTTGCAGCACGCCTTGCGTGCGATCGCTGAAAACGTTCTGCATCACGATGACGTCGCTCGGCTGCGACACCGAAAAGTATGGCTCTGCCGTCACGATCATGCCGAAGGTCTGGAAAGAAGTTGTCACCTTCAGGCTTGCCTTGTCGCCTGCAAGCTCCAACTCGCCAAGGTTCTGCGGCCTACCCTCGGCAGAAATAGCCCAAAGCACGTAGGTCAGATACTCCTGTCCAAAGCTATTCGCCTGCTTCAGGTTCTTGAAGTTGACTTCAATCTCTGTCTTACCGGTAACCGCATTGACCTTGCCTTCACCGACTGCCTGAGAAAGCAGGTCTGTACCTCGAAAATCGATCTTCGTCGATCCGCTGCGATTGAAATAGTTCACCGCATCGAGGGTGCGCTCTACCACCTTCACGTGGTAGATGTAGACGCCGTCGGTTCCCTGCGCAATCACATCGCCCTGCTGAGCACCCGGAGCAACAGTGGTCGGGTTGGGCACTTGCGCATTGGCAGACAAACTCAAACCAGCAAACAAAGCCGCAGCAGGAAGTGCGGCTAACAGTGAATTTCTTGCAGACATTTATCGTTCTCCTTCATCGTGACCGCTGCGGACACACAAGCAGCATGCGCCAGGAAGGCGCCACACACTATGTTCGGATGCCCTGGTGGAGGGAAGGGTTTCCGCAGGAAGAGACTCGGCTATTAGCACGTCTAAATAGACGCGCAGCTATTCAGCGAAGGAGCCTTGCTTAGAGAAGGTGCCTTCATCTGCGTGAAAAGTGATCGTTGTTTGAAACTTCACCGCACGCGGTCCAATCATGAAAGGCCTGAACGTCCACTGTTTTGCTGCCTGAATTGTTGGCGCGAGGAATGCTTTGCCCTTCGATATCATCGTCATAAAGCCCCCAACAGGTTGGACGCTTTCAATAATGCCATCCGTTCCAACCTTGGCTTGCAACACTAGATTCAGACCCGCAGCTTTAGAACGAAGAGCCTGCGGATAAACAGGTAGCGGCCGGCTGATCACCAGTGCACCGCTGTCTAAAGGATTCAACTGCGCCAGATAATAGCGGGCTGCGTCGTCGTTTTCGGATAGCACCTGTCCGCCTGAACCGTCACCCAATAGAAGAACTGTCCACTGACAAGCAACGCTTGTATTTGGAACGCTGTAAATCAGCGTGATACACGTATCAGTCGTTCGCGGGCAGTCTGTTGGTCTACTCTCACTTGCGCTCCATGTGCCGTTTGCAACAAGCGGTTTGCCGGTCGTCGGCTCTGCGGCCTCTTTATTCAGAACGAACTGCGAGAGGACGACGTCCTTCGCTTGCATCCCTACGCTCGCCAAAGCCGAAGCTTTGTCCTGTGCGTTGCACTGGGCAGACAACGCACCAACGAACACAAGCGCCGCAAAGGACCATAATCTCACTTGATGCACCTTCAACATAATCGCTATTGCCCCAATATCGCCACACCGCCTACCGTCATGCTGTGCGCGATGCGTTCCTTCCACTCCTCCGGTCCGGTGATGTGCACGCTCGTTCCCCTGCTATCCACAGCCACCGTCACTGGCATATCCACCACTTCGAACTCATAGATCGCTTCCATACCAAGGTCTTCAAAGGCGAGCAGTCGTGAGTGCTTGATTGCCTTCGAAACAAGATACGCCGCCCCGCCAATCGCGATCAGATACACAGCCGCGTTATCGCGAATCGCATCGATCGCCGCAACACCACGCTCCGCCTTGCCCACCATTCCCAGCAGGCCAGTCTGCTCCAGCATCTGTCGCGTGAACTTGTCCATACGAGTCGCTGTCGTTGGACCAGCCGGACCTACAGCCTCATCGCGTACTGCATCGACCGGCCCCACGTAATAGATCAGCTTGTTGGTGAAGTCCACCGGCAGCTTCTCACCACGACTGAGCATGTCCGTCATCCGCTTATGCGCTGCGTCGCGTCCCGTTAGCAGCTTGCCATTCAGCAGCAGCACTTCGCCCGGCTTCCAAGTCTTGATCTCTTCATGCGTCAGCGTATCGAGGTTCACTCGCTTGCTGCCGGACATGTCATACGTCAGCTTGGGCCAATTCTCCAGCGCCGGCGGGTCGAGATACTGCGGCCCACTTCCATCCAGCACGAAATGCGCATGACGTGTCGCAGCGCAGTTGGGAATCATCGCAATGGGGAGATTCGCTGCATGCGTCGGCCAATCGAGAATCTTCACATCGAGCACCGTCGTAAGACCGCCAAGGCCCTGCGCCCCGATGCCAAGCGCATTGACCTTGTCGTAAATCTCAATGCGCATCTTCTCGAGGTTTGTCCTGGCTCCGCGCGCCTTCAACTCCTGCATGTCAATCGGGTCCATCAGCGCTTGCTTTGCCAGCAGCATCGCCTTCTCCGCCGTTCCCCCAAGCCCGATACCCAGCATCCCTGGCGGGCACCACCCTGCACCCATCGTCGGCACCGTCTTGAGCACCCAGTCGACGACCGAGTCCGAAGGATTCAGCATCACGAACTTCGACTTCGCCTCGCTGCCTCCACCCTTCGCCGCGACGGTCACATCAACCTTGTCGCCGCTAACCAGCGACACCTCGACCACGCACGGCGTGTTGTCTTTCGTGTTTTTCCGGCTGAAGGCGGGGTCAGCCAGAATGCTTCCCCGCAGCTTGTTATCCGGGTCGAGCCACGCTTCGCGAACACCCTGATCGCACATTTCCTGCAGCGTCATGCAGGCCGGTCCATCGCCTCTGAGAAAGTGACACTCCATGCCTAGCTTGATGAAGACCGTCACAATCCCCGTATCTTGGCAGATGGGCCGGTGACCCTCAGCGCACATGCGCGAGTTCACTAGGATCTGCTTCATCGCATCTTTCGCGCTGGCCGATTCCTCCAGCTCGTACGCGCGGGCCAGATTCGTAATGTAGTCCACGGGATGGTAGAAGCTGATGTACTGCAGCGCCGCGCGAACGCTCTCAATCAAATCGTCTTGTTGTATGGAAACCATGCAGCACTAGGATACGTCTGCGGCCCGGAACAACTCATCCAGCGACAGCTCGATCGCCGTGCCTTGC
>CAJCIP010000121.1 GCA_903970445.1 Verrucomicrobia bacterium Tous-C9LFEB | reverse complement strand
CCGGAACATCACGATCACTGGCAATGTCATGGAAGGATCAAAGGGCATCTCGCTGGAAACGAGCGACGGTGCAGAGTTGGAAGACATTGCTATCTGCAACACTACGATGCGGGATACCCTAGACGCGCCGCTCTTTCTTCGGCTGAACAGGCGCAACAGAGGTCCGACGGAAACGATGCGACCAGGGACTTTGCGCCGCGTTCTCATCTCCAATCTTGTGAGTCATCACTCAAATGCCTCGACAGCCTCGATCCTGTCTGGGATTCCGTCCAATCTCATTGAAGACGTGAAATTGTCGAACTGTTTCTTCGGGCATCGCGGCCTTCCAGAAGATGCGCTGGCCAACTGGGGAGGTGACAGGAAATCAATGCCAGAATGGCATTCGATTCATGTTCCTGAGACGGAAAACGCGTATCCGGAGCTGCTGCAATTCGGACCAACGCCCTGTCACGCGTTCTTCATCCGACACCTGCAGCGCCTGGAAATGTCACACATAGAGGTGGCTCCGGCGCATCCAGATCCACGCCCTGCGTTCTGGCTGGAGGATGTTCACCGTGCGGACTTCTTTGCGATCACGGCTCCGGCGCAGCCTAACTTTTCGCTGCATGCTGTTACAGACGTTCGTGTTGGCTGGTCGAGAGCGGCAACCGATGCGAATGTCACAGAAGCATCGAACAAGCTGCTATGAAACAGCCAGATTCATACCCCGATCCTCCAGACCTCCGCTGGTGGGTCGCCCTCATGCTTGGCATCGTGACACTGGGCGCATTTTTCGTGGTGTGGGATGTCGTCCAGGCCGCCTGGTTGCGGCGCGTGGAGCGCTCGAGCACTGCCCTCATCTTCTACTGCATCGCGCTGGTTCTATTTATCGTGAATGCGCCTGCACAGTGGGCGAGCATCAATCATGCCTTGTTCAATGGGCCATTGGTGGAGACACCGTTTGCGCTCTGGCTTTCGCTGGGGGCAATTGCAACACGGCTTGTTGCCCGCTTTGTGATGCGAAGTGCTCTGTGCCAGCACTTCACACAGACCGAGGCGATTGGTATCCATCTCAGCTGGTTCCTCACCCTCTTACTGGGCGGGCTCTACTTTCAATTCCACTTCAACGCAGTGAACGAAGCAAAACGAGCGCTCAGGACCAGCATTCCGGGCGGGTACTGAAATTACGAGTCCGTGCAAAGACAAAGGCCGCGCAGACGCGCGGCCTTCATGCTGAGAAAAGTAAGTCTTAGGCGTCAGCAGTAACTGGTTCCGCCGCCGCGTCCTTCGCGGCGTTCGGATTTGCAGCGCCGTTCTTGGCGTCCGCACCCGGCTTGCGAATGTCGATGCCACCCTTGAAGAACGCACCGTCTTCGATGGAAATGCGAGCAGCGACGACGTCGCCCGTCAGCGAGCCTTCGCTGCGGATGTCAACGCGGTCGGAGGCCTGGCAGTTGCCGCGGACCTTGCCGAGAACAACAATTTCGCGAGCGGAGATACTGGCTGCCACCTGGCCATTGCGGCCGATAGTGACGCGGTTGCCAGGAAGATTGATGGCGCCCTCGACCTTGCCGTCGATGTAGAGCGACTCGGACCCGGAAAGCTCACCTTTTACAAAAAGGCTCTTGCCGATGGTGGCCTGGTCACCGGGAACCCCGGGTGTTGCAGGAGAAGCGGGTCCGCGCGATTCAGTAGGCGCTTGTGGAGCAAGGGGTGAAGGACGGGGCGTTTCGGGTGCTGCAGGCGCAGGGCCGGGCTGATTGGGTTTCCACATAGTTGCAGGTTCCTTTCCTTCTTGGGAGGGAGACTTTTCGCAGGTTGCAAGGGCTGCGCCGTTTGGCAATACAGCTTTTGTCCCGGCTTTGTTCACGATACTACTTTGGCGGCGGCTTGCGCTTGTGGGATTCCGGCGAAAAGTGCGCCTCTGCGATTAACCGCGTACAAAACACGAACACTCAGTTGTCGTCACTGTCACCCTCTTCGACCAGTGAACTTGTGCCAACCACATCGAATGTGATCGGCTGACCGTTTGTGGGCGTGATGGTTGCGCGCATCGGTGTGCGTTCCCACTTTGCGGTGGAACAAACGGGGTGTGGCGCATCGGGCTGCGGCCATGCACCGATCTTCTGCTGTGCGACGGCCTTGCGCGCACCAACCTCCGCAACGACGGCGACGAGGCCGCCCTTCACCGTCGTCAGGATTCCGCAGTATGCAGCGTAGTCGCGAAACCAAACGACGTCTGAGATTTGCGTGTCGAAGGCCGGAAGATGGAGCGCCGTCACGTGGCCGGTCGTGCGGTCTACCATGAGCCACGGACCGGGCTGCCAGGTCCAACGCGCAGCCTCGCCGGGAAGGGAATCGTTGATGCGAAAGGCGCGGCGGACGACGAAAGTGCGATCCGTCACATCGTGCAGTTCGCCCACGGTCCACTCCTTCTGCTTCTCGTCAACGAAGAGTGGCCGAACACGCAAACTGGTCGCTTCTTCGGACTTGTTATCAGGAGTTGCTTCTGGTGGGGTGTAAGGGACCTTGCGAACAGGACCGAGGGTGACAGTGTGAATCTTCGCTGACGCCGCAGCCAAGGCATGCGTCATTCCTAGAGGAAGCAGCGTAAGAGGCAGAAGAATGCTCAGCTTTTTCATTTCGGAGAGGGTAGCACTCTGCCCGTCCCGGCCTCATTCTCTCTGGACGAGCCCGGGCTTCTGGTGCTGCCAGCTTTCAAGCGGGACATTTTTCCTATACACTTGCAGATGGTGCGTGAACCTTCCACCGTCTTCGTCCAGGCCCGTGTGGCCGGCGGAGTCACAAGAAGCCCACGAAACAGGTATTAAGAATCATGAGGCGGGCAAGTCCATGCCCACTCGAAGGAGAGCGTTTGTCGAAGGAAGATGCGATTGAAGTGATGGCAACGGTTGTAGAAACCTTGCCGAATGCGCTGTTTAAAGTCGAACTCGAAAACAAGCACCAGGTTTTGGCTCACGTTTCGGGTCGCATGCGCAAGAACTTCATCCGTATTCTTCCCGGCGACCGCGTAGCCATCGAACTCAGCCCCTATGACTTGAGTCGTGGACGCATTGTGTATCGCTACAAGTAGGAGTGGCGAGTGATCAGTGGCAAGCTGTTAGTGAGTAGCTAGCGATCCGCCCCTGGAAGTGTTGAAATCCAGCCGGTAGTCCGGCTGAAAGTAGGGAAAGCAATGAAAGTTCGTGCTTCAGTAAAACCGATCTGCGACAAATGCAAGGTGATTCACCGCAAAGGTGTTGTGCGCGTGATTTGCAGTGCAAGCGCAAAGCATAAGCAACGGCAAGGGTAGAAGTTTAGGGCGAGGATCTAGAAGCAAGGCTCTCTGAATCCTTAGCCCGATCCCAGCCTCCATGCGACCCCACCGGGCGAGTTAGCCGAAGTCAAGGCTTGCGATGAACCCGGAGGAGACAAGAGCCATCAGCAGTAGCTGTGGCAAAGGTCAGCCGCCCAACCGTAGGCCCCGCTCCCTGCTATGCAGGCTTGAGCACAACCGAAAGGCAAACCATGGCCCGTATCGCTGGCGTCGATCTGCCCGGAAACAAGCAGACTCGCATCGCCTTGACCTACATCTACGGCATTGGCAATCCCCGCGCCCTCAAGATTCTTGAGGCCGCCGGCATTGACCCGTTCGTCAAGATGGCTACCCTCGACGAGGATCAGCTCAACAAGATTCGTTCCGTCATCGAGCAGCAAGGTGGCATTGAAGGCGATCTCCGCAAGGAAATCAGCCTCAATATCAAACGCTTGATTGAAATTCAGTCCTACCGTGGCCTGCGCCACCGCCGCAGCCTGCCGGTTCGCGGACAGCGCACCCACACCAACGCTCGCACGCGCAAGGGCCCACGCAAGGGAACCGTTGCCGGCAAGAAGAAAGTGACCAAGTAACCCATGGCAAAGACACAGCAGAAGAGTGCCGGCGCCAAGGTCGGCAAGGGCAAGAAGTTCAAAAAGCGTGAACGCAAAAACGTTCCGTTTGGGTTGGTCTTTATCCAGGCCAGCTTCAACAACACTATCGTGACCATCACGGATCAGCAGGGCAACACGCTGTCGTGGAAGAGCTCGGGATCGCTCGGCTTCCGCGGATCGCGTAAGGGCACCCCGTTTGCGGCGCAGCAGGCAGCAGTCAATGCAGCCAACGCAGCTCGTGACCACGGTGTGCGCTCGGTCGATGTTCGTGTAGCGGGTCCCGGCTCGGGTCGTGAGAGCGCAATCCGCGCGCTTGCTGCCGCCGGAATTGAAGTTCGCTCGATTCGTGACGTCACGCCGATGCCGCACAACGGCTGCCGCCCGCCAAAGCGCCGCAGAGTGTAAGACAGTGAATAGTGATCAGTGAGTAGTGAACAAGGTGAATATCTTGATCGCTATTTACTTTTCACTATTCACTCAAAATCCCGGATCGCGACGAAGCGCTGCCAGCGTGTAAAGCGATCGACAACTGAAGTTCAGGAGATAGAAAGAAATGGCACGATATACAGGACCCGTTTGCCGCCTTTGCCGCCGCGACGGTCAGAAACTATTCCTCAAAGGGCCGAAGTGCTTTAGCGACAAGTGCCCCGTGGAAAAGCGCAACTTCCCGCCAGGCCAGCACGGCCAGTCCAAGAAAGTGAAGAAGGTTGTCGGCTATGGCCTTCAGCTTCGTGAGAAGCAGAAAGCGAAGCGCATCTACTTCACGCTCGAAAGCCAATTCCGTGCTTACTACGAGAAGGCCGCGAACAAAACCGGCGTTACCGGTGACCTGCTCCTGCAGCAGCTCGAGACTCGTCTCGATAACGTTTGCTACCGCCTTGGTTTCGCTCTTTCGCGTCGCCAGGCCCGCCAGGTTGTTCGCCACGGACACGTGCAGGTCAACGGCCGCAAGGTCAACATTCCGAGCTTCCAATGCAAGGTTGGGGATGAAGTCGCAATCCGCCAGGGATCGAAGGAATTGGTACTGCTTCAAGTTGCAAAGGACTTCGCTTCCGGCCAGAACCGCGTGACCTGGATCGATGCGCAACCCGACAACCTGACCGGCAAGATCGTCAGCCTGCCGAAGCGCGAAGAGATTCATCTTCCGGTCAACGAACAGCAGATCGTCGAACTTTACTCGAAGTAATAACGGATCAGGGCCGGGTGCAGGAATCATCCTGCTTTCGGTCTCACCGTGTTTGCTTTACCACCGTACGACCCTTGAACTGGCGCAGAATGCTTCGTGCCGGCAAGGAAGAAAGGACTCACCATGCTTTGGAGAGGTTTCCAGAAGCCTAAGCGTCTCGCAGTCGATAATGAGACTCTCACACCAACATTCGGCAAGTTTTCCGCGCAGCCGTTTGAGCGCGGCTTCGGCACGACGATCGGCAATGCGCTGCGCCGGACGCTGCTTGCTTCCATCGAGGGTGCGGCTGTCACAGCCGTCAAGATCGAAGGCGTGCTGCACGAGTTCCAGTCAATTGCCGGCGTCGTCGAAGATGCGACTGACATCATCCTGAACCTCAAGCAAATTCCGTTCAAATTGAACGGCGATGGGCCGAAGGCGCTGTACCTGCGCGCTGATGAGGCAGGAGTCGTCACCTCGGGCATGATCGAAGCCGACGGCGATGTTGAAATCCTTGATCCCAACGTGTACATCTGCACGATCTCCGAAGGTGGCCGCATCGATATGGAGATGCGCTTGAAGCGCGGACGTGGCTACATCTCGGCCGACAAGAACTTCGATGGCGACCTCGGTATCGGCTTCATCCCGGTGGATTCTGTTCACTCGCCGGTTCGCAAGGTCAACTACCTGGTGGAAGCGGCCCGTCTCGGTCAGATCACTGACTATGACAAGCTGACGCTTGAGATCTGGACTAACGGCACAGTTCTTCCGGCGGACGCGCTTGGACTTTCAGCGAAGCTGCTGAAGGACCACATGACCATCTTCATCAACTTCGAAGAGGAGATGGAAGCTGGCGGACATGACGGTCACGACGGTCCGGCCATTCGCAACGACAATCTCAACCGCTCCGTAGAAGAGCTTGAGCTTTCCGTGCGCAGCTACAACTGCCTGAAGAACGCCAACATCGCGACGATCGGTGAACTGATCCAGAAGACCGAAGCCGAAATGCTGAAGACCAAGAACTTTGGTCGTAAGAGCCTGAACGAGATCAAGGAAATCCTTGCTCAGATGGGTCTCTCGCTCGGCATGAAGATCGACGAGAACGGCAACCCTGTCCCGGGTCCGACCTCTGTTCTTCCGGCAGCAACGCTCGCGGCCAGCTACGGTAGCTTCGACGACGAAGAAGAGGACGAAGACGATCTCGACCTTGAGCCGGAAACGGAATCGTTCTAAGCGACTCAAACATGCGGAGCGAGGGGTTCAATCCTCATCGCTCCGCATCACCTCGCATCACGGATGCACACCGGTCTACAGGCAAGACCTGGACCGAAGGAGACGAAGCAATGCGCCATCGCAAGGGCGGTTTCAAACTCGGAAGAAATACCAGTCACAGAAGGGCGTTGCTTCGCAATCTCGTGACGTCCATCATCCTCAATGACAAAGTCCACACCACAGTGACAAAGGCGAAAGCTTCACGTCCGTTGGTGGAGAAGATGATCACCCTAGGTAAGAACGGCAGCGTTCACGCGCGCCGTCAGGCGCTTGCTTACCTCATGACGCCAGAATCGGTGGATCGCCTGTTCACAACCGTTGCGCCGCGCTATGCGGAGCGCAATGGTGGGTACAGCCGCATCGTTCTCACTGGTCCTCGCAAGGGCGACGCTGGTGAGATGGCATACATCGAGTTGCTCGGAGCTGAGGAAGAATTGAATGCCAAAGCCGAGAAGCGAGCAGAGGCGCGCCAGAAGCGTCGCGAAGATTTGCAGAAGCAGTTGGAAGAGCAGAACCAAACCGAGCAAGGCGAGGGCGGAACCCAGTCCTAGGGTGAAGTGCCGCAGAATGGAAAGGTCCGCTCCGGCGGACCTTTCCATTGCAGGTAAGAGAAGGCTTAGCAGCTTACGCCGAGACCGAGTTTGACGCCTTGCTTGCCTCAGTAAGCGACGGTAGCCCGGTCGTGAACTGGCGCAGATAAGCACCGTAGTTCACAGCTTTGTCTTTTCCGTTTTGCTTGGCCGCGTACATGGCTTCATCTGCGAGCGCAAGCAGGCGATTCTCATCTCGCATTGCCGGATGAAGGGAAGCGGCTCCGATGCTGACTGTGACGGGTTCTCTATTCCACCCATGACTTCTTACTGCTGAAAGCAGCCGCTCTGCGAGCAGGATCGCTTCCGCTTCCTTTGTTTCAGGCAACAGAGCAACAAATTCCTCACCCCCGTACCTGGCAACCAGGTCTCCGGCGCGCACAGATGTCTTTAGGATACCGCCGAGGCGCTTCAGCGTTTCGTCGCCTTCAGCGTGATCGTACGCGTCATTGCGGTGCTTGAAATTATCTACGTCCAAAACGAGCAAAGAGAGATCCCGGCCATTCCGGCGCGCGCGTTGGAACTCAGCGTGTAGCCGCTCATCAAAACCGCGCCGATTGTGCAGCCCTGTCAATGCGTCCATGCGCACAAGCGTGGCGAGCCGAAGGTTGGCCTCTTCGAGCTCCTGCTGCGAGCGTGTCAGGTTCTGGTCACGCTCCAGCTCTGCGGTGATCTCCACAGAAACGCCGCCAAGCAGATTCTCGCCATCAACGCTGACATACCGGAACTTGTGTGATCGCCAGTGATTGATCTCGCCCAATGTATTTTGAGAGCTTTCTTCAATCACGCGAGCCACACCGCTGCGCAGCACTTCCTGATCGTCTCGCTGATAGCTCTCCGCATACTTTTCCGGGAAGAGATCGAAAGCGGTTTTGCCCAGCCACGAGTCACCATCAATCTTGAAAGCCTCAGCAAACTGCTGGTTGTAATAGAGCAATTCACCGCGTTCGTTCTTTACAAAACTGATGAGTGGGGCGTGGTCCATGAAGGTCCGAAAACGCGCCTCCGACTCCCGGGCCTTCCGCTGCGCTTCCTCGGCAACACGGAGGGCCTCTTCCAGCTTCCGCCGCTGATCGCGCAACTCGAGCTTGGCATTCACCTGCGAAGCAAGGATGCGAAGCGCCGCCTTCTGCCCGGCCGTCAGTGTGCGCGGTTTGCTATCCAAGACGCAAAGTGTGCCGAGCGCATGGCCGTCCGGGCCTGTGACCGGGATGCCGGCGTAAAAGCGAAGAAATGGGCCACCCGTTACCAGCGGATTGACGGCAAAGCGTTCGTCTTGTCGTGCGTCTTCGACAATAAAGAGTTCCGGCTGACGAATCGCGTGGTCGCAAAACGCCACAGCACGCGGCGTTTCGCGGTCCTTCATGCCAACCTGTGCTTTGAACCACTGCCGGTCGGAGTCAAGGAGCGAAATGACGCTCATCGGTGTTTCGCAGATGGCGGAAGCAAGACCTACAAGTTCATCGAACTCGGGTTCAGGGTTCGTATCGAGTATCTCGAGAGCGCGCAAAGCTGCTAGGCGCTCCTTCTCGTTCTGCGAGGTTGCACAGATAAACTCGCTCATGGCTCCGTGTTCTCTGGCCGGTGGGAGATGGTCACCAAGTTTCTCTTTCTCGGCAAACCTTGCTCCCGTTCAATGCCGTCTTCAATCGCGCTACGAGATTAGTCTGCCGGAAGACTGGATAGAATGGAATGAAGCGTCCGGGTAATACGCTTCTTACCAACGAGTGGTACGCCGGTATGAGGCACGGAGTTCTGCGATCTTTGTACGCACGATGGATCGTGTTCGGATTTTCGTTCTGCCTACGCAGATAGTTGTAGTTTGCCCAGAAAGAGTCGTTCCCGCTGCATGCCCATCGTAGAACTACAAAACATTCGTAAGGTGTATGACACCAAGGTCGCCGTCGAAGGTCTTTCTCTGGCCATTGAGCCTGGAACCATGTTCGGTTTGCTCGGGCCAAATGGATCGGGAAAGACCAGTACCATTCGCATGATGATTGGGATGACCGTGCCCGATTCGGGTTCGGTGCGCCTCTTTGGACAGCCATTTCAGCGATCACTGCTGGGTCGCGTTGGCTATCTGCCTGAGGAGCGCGGCCTGTACAAGAAGATGAAAGTGCTCGACCAGCTCGTCTTTCTCGGGCAGCTGCACGGTCTTGATGAAACGACTGCTCGCAAACGAGCTCTTGGCTGGTGCGAGCGCATGGAAATTGTCGAGGCGATCGGCAAGAAGACCGAAGAGCTGTCGAAAGGCATGCAGCAGAAGATACAGTTCATTGCTGCGCTGCTTCATGAGCCCGAGTTGATCATCATGGACGAGCCGTTCAGCGGTCTTGATCCTGTCAATGCCGAGCTGCTGATGAGGACGCTGATCGAACTGCGCAGTGATGGGAAGGCTGTTCTCTTCAGCACGCACCGCATGGACCAGGTAGAAAAGCTGTGCGATGCCATTGCGATCATCTATCGCGGCCGGCTGGTGCTGAGCGGAAGTATGCGCGAAGTCAAGGGTCGCTATACACGCAACCGCGTCCAAGCGGTATTTACCGGAAGCGATGCGTTTCTGCGGCATCCATCTGTGTTGCAGGCGAACAATTATGCTGGAGTCGCGGAGATAACGCTGACGGCATCAGAGCAGGCGCAGGAAGTGCTGGCCGCGGCGATCGCAAACGGCACACAGTTCCAGCGCTTTGAAGTCATCGAGCCAACACTGGAGGACATTTTCATCGAGACGGTGAAGGCGACTGCGGAATACGCCGAGGACGGAGGCAGAGTCGATGCATAACGTATGGCTGATTGCAAGACGCGAATACATGGAACGCGTGCGCACAAAGGGTTTTCTCCTGGCCACCATCTTGATTCCTTGTGCAATGGCCGCGCTCATTGCCGGCTCCAGTTATTTGATGGCCCGCACGAAGACGAATTCGCATATTGCTATCGTGACGAGTGACAAGCAGCTTGGCGAAGACCTGAAAAGCAAGCTCGAGAACGGCAAGCACAGTGAAATGCAGGTTGACCTCTGGAAGCCATCAGAGATGTCTCGAGCTTCGCTGAATGCTCAGCTGCACAACAGCGGATCGAAGCTCGCCGGGTATCTCTGGATTGCGGAACCCACACAAGCGGGAGCAAGGCCAACGTTCGAGTATCATGCGCGCTCCGCCGGTGATGTCTCCACGGAAGACTCCATCGAAAGCAGCGTGGACGCTGTTGTTTCGCGGGAGGGCCTGCTCAAGCGAGGTCTTAGCGCACAGGAAATCGATACGATCACCGCGCCTGTGGACATCGACACGAGCAGCAGCGGCAACATGCGAGTCGCGTTCTTTGTTGCTTATTTCTTCTTTTTCTTGATGTACATGGTCATCATGCTCTATGGCATGAACACGGCGCGCTCGATCATTGAGGAAAAGACCAGCAGGGTGTTTGAAGTACTGCTCGCCACGATCACTCCTGACCAGCTTCTCGCTGGAAAGATACTCGGCGTCGGCGCGGTCGGTCTTACGCAGATACTTGTGTGGATGGTCGCAGCTCTTGTGCTTGCGAGCACGCCTTACGCCGCAGGGCTGATGGGAGGTGGCGCGGCGCAGGCTCCGGTCAGCGTTGCCCAGACACTGTACTTCCTGCTCTACTTCGTCTTCGGCTTCCTGCTCTATTCCAGCATCGCGGCCTCACTAGGCGCGATGACCAATTCTGAACAGGAACTCCAGCAGCTAAATCTCTTTCTGGTGGTTCCCTTGGCCTTCTGCATGGTGATGGTTTTTACCATCGTCAAGGCGCCCGATTCTGTTCTGGCAAGGGTTGTTTCGCTCATACCCTTTTGTAGTCCGTTGCTGATGAACTTTCGAACTTCGCTCACCTACGTCGCACCTTGGGAGATTGTTTTATCCATCGTTCTCATGACGCTCACGATCCTCGGAGTTATCTGGGTTTCCTCCCGTATCTATCGCGTGGGCATTTTGATGTACGGCAAAAAACCCAACCTGCCGGAAATCCTGCGCTGGTTGCGGTACAGCTAGCTACACTAGCCGCGTGACGTTCACACGCAAACAGCGGCTGATGCTTGCAGTCCTTCCGCCTCTGGCGGCGCTGTTCATACGGGTGCTTGGCTTGACCCTGCGGTACCGGGACGTGAACGCGTCAGGCGTTCCGGTCGGCATCGAAATTCCCGGGCCTGTGGTGTTCGCGTTCTGGCATCGCACGCTGCTTACCTGCGCGTACCGCTTCCGCAATAAGGGCATCGCCATCCTTATTTCGGCTTCCTTCGATGGAGAACTGATCGCACGGACGGTCGAGTACCTTGGCTTTTATCCGGTCCGGGGATCGTCGTCGCGGGGCGGTGCATCAGGGCTGCGCAACATGGCGCAGGCGTACAACGATGGTCATCGTTGCGCATTCACCGCAGATGGTCCACGCGGCCCGAACATGGTAGCGAAAGCAGGAACCGTGCAGCTTGCTGAGCTGACAGGAGCGACATGGATTGGCACATACCACGCGCATGCCGACCGCGCATGGCTGCTGAAGTCGTGGGACCGCTTCGTCATTCCCAAGCCGTTTGCCACCGTGACCTTCGGTTGGCCGCCCCACGTCTCGCCGCCGGAACTCGAAGCCGTACAAGCGGCCTTGGATGAGGCTGTGCGCATGAGCGGCGATGTATCCTGACGTTTGTTGCGATGGCTCTGATGTCCAGAGACCTGCAAGCAATACGATCGCGACGAAGCGCAGTTAGCCCGCGCAAATTGAAAAGCACTGATGCTGGTTTCCGAGTTCGACTACCGCCTACCTGAAGAGCTGATTGCGCAGAAGCCGTCCGCAACTCGCGGTGGGAGCCGCATGTTGATAATGCACCGGCAAACCGGCTCGGTTCATGACGCCAACTTCACGGACCTGCCGTCTCTGCTGCGATCGGGCGATCTTCTCATCATGAATGATTCGCGCGTGCTCCCAGCGCGCATATATGCAACGCGCGCAGGTTTGACGACACAGCACAAATCACCTGCACCTAGCGGACATGTCGAAGTGCTGCTCACGGAACGGCTCGCAGTTGTTGCGGACGAGAACGTGTGGTTGGCATTGGTCAAGCCCGCAAAGAAGGTCCCTGTGGGCGAGCGACTTATCTTTCGCGCAGAGGACAATGGGCCACCGTTGTTGCGTGCAACCGTGACGGAGGCCGGAGACTTCGGAGAGCGCACCTTGCAATTCGATCCACATGAAGATTTTCACGGAGTGCTGGAGCGAATCGGTCATTTGCCCTTGCCTCCGTACATCCATCGCGACAGAGACGAGCCGAATACGCAAGAAGATCGGGACCGATACCAGACTGTGGTGTCGACTCCGCTGAAAGGCGCAGCGGCGGATGGGTCCGCGGCCGCGCCGACCGCAGGTCTGCACTTCACACCTGAGGTGCTCGACGAACTTCGCAAACGAGGTATCGAGATCGCGACTATCACGCTCCACGTCGGGCTCGGTACCTTCCAGCCGGTCAGGGTCCAACGTACCGAAGACATTCGCTTACATGCAGAGCATTACACCCTGTCGCCAGAAACAGCAGAAGCTATCGTGAAAGCGAAGCGAGACAAGCGCCGCATCATTGCAGTAGGCACAACAACGACACGTACGTTGGAGCACATAGCCCGCCAGGCGGAAGCTACAGGAATGCCAATCGCTGCGCATTCCGGCAGCACCAGCCTCTTTCTCTCGCCGGGGGTAGATGACGAGTTCAAATTAGTAGTCGGCCTGCTGACAAACTTCCACCTTCCGCAATCAACGCTGCTCATGCTTGTAAGTGCGTTCGCCGGCAGAGAACATGTGCTGCGGGCTTATCAACATGCGGTTGCAAAGCGCTATCGTTTCTTTAGCTATGGCGATTGCATGCTGCTGCTCTAGTTCGTTTTGAGGCGATGCCGGAGCTGATCGAGCAAACGTGCCACTGACGCCGGCCAGGAAAGGTCAGCCGGGCCTGATAGTGTCTCAACCCAAATGAGTTGCTGTTGCTTTTCCGGGCCGACGCGTGCGTATACCTCGAGACGCGCCAGCTCGCGATCAGCGGCGCCATAAGTCACTCCGCCTTCTTCGATAGGTGAGAGCTTAAGAGCGACGTCCGCAGACTGCGTGTCCAGAGCCACGCTCTTTCCAAGCGAAGTAATGAAAGACTGAAGCTGGCTTGCTCCAACGCGATCACGCTGTCCGCTTTCGATGGCTACAGAAGTAGCTGCGGCGAATGCAGCTCGCGTACCTAGCTCGCTGCAATGCTCTGTACGATTTTGCAGGATGCAAGGTGTGACGACCGCACTTTCGATCTTTGTCTGCGATGAGACCGCGGCGATTGGCGCAAATGAGAAAAGGACTACCGAGAGGCGAAGCAAGCGCATACTCCTCTGATGCTGACAGAAGTTGTGAAGGCGATTGGTCGCAGCCGTGATCTAGTGGGCCGAAGGCGAGGAGCACGCAGGGACATCATCAATGACACTCTTCTTGTACTCGTCGCCGATGTAGTTGTCGGGCGTCAGCTTGTGTTTGAGCGTTTCCTGGTGTGCAGTGTCGCAGGAAACCGGCTCAAGGCGTCCATGATCGCTGCTTACGAGCGAGAAGTTATCGTGTTCCATCATGGCTCGCAGGTAATAGGTGTGCCCGGCAGCCAATTCGAGGTAAATTCGCGAGTTTTTCGCAGGATGCCAGTCGCTCGCGCTGGCAGAAAAGGTATGTCCGCCAGGCTGCATGTGCAGGATAAGGATGCTTCGATAGCCGAGGCGGGCCATCGCCTTGTCGCCGTCAAAAATCCCACCGTAGAAGACTAAGGCGTTCGAACGTGGAAGCACAGCGCGCGCAAGAGAGCCACCGGAGTAGACAACAAGCGTGGCTTGCTCGGGCTCCGCGTGGGTTTGTCCGCGTGCAGTCAAGATAGTGCCTGTCACCACCGCGAAAACACCAAGCCTAACAACCCAATCGCGTGCTCGCACTTACTCCCTCACAGGGCCGCATCCTACAATCTACGAAACGATGCCGACCAAGAATACCAAGCCGCCTGTTTACCTGCTCGACTCCATGGCCTTCATCTTCCGCGCCTATCACGCCATGCAGCGCTCGCGGCCCATGAGCACGCGCACCGGAATCCCCACCGCGGCGACCTACGTATTCGTCAACATGTTGAACAAACTGCGCGAGGACTTTAAGCCTGAATTTCTAGCCGCCGTGTATGACGTAGGTGCACCGGTGCATCGGAACGAGCTGGCCGGCCAACTCAAGGACGTCAAGAAGTTCAACATAAAGACACAGCAATTTGAAGCAACGGAATACGGTGGCTACAAGGCAAATCGCACCGAGACTCCGCCAGATCTCATTCAACAACAGCCATACATTCGCAGAGCGCTTGAAGCATTTCGTATTCCAATCGTGTACTACGAAGGCTATGAGGCGGACGACGTGATCGGCACGCTATCGTGCGAGCTTGCAGCGCTTGGTCATCACGTCTTTGTTGTGTCTTCCGACAAGGACATGATGCAGCTCGTGAATGAGAACGTATCCATCCTCAATCCCACGAAGGACAACTTGATCCTCGATCCCGAAGGTGTTGAGAAGGTGCTTGGCGTGCCTCCGCAACGCGTGATCGATGTGATGGCGTTGCGCGGCGATGCAATCGACAACATTCCAGGAGCCCCTGGCATTGGTGACAAAGGTTCTGTCGAGCTGATCCAGCAGTTCGGCACCGTAGAAGCTGCGTTGGACCGCGCGGACGAGGTGAAGAAGAAAACATACCGAGAGTCGTTGCTGAACAATCGCGAGAACATTCTGCTTTCGAAAGAACTTGTGACCATCCATACAAGTGTTCCGATCTCAGCGGATCTCTCGCTGATGAAAACTCAGCCTGTCGACAACGCTGCCTGCCGAGCACTGTTTACAGAGCTGGAATTCACCACGCTTTTGAAGGAACTCGCACCGGCGCGGGACGCGACGCCGGTCACATACAAGATTAAGGCTGGCGAAAAGGAACTCGGGGAGTTATTAGCCGAGGCACGCGCCGCCGGGCACCTAGCGATAGCTCTCGCGGAGACAAGACAGGCATTAGCCGAAGAGCTAGCCGCCGATCTAACAGATCCGGACGCTAATCCCGATGTCGAAGTGGAAAGCGAACCGGAAACGCCACAGACGATGTCTTTGTTTGCGCTCACGCAACCAGACGAAACAGCAGAGCAGATGGACAAGCCGGCTGCCGATCCCGCCTGTCGCATTGGCCTTGCTGTCACACCACACCACGCCATTGAGGTTGCGTTGGACACTCCAGGCCTGCGCAAAGCGCTCTCGGATGTGTCGCTCACCAAGCAGGTACACGACCTCAAAGCAGTTCTGCGTGCACTCGAACCACACGATGTCGCGCTTAACGGTGATGTCACAGATGTGATGTTGCAAAGCTATCTGCTGAACCCCACACACGGTTCACACACATTGATCGACATCGCAGCGCGCAGTACCAGTCTCGCGCTGACGCACCAGCCATCGAAGGAAAACCCCGCTGACCCCATGCGATTGCCTGAAGCTGCGACGGCGATCGCGCGGCTCGCTGCGACCCTGACCGAGCAGATTCAGGAAGCGGTGCCCGTGGAGCACGACATACCGCCCGACGATCCAGATCTCGGCGGCGCTATAACGCCGGCCATGCTCTTTGCGGACAACAAGCAGCCGCATCGAGCTAAGAAAAAAGCAGCCAATGCGAAAGCGAATCCTGGCGCTCACTTTACGTTGAGTGAGAACTCTCCGTTGCCCGATGTATACGCACAGCTTGATCTTCCACTGGTTTCAGTGCTGCTGCGTATGGAGAAGACAGGTGTTCGCGTTGATCTCGAATTACTTCGCGAGCAATCGACTCGCCTCGCTGTGCAGATTGATGATCTCGCAGAAAAGGTCTACGCAGCCTCAGGGCACCGCTTCAACATCGGCTCACCCAAACAGCTTGGCGATGTTTTGTTCAACAAAATGGACTTGCCCAAGCCTTTGAAGTACGGCAAAGGCAAGGTGATCTCCACTGCACAGGACATCCTTGAAGACCTGGCGGTAAAGCATCCCATCGCCGCGGATGTCTTGGAGCATCGGCAACTACTCAAGCTAAAAGGCACATATCTCGATGCGCTGCCGCAGCTTGCGGACGCGAACGCGCGTATTCACACCACGTTCAATCAGGTTGGCACAGCGACAGGGCGCTTGAGTTCAACCAACCCAAATCTGCAGAACATTCCCATACGCACCGCGGTGGGACGCGAAATTCGTGCAGCGTTCATTGCAGCTCCAGGAAATTTGCTGATGTCTGCCGACTACTCGCAGATTGAGTTGAGACTGATGGCACATTTCTCGCAAGATCCGCTACTGCTTGACGCCTACAGGACAGGCAAAGACATCCACACACTCACAGCGGCCGAGGTATTCGAAGTCGACGCAGAAACTATGGATAAGGAAACACGCGCACGCGCCAAAGCTGTGAACTTCGGCATCGTGTACGGCATATCTCCGTTCGGCCTGGCTGCTCAACTAGGCATTGATCAGAAGACGGCACGCGAATACATCGAGCGCTATTTCGCTCGCTACAAAGGTGTCGCAGAATTCATTGAACGGACGCTTGCTGAAACGCGGAAGACGCAATCCGTGCGAACGGCCTTCGGCCGCATACGCCCGATTCCCGACATCCACTCACGTAACCCGAACCAGCGGGGCTTTGCAGAGCGCACCGCCGTGAACACACCCTTACAGGGAACCGCAGCGGACCTCATCAAGATAGCCATGATCCGTATAGACGCGGAGATTCAACGGCGCAAACTGCGGTCGCAGATGACGCTTCAGGTGCATGATGAACTTTTGTTCGATGTCGTTCCCAACGAAGCTGAAGACATGCAGACGCTGGTGAAAGAGACAATGGAGTCTGCAGCTGGGTTCTCGATCCCGATCGTTGCTGATGTTGGACTCGGAAGTAACTGGCGTGACATCAAGTAACTTGCCGAGCCATGAGCGCCAAGGAGAACGTTCAGCTATGCTGCGGCGATGCTGGTAGCCTGTTCCTCCGAGATCACCTCGGCAGCCATCGGGACCAGCTCACACACGTCGCCGGACAGGGCCAGTTCCCTGGGTAACGTCCAGCCTGAGTCGACAAGCGCCGTCAGTCCGTCGAAGCATGTTGCATCCAGCTTGTGCGGCACGTCGCGTTCGAGAATGCCAAGCACCTTTCGTGGATCGACAGCGTCGCGGTATGGCCGCTTCTCAACCATCGCCGTGAACATGTCAGAGACAGCGATGATGCGAGCCTCCAGCGAAATCTGGTCACCGCGAAGCCCGTCGGGATAACCAGAGCCATCCAGCTTTTCGTGGTGTTCTGCGGCAACGATCGCCAGTTCGCGAAACGCTCCCACGCGGCTCAAGATGCTGCGCGTCACCATCGGATGCTCGCGAATGACTGACCATTCCTCGTCCGTTGGTTTACCGTTCTTATCCAGAATGCTGTTCGAGACACGCAGCTTACCAACATCATGTAGCAGTGCGGCCCGGCGCACCAGGTGGACGCGATCCACTGGAAGGCCAAGCTGCTCCGCCAATGCCGTCGATGTCTCCGCCACTCCAATGGAATGCTTGTATGTGAATGGCGATTTTGCGTCGACAACGTTTGCAAAAGCTTCGCAGATTTTGTCGAGGCGCATCGGGGTGAGAGGAGCCTTTTCGCTATCGTCCAGATCGAGCACCGCCGCGCGCGTGATCTCGACATCGTCGTTCGGCATGCAACTGGTCCACATGCCACCCCGGGCATGAAGCCGCTTCGCTGTATGGACGATGTAAGGATCGAACCACGTTCCCTGTCGCTCTCCCAGCACTTCAAGCGCGGCATGGATGCCGCTCTCGCTTGCGAAGACATCCAGATTCTGCGCGACAGAACAAATGCGTGAGAGCAGTGGGATCGATGTTCCGCGCTTATGCTGCGGGTAGCCGCTTCCATCCCAGAACTCGTCAAGATGGTAAACAGCATCCGCGGCGAGCCCGCCCATTTCAAGTTTCCGAAGTATCTCGGCGCCGCGATGACAGCGAAGTTCAAAAAGCGCCTTATTGTTCTTCTTCCGGTCGACACCCATCTTCGCAATTCGGAGTGCGCGCGTGACGCCGTTGCTTCCAGGCAACACGTTCTTCCAGAGCATCTTCCAGATCTTTGGATCGGAAGCATTGCCAAGCTTCGAGCCGGCCTTCACTGCACGTTCATCACCGCCGCCGACAATAGCGCAAAGGCGTGCGGCGTTACTAGAGCAGCCAACATCCTTCAGCAGGAGCGCGTAGTACAGCTCACGCATCAGTTCGGCGGGCAGGTCCATCGCGCTGCCCATACGCATGCCAAGCAGGCAGGTGCGAAGCGCGTGGCCGGGCACCGCGCCTTCGGTCAGGTCCAGGGCAAAGGTGAGCGCTGACAAAAGTTCAGACAGAGCCACCGCTCCATTTTCATAGGACACAGTGTTTCCGAAACTGGAGGATGTTTCTCTCATACGGATGTTGCAACGTAGGTTCAGTATGGGAGCAAGCCGCTCGTATCCCGTGCCAAACTGAAGTTAGTTGAACCGATACTATCGCTGCTATCACGCATAAGCGCCATTACCTATGCGGAACTTGACGTTACCGTGATATCAGGTACGAAAGACTAGATACCAAGGTGGTATAGCTCGTTGTTCTTCGCGCGACATAGCATGGGTGCTCGGACGTGACAGCTATCGTCCCGGGACACCGGTGCATGCGTTTCAGCAAGGACGATCTCGTAAGCGCTCTGAGACGCGACGAGTTTGTGCCCTACTTCCAGCCACTCGTGGAGCTTCGTTCCAGCCAGGTTGAAGCGTTCGAGGTACTCGCTCGCTGGTTGAATCCATCCGTCGGCGTAATCGCGCCGGATGATTTTATTCCTTCCATCGAAGAGCACGGGCTGATCAATGACCTAACCATCTGCCTGCTGCGGAACACGTTCGTAGCAGCCTGTGATGTGCCTGATCGGATTAGCTTTTCGGTCAACGTGTCGCCTGCTCAACTCCACGACCGCCGTCTTCCTTCCATGATCGCCGGCATGGCTGCCGAAGCTGGATTCGACCTCAGAAGGCTCACGGTAGAACTGACAGAAAGTGCACTGCTCGAGGACCTCACCCTGGCGGGCGGAGTCGCTGCCGAGCTAAAGACACATGGAATCAAACTGGCCTTAGACGACTTTGGTACCGGATACTCGAGCCTTTCGCATCTGCAGGCGCTGCCCTTCGACGAGATCAAGGTCGACAGCAGCTTCGTGCGCACGATGGTGCAGTCACGGCAGAGCAGGAAGATCACTTCCGCCGTTGTGAGCCTCGGCCACAGCCTCGGCCTTCGTACAGTTGCAGAAGGAGTTGAAGAAGCGTCTCAGGCTGAGTTGTTGATCTGGCACGGCTGCAACCTGGCGCAAGGCTGGCTTTACGAGCGCGCGATTCCTGCTGATCGCTTGAAAGAAGTGCTCTCGCGACAGCTGCATGTCAGCGCGCAATCGCAAGCTGATGCTGAAAGAAAAGAGAAAGATCACGGCTTGGGCAATCGTCCGATGGACAGGGCCTCGCAACTGCGAGCCATTTACGACGGCGCTCCAGTGGGTTTGTGCTACGTAGATACGGAGCTGCGTTATGTCAGCCTTAACCAGCGGCTCGCAGAGATGCATGGCATCTCTGTCGAAGCGCATCTAGGCCGAAAGCTGTCGGAGGTGCCGGGGTTTCCGTTCGAGGAGGTAGAGCCATACTTGCGTCGATCTCTTGCAGGTGAAGCAGTGTCCGCTGTGGAGATCAATGCTTCCACCTACGATCCCGGTCTGGCTGCCAGTACCCCAGCCACGATGTTGCTCTCCTATCAGCCTGCACACGACGAAGCCGGTGAAGTCGTCGGTGTCTCTATTTCCGTCGCAGATATCTCTGCAGTCAGGCAAAGCGAGCAAAAGCTTCTTACCACCGCCGAAGCGTTGCGCGACAGTGAAGCGCAATTGCGTGCCATCATCGATGCCGCCCCTTCGGGCATTGTTGTGGCGGAAGGCCCCACAGGCACCATCATCTCTGCGAACCCTCGCGCGGAAATGATTATGGGCTGTGACCTGTCACCAGGCACGAGCTGGAGTCAGGTTGTTCGGCAGGCTTTCGATTCCGAAGGCTTCAGCTTGCTGCCTGAAAACATGCCGTTGCTCCGCGCGGTGTGTCATGGCGAGTCCAGTAAGAATGTGGAGATCTACCACCGTCGCCAGGATGGCTCAGCGCGGTGGCTTTCACTATCGGCATCGCCCTACTACTCCGAGGATGGCCTCTTGAAGGGTGGTGTCGTCGTGGTGCAAGAGTTGGATCAGCCAAGCCCTTCCGCGTTTCAGCGCAGCGGGTGTGTCGACTATGAAGCGCCCGCAGCCTAACTGGCCTTGTCAGTGGGAACTTCACGGGCCCAAATCTGATGCGTCACCTTTGGCGGAGTTGAGCCGCGGTGCAAGGCGTACACATGTTCGCGGATGGCTTGGTCGGCCGCAGTCATTCGCTCTCGCCAGCGCAGGTAATCAAGCCAGCTCTCCATGATGAAGGTCTCGTTCAGGTGCTCCGCGTTCGCTGCATCTCTGTAGATGCCCCAACGTACCGCGCCGCCACGAAGCCGCACGCCTTCCAGGTCGCGAACCACATGTGAGAACTCCGGGTACAACTCCACCGGAATGCAATATTCCACGGAGATGCGCACGGGGCCATCATCAGGGTCAGGTGTCTCTGCAAGGTTCGGCAGCGCGCGCTTCCACTGGTAGGGAGACAAATCCGGCAGCGCGCCTTTCATGATGTGGAACCGTCGCGTGAAAGGAAGCGAAACAAGCAATCCGAATCCTGAGCTCAGCATCGCGACGCGCACCGAACTGCGCTCCGCAATGAAGCCCCACGTCACGCTGCCCAGCGCGAGTCCGCCTTGGAACGTCATCAGGTACATGCCGAGCGCACGAGCGTACACCCAGGCCGGCACGGAAAGCTGCACGCTGACGTTCAGTGTCGCCATCGTCGCCGTCCAGCAAAAGCCCGCACCGATCAACGTTGGAATGACAGCCCACGGTGAATGAAGAAGACCCAGCACCGCCATCGTCGCGATGTAGTAAACACTTGTTCCGAACAGCATCGTGTCCGCGTCAAACCTTCTCCGCAATCGCGCCAGCATGGTCGCTCCGAGAATCGCGCCAATGCCAATGGACGATGTCAGAATGCCGTAACCGATGGCGCCCTGATGCAGGTCGCGCTTTGCAACAACTGCAAGCAACGACCACATGGCGCTGACAAAGAATGTGAAGATGAAAGCTCGAACGAAGGGACCCTGGACCGTGGGCGCATACCGTAGGAAACGAATTCCCGAACGAACCGATCCAGCAATGCGTTCTGCCGGCAACGCGCTCTTGTAGATCGGCGTTCGCTTCCATCGCCACAGCACCCAGATCACCGCAACGAACGAAACTGAGTTCAACGCGAAAGTCCATCCAGCGCCTCTATGCGCGCTCGCAAAGCCCGAAACGAGCAGGCCACCAAGCGCTGGACCGACAGCGCGGGCGATGTTGTTGCTGACGCCGTTCAGGGTGACGGCTGCCGGGATCTCCTCCCGTGGCACAAGCTCTGGCACGATCGCCTGCCATGCCGGATTGTTCATCGCCGAGCCGACGTTCAGCATCGCTGTAAAGAAGAGCAAGGTCACTGGCGATACAGCGCCGGCAAACGTAAGCACTGCCAGGATTGCAACGGCGCCCAGCATCCACGTCTGCCAGAAGATAAGCAGCCGTCGGCGCTCATAAATGTCAGCGGTCGCTCCCGCGAGCAGCCCAAGGAAGAGGACGGGCAAGCTAGCGGCGGTCTGCATCAGCGCGATCAGCAGCGGCGAAGTGGTCAGCACCGTCATCAGCCATGTGCCGGCTGTGTCCTGCATCCACGTGCCGATGTTGGAAACGGTGCTCGCTATCCAGCGGTCGCGAAATAGCGGATTTCGCAGAGGAACAAAAGCGCTCTGTGTTTGCGGATTCGGTGGTGGCCCGGGTGCGCCGAGGTCAGTCGAATCGATGTGCGCTGTTTGTCCCACTCTGCCTAGGATGCTACAGCGCCACAAGCCTTTCGCACGTGGTCGAGCGTCGAGCGAAAACGTATATTCGGAACAGATGCGCGTTCTCACAGCTCTGTTTCTGGCTTTCTCCTGCACGAGCGTGCTCGCGCAAAGCGCACCATCCAGCTCCTCGCACAGTGATGATCGGCCGCTTCCGAGCTTACGTGAGCTGTTGCTGGACCTTGATCGCAACGAGAAGTCGGTAGAAGCCAAGGCTCGGGACTACACCTACCACATTCACGAGGACCAGCAGGAATTTGACGGCAACGGGAGAGTCAAGAAGACGAGCTCCGCGGATTCCGAAAGCCTGACGATCGATGGCGTGCGCGTTAATCGCGTCGTCGCGCGCGGCGGCAAGCCGCTCACGCCGGATGAAGTTCGCAAAGAAGATGAGCGGATTGATAAGGAAGTGGCGAAGGCACGTGAGCGACGTGAGAAGAACGAAGGAAAGGGCGAGGACGTGAACAGCCGCGGCGATGTGCTCATCCCGGCATCGCGCGTTCTGGAACTTGGAACGTTCACCAACCCACGCCGCGATCTGCTGGCCGGGCGCCCTACCATCGTGATGGACTACGCCGGCAATCCGGAAGCGAAGACCCATGGGCCGGCCGAAGGAGTCATTCGCGACCTCGTCGGCACGGTCTGGGTGGACGAAGCAGATCGCGTGCTGGTGCGTGGACAAGGCCACTTCCTGAACGATTTCAAAATTGCTGGCGGTCTGGTCGTGAGCATTCACAAGGGCTTCAGCTTCGAGTTCCAAGCCGCTAAAGTGAACGATGATGCGTGGCTACCCGCGTCATTTGCAGGGCAGGGAAGCGCACGCGTGCTCCTCTTCAAGAGCATCAACGGAAGTCTGCATGCGACGATTTCAAACTACCGCAAGTTCCGCACCGACGTGACGATCCAGCCGGCGTCTCATGTGCTCGACGAAAATGGCAATCCGCTACCGGAACAAACAGCTTCGCCGCAGCCTGCTCAGCCGCCAAGTCAACAACCGCATCGGTAGACAGAAGAGGGGCAGCCATGGCCGCCCCTCTTCAAGAATTCACACTTTCAGCCGGACGAACATTGCCCTACAGCGGCTGTACGTCAGAAGCCTGCCAACCCTTCGGTCCCTTAACAACATTGAACTGAACGGCCTGACCTTCCTGAAGGCTCTTGAACCCGTTGCTATTGATCGCTGAGTAATGCACGAAGACATCCTCACCGTTCTGCCGGCTGATAAAGCCGAAACCCTTGGCGTCGTTAAACCACTTTACTGTTCCCTGTTCCATGTCTGGCGAAATCCTTGATGTGATTGACTCTGACGCTGAATCCAAACGGGGTTCGGCTGGTGGTGAAACCTTGCAGAAAACCAATCTGTTTCAAACGATGTGCAAATGTTAGCACGGAGGCATAAAAAAACATCCAGAAAATCGCACCTTCCTAATGTTGCACTATTACTTGTGCAACAGCGGTTCAGGGACGTGCGCGCGGACCACTTCTTCGGCGGCGGTAAGTACCTCATTCAACGTCATGGCGGTTGAATCGAGTATCACCGCATCTTCAGCTGCTTTCAGCGGAGATTCGGCCCGGTTCCGGTCACGGCTGTCACGCTCTTTCAGGTCGGCAATGATGGACTCTTCCGTAACAGCTTTCGTCGGGGAAGTCTGGTGGTAGCGCCGATTCCCGCGAACTTCGGGCGCTGCGTCGAGGAAGATCTTTACCTCTGCATCAGGAAATACAGCCGTCCCGATGTCCCGCCCTTCCATCACGACACCGCCTTTACTACCCAGTGCACGCTGCTGATCCACCATCCACGTGCGCAGTTGCGGATGCACCGACACCCGTGAAGCGGCGGCGGTAACGTCCTCGTCCCGCACACGACGCGAAACATCCACGCCGTCCAGCAAAACGCGATTGCCTTCGAACTGTGGCTGCAGCGTGATCCGCGTGTAGGCGGCAAGCTCCATCAGTGCCGGCTCATCACCGAAGTCAAGATCGTTCTCGATTGCCTTCAATGCCAGCGCGCGATACATCGCGCCTGTTTCGAGATTGAGAAACCCAAACCGTCGAGCAAGATGCGCCGCCATGGTGCTTTTGCCGGCGCCGGCGGGACCATCAATGGCAATGATCGGCAAACGCTTCGCCGTGCCGGTCGTAGTTTCGCTCATCGCTATGCCTCGGGCTTAGGCCTGCGCGGTTTCGGCCTGTCGCTCCCACCAACGGGGCGCTTGCCGAATCCCGGTCTGCCGCCGAACGGAACTTTACCACCTGAACCTGTGCCTTCGCGCCTGCCGAATGAACCACCGGAGGGCCTACCGCGGGGCGGACCCGAGGGTCTGTCTCCACGAGGAGCAAACGAACGCGGTTTCGCACCATCGCTTGGTCCGCTTCGGAACGGTCTTGCTGGCCTGTCGCCCGCCGGTCGCTCGCGTGCTGGCCCACGTGCGCCAAAGTCAGGTCTCGCTGGCCGGTCGCCGTCGGCTGCTTCGCGGCGAACATAGGGCCGCTTGGCTCCGAATGACGGCCGAGCAGGTCTATCACCCGAACCCTCGCCGCGTGGCGTGTACGGCCTCTTCGCTCCGAAGGACGGACGTGCGGGACGATCGCCGGCACCTTCCCCGCGTGGCGTATACGGTCTCTTTGCGCCGAAAGAGGGCCGCGCCGGTCTGTCGCCGGCTCCCTCGCCGCGAGGCGTATATGGTCTCTTCGCTCCGAACGAGGGTCGCGAGGGACGCTCCCCTGCGGAATCGTCGCGCCGCACATACGGACGCTTGGCGCCGTCACGGGGCGGCCGTCCAGCTGAATCGTTATCGCGCCGGCCGTACGTGCGCTTCGGTGGAACTTCGCGGGGCTTGCTGTTGCTGCCGCCATACGCTGGGCGCTCACCGCCCGCCGCATCGCGACGCACATACGGCCGCTTCGGAGCAAAGCCTCCAGCACCGTTTGAGGACCGATCAAAGCTGCGACGCGGTCTTGCTTCGGAACCAGACGCGCCTTCCTCTCGGCGAACATAGGGCCTGCGCTCGCCATCACCGGCTGGCCTGGGGCGCGGCGTGAACCCTTCACCACGGTCCTTGCGGAACGGTGGCTTGTCTCCAAAACTCTTCTTGACTGCCCCGCGATCAGACGCTGGACCCCGACGCTCGCCTGTTGACGGCCGCTTGGTGAATCCCTCACGCTTGGCAAACCCGCCCGCCGCAGGCCTCGCGCTTCGCTCGTACGTACGCTTAGCCGGAGCCTCACCGCCTTCTGCGGAAGCTGGGCGCTCCGCACGCGGCTTGCGGTCTTCATTCCACGGACGCGTGAAACCCGCACCAGCGCTGGGCGATGTACTTGCAGCATCCCGCTGGAACGGTCGCCGTTCGCGGTCGGTACGCTCGCCAAAAGGCTTGCTGGGCCGCGCAGGGCGATCGCCAAAGGGCTTGCGCTCTCGGCGCTCAAAGCCGCTCGCGGGCTTTCCTTTGAAGTCTCTCGAGCTTCGCTCTGTGCTGCCGGTAAACCGCTTGATGCGGCCTTCTTCTACGGGTGCGGCAGCCTCTCCAGCTTCGCCTTCGACGCCTTCGGTCGCTCCCACTGCCGCTTCGATCTCCGGGAACACAGGCAACGTACCAGGAATGTGCAGCAGCTCCTTGCCTTCCTGCACGACGGGCTCGAGTTGCCGTCCGGCCGAAAGCCCGTGCACGACGTCCTTGATGCGCGAACGCGCCGACAGTGGCGACAGGAACGTTGCGATCTCGTCTTCCGTCGCTAGCAGCGCCTGAGAAAGATACAGGGATACCAGCGCTGACAGAGCCGTCGGCTGACCGGCATTTACGCCAGCCTTGATGGCTTTGGTGAATCGCTTGGACGTCAGCTCCCACAGCGTTGGCGCATTGCCTTGCTGCAGCAGCGGAATCGCACGCATGTGAATCCACAGCTCGTTGAGAGCACGTAGAACAGCAGCTTCGGTGATCTCGCGACCGAGCTCTGCCGCCAGGTCAGACGCGCTCATCGCGCCCTTATCAGCAAGCAGTTCATAGGCGCCGAACGCCAGCGGCGTAACCTTCAAGGTGCCCGAAGTAGCCGGAGCTTGCTTCCAAAGCTTGTCACCCCGCAGCGTGAAAACGAAGCTGAACATCTGCGCCGAGACGATGAAGTCTGGTGTCTCTCCGGGGCCGCCCAGGAGGTTCAGGGGAACGGCATTGCCTTCGGAGACCAGCCTTGCGACGAATGAGCGTGCCGCGTCGGTTTGTGCTGCCGTGGGCGCTTCGGTCGACGCGCCAAGCGTTGCTTCCACCAGCGAGGGCGCCGGTGCAGCGAGTTGCTGCAGGCGCGGCGCGAACAGAAGGAGCCCAGTGCTGGCGACCCATTCGCGAACGGCGTCCAGCGTAAGCAACGGTTCACCCGACTGGTGCCAGGATGTCGCGCGTGCAGCCTGAAGCTGCGCAATATTGAACTGCGGGGTTGAACTCAAAACAGAAACCTCTCTTGGGCCGGTGGCGTCGTCATGACAATCGCCAGTGCATCGGATCTCCGCGCCAAACGCGTTGGAAATCTAAGACTTAATCCAACTGCCCGGCGGCAGAAGGCATGAGGCGCGCCGCTAAATGCGCTGGAACGCCTTTTGGATGTCTTTTAGAGAATACCGCAATGCAATCGGCCGGCCATGGGGGCAGCTGGTAGGATGGTCTGTTTTACCTAACTCAGACAATAACCAGTCGATCTTGGAAGGCTCCAGCGGCATATTGATCTTGATCGCCGCATGGCAAGCGATGGAGGCCGCAATGCGTGTGCGCCGCGACTCCTCGTTCTCCGCCTGCTGCTCGCGCTGGGTCACGGCCAGCACCTCTTCGAGCATGCGCTCTAACTCGCGTCCCTCTAAGCCAACCGGTGTCGCTTTCACCGCAAGTGTGCGCGGCCCAAACGGTTCTGCCTCAAAGCCGTTGCGATCCAGCTCTTCCGCAATCGCTGCGAAGGTGACCATCTGCTCGGGCAGCAGCTCTATCAGCACGGGCATCAGCAGTCGCTGCCGCTGCACCCGCTCCACTTTTCGCTCCCGAAGAATCTTCTCAAACAGCACACGCTCGTGCGCTACATGCTGGTCGACGATCCATAGACCTTCTTCGTTCGTCGCGAGAATAAATGAATTCCGCAGTTGGCCAAGCGGCTTCAACGTAGCCAACGAGTTGAGGGTCGGCTGCTCCGCTGCTTCCGGGAGCGCACCAGCGTCATCCGAAGTAGCGCCAGGTTCGTCATAACCAACTGCGATTCCACTGCCCTCAAAGCCGAGTCGTCCCGGCGACGGTGGCACAATGGGCCCGCGCAGTTCGAAGGCCGCGGTATCTTTCGGATCGATCAAGGCTTCGCTCTCCGCCACAATGCTGCGTGGCTCGAAGACCGGCTGGTCGACACCGGGAAGTGGGCTGACGTCCACGGTAAGCGAAGCGGATGCGTTCGCAGATGTGTTCAGCGCGGAGAAGAAGCTGGCCGCTGGACGCGCCTTCATCAGCGCTGTGCGTACCGAGTCGCGGATGAAGTCATGCAGGAACGCGCTCTGACGAAAGCGCACTTCCGTCTTCGCCGGATGCACGTTCACATCGACTTCCTGCGGCGGGATCTCCAGGAACAGCAGCACCACCGGGAACGATGTCGGCGGAATGATGTTCCGGTATGCCTCCGTGAACGCGTGCAGCACAAGTCGGTCGCGAATCAGGCGGCCATTCACGAAGACGTAGATGGAATTGCGATTCAGCTTCTGCAACTCTGGCTTCGAAACAAAGCCTGTTATGCGGACGAAACCCGGTTCCGGCGCTTCGTAATCCTCACCGCGTTGCCACGGCGGCGGCTCCGGCAGCCCCGCCCGTGCAAAGTCAATCTCAGCGGTAATCGGTATCAGACTCTCGAACGTCTCGCGACCGAAAATTTGATACAGCCGTTCCCCTGCATTCGCGACCGCGGGCGCGGTAAGCAGTGCCTGCGTCGCTGAGTGCAGCTCGAAGTGTTTGCCGGGATGCGCCAGTGCATAGTGCGTCACCAGCGCAGCGACATGGCCAAGCTCCGTCTGCTCACTGCGCAAAAACTTGCGCCGTGCGGGAGTATTGAAAAAAAGGTCGCGGACAGCGATCGTCGTGCCCGCCGGCAGTCCTGCATCTTCAACGCGAAGCAGACTGCCCCCGGCGATTTCCAATTCCGTTCCTGCTTCATCTTCCGCAAGACGTGTCTGCAGGCTCACACGCGCGACAGAAGCAATAGAAGGGAGTGCCTCTCCGCGGAAACCGAGCGTTGCAATCGAGAGAAGATCATCCGAGGTACGCAGCTTCGAGGTAGCGTGGCGCTCGAAGGCCAGCAGCGCGTCGTCGCGTCCCATGCCATGGCCATTGTCGACGATGCGAATGAGCTTGCGGCCCCCGCCTTCTACTTCAACACGAATACGCGTTGCAGCAGCATCGAGTGAATTTTCCAACAGCTCCTTAACAACAGACGCAGGACGCTCCACCACCTCGCCTGCGGCGATCTGGTTAGCGACTTTGTCGGAAAGGACTCGGATCTTGCCCATAAAAGAAGAGAAGAGACTGGTGGTTAGTAACTAGTGGTTAGTGACTAGTCATTAGTGGTTAGTGACTAGTGCTTTGTTAGTGGCTGATGAAGGTAAGCACTACCTCTCAGTAGGCTTTGGGCTTGTTTGTTTGGAGAGAGCCACTAGCCACTAGCTTTTCCTACCGGTCCCCAACCAAATGCAGCCGCATGAAGTTTGTCGCGCCCGTCTTCGTTGAGGTTCCGGCGACGATGCCCACCACTTGCTTCGGCTTCACATAGCCGCCGGCCTGGAGAATCTGTTCGGCCACCTGAACCAGCTTGTCCGTGTCATCGAAGCGGTCGCACTGGATCGGATACGTGCCCCACAGCAGCATTGCGCGATGCACCACACGTTCAAACGGCGACAGCGCAAACACGGGTGAGTCAGGCCTGTATTTCGATAGCAATCGCGCAGTATTGCCGCTCTCCGTGAAAATGGCTATCGCTGCAAGATCGACATCCTGCGCGGAGTGCGCCATGCACTCGCAGATGGTTTCGGGAATCGTGAGATTGCGGTGCTGGCGCAGCCGTGTGCGCGGCGGATCGAGCCGAATCGCGCTTTCCGTCTCCGTCACAATTTTGCTCATCATCGCGACTGACTCCACTGGATACTTGCCGGCTGCGCTTTCGGCTGAGAGCATCACCGCGTCCGTGCCGTCATAAATCGCGTTCGCCACGTCGGAGGCTTCCGCACGCGTGGGCCGCGGGTTCTCAATCATCGACTCCAGCATCTGCGTCGCCGTGATGACCGGCTTGCGGTACTCAGCCGCTCGACGAATGATGTGCTTCTGAATGGCCGGCACCTTCTCCGGAGGAACTTCTACACCAAGATCACCTCGCGCCACCATGATGGCGTCCGCGGCCTCCAGAATGGAGTCGAGATGATCGATCGCCTGTGGCTTTTCCAGCTTCGCAATCACCCATGCATCAGAACCGAACGACGCAATGCGCGTTTTCACGTAGCGGACATCGTCGGCGTTCTGCACGAAAGAAACAGCAATCGTATCCGCACCCGCTTTGATGGCGAACTCGAGATCTTCCTCGTCCTTCTCAGTCAGCGAAGGAACTTTGATCGAGACCCCCGGGAGGTTGATGCCTTTCTTTTCTCCGAGCAGACCACCATTAATAATTTGGGTGACGACATCAGCACCCTGCAGTTCGATCACCCGCAGTTCAATCAAGCCATCGGACAGCAACACCTGATCGCCGGGCTTGAGGTTCTCCGCCAGCGTCGTAAAAACAGTGCTCACGCGCTCTGCCGTTCCATCCATGCGCTCCGGCGTAATCGTCAGGCGCTTGCCGGCTTCCAGCATCACAGGTCTATGATCAACAAGGGTGCCGGTGCGAATCTTCGGGCCTTGCAGATCGGCAAGAATGCAGATCGGCTTCTTTTCTTCGCGAGCCACCTTTCGCACCATGGCGATGAGCTCGGATTTCTGCTCATGGGAGCCATGCGAAAAGTTCAGACGCGCAACATCAAGTCCCGCCTGCACAAGTTGTCGGAGGACCTCTTCTGTATTGGACGCAGGTCCCAATGTGGCGACAATTTTTGCGCGGCGGTTGTAAAGTGCGGCCGTTCGTTCACTTACGGTGTTGCTCGCGTCCAAAGCCAAATTTCCCGCCTACAAAAAGGTGTTTTTACTTGTGTAATCGCTTGCACAGGTATCGGCAGTCATTCTACCCGTCAGAAGGCACGGTTTGGGCGGCAGCATTCCACAACGATCGTGTTGCCGACGCACGAACCTTTCGAAGCACGACAAGCTGCGCGTTGAATTCCGCGCCGATCAGCACACTCAACGCAATCAGGTACAGCCAGAACATCAGCGCTATCGCTGCTCCAAGAGACCCATACACCTGCGAGTAGTTGGCGAATCGCGTGACATAGAAGCCGAACAGCAAGGTGCTCAGGAACCACAGAACCGTAGCGAGCCCAGCGCCCGGCAAACTCTGCCTCCAGGTCCAGTCTTTGCGCAGCGCGATCCACGGCTCCTTCACCCAGGGCTCCAGATGCTTACGCATGTGTGTGCTCATGTCTGTACCGAGGTGGTAGATCACGGCAATGATGCCAACGCTGCCAGCCAGTGCGACCAACCAGCGAACGGCAACCGCGAAGAGGAATACCGGTGTTCGCACCGGCACCGCGACGTGATTGGCGATCCAGTGGATAAGAACGTTCCCAAAAACCACAAGTGCGCTTGCCGCGCCCATCGGTACGAGAGACAGCGGTACCAGCGCGAAAGCGCGTCCGCGGCGGCGCCAAAAACTACCCGGAAGCAAGGGCAGTTCATGCGCGCGTCGAAATCCTTCCATCAGCGTCGCCATCACCCCCGTGGCACCCGTCGCGCTTACAACAATCGCGCTGATCAACGCGCGTGCCGTCTGCGGACTCTTGTGGGTCGTCACGAAGTACGCCTGCAGCACAGGGCTGACATTGGACGGCAGGATGCGATCAAAGAAAATCGAAAGCTGCAGTTTCAACGGCGTGGTGTAGGGAAGCAGGCCTATCACCGCAGCCGCCACAATCAATGCAGGGAAGAGGGCGACCATCGCCGCATACGCCACACCCTGCGCAGTCGTCATGACGTCGTGCTCCAGCGAAGCGTCCACCGTCATCCGCGCAAGCTGGTACACGGCCTTTGACCGTGGAAGGCAAACCGTGCTCCAAATCGTGTTCAGGCCACGCCGCATTGACTCAAGCGTCTCAGGATTTCCATTTATTCAGGAAGTCAGTGACGGACTGCGGCGCCATGTAGCGCATGTCAGAAAATTCCGTGCTCTGCGAGTACACGACCTTGCCATGGCGATCGAGAACCGCAAGCGCAGGCACACCCTGTACCGGTACGCCATACTTGTGGGCAAGGTCAATGTTCGCATCTTCGTGACCGATGTTCACGTTCACCTTGATGAAGTACTTATCAAGAAGCTCTTTGTTGGGGCTCTGGTTGAAGTAGATGTCCAAAACCTGGCAATCCGGACACCAGTCGCCACCGAAGTCCAAGATCACGCGCTTATGCGTCCGTGCTGCTTCGGCAAGGGCCTTTTGCACGTCTTCTGGCGCTTGCTCAATGGGCGGGTAGAGATGCTTCTTCACCATGGGAGGCGCGGTGAACGGTTGGTGCGCTGCCTTCCGCTGCTCCGGTGTCATCTGCGACGGATCAGTCTGGCAGGACGCTTTCAAGCAGGGACCTAGGATCAATACCAGAAGGACTGCTGGGAAGAAGGAAAAGCTTGCACGTATTGCCTTGGGAATGTCAGCCATGTGCAAAAGGATACAGCGAGAAGAGAATCGCTCAATTTTCCAATCTCTGAAGCGCAACTCGCGCATCTCAATTTACATGCAAATCGAACAGCAATTGCCGAAAAAGCCAAACTTCGGACTCATCGTCGGGCTCTCAGCCGCCACCATCGTGGTCCTCATCCTCGCGGGCATCCTGTTTATTCATTGGGACGGTAGTCATCTTAGCTTTGGCCGAGGCACGCACGCGGGCAGGTCGTTTCTTGTAGCGCCGAACGCTCCGCTGCTGACGAATGGATGACACGCATTAGCCAGAGCTATTTCGATCCTGTGTAGTAGCCGTCCCGCGTCTGCACCGTTAGTTTATTCTTCGCTTGCGCCCCGGCCATGTCGAGCTCTACCTGGTGGTAGCCCTCAGCGGTTGCTTCGCTGGATGGCGAAAAGCCCAGCCGGTATTGTGCTCTCAGTTCGTCTCCAATCTCGTTGTAGATCGCTTCAACCGTTTCTTTTCCCTTCACTTCGAAGACGCGTCCACCGGTCTCGCCGCACATGCGCTCGAGAATCTTCTTTCCATCGACATTGTCCTCGCCGCCGCGCCGCTGCCCACCGCCTCCTCCGCCTGGATAACCTCCTCCTCCGCCGCCGCCACCTGGAAACCCTCCGCCGCGCCGACCACCGCCGGGTCCGCTAAAAGGGCTGTCGTGATGGCTCTCGCCCTTGAAGTAGATCGCGTACAGGATTGTGTCCGCGCGCTGCGCAGATTCAATCGAAGCCGCAAGGGTCTTCTTCGAGCCACGGTCCACGCCGTCTGTGAGTAGGATGACCGCGCGACGCCCCTTCTGCTTGGAGGTCACTTCATCTGCCGACAGGAAGACCGCGTCGTACAAAGCTGTTCCACCACCGCTGCCGCGGTTATAGCCTCCGCGCCGACCCGAACCGTTATCGCCAATGCTCTGGTCATTGCCGCTGTTGTCATCCGACGTCTTCCGAAAGGACGGCGATTCAGAGTCGACCAGCTTCAGAGCTTCTTGCAGCTTTGGCCGCGAGTCCGTCACGTCTTGCAGCAGCTCCACATCGCGAGCGAACTGGATGACAAAAGCCTTGTCCGCAGCGCGGTTCGCTGCGGCCGGTTGCAACATGGTCTGCAGGAACTTGGTACTGGCGGTTCGCTCATCGTCCAGCACGGCACTCTGACTGCGGCTCGTGTCCACCAGGAGGCCAAGCGTCAGCGGCGTACCGTTTTCATGGTCGAAATACTTCACCGTTTGCGGTTTTCCATCGACCTTCAGCGCGAAGTCGTCTTTTCCCAGAGTGCCTACCAGGGCGCCGTGTTTGTCGCGGACGATGGCGGGAACGACGACCAGCTTCGCCGAAACAGAAAGCGTGCCTGTAGTGGCAACGGGTGTGTCCTGCTGCGCAAAAGCGGTAAGCGGAAACGCGAGAAGACAGGCTGCGAAAGATACAGAGCGCATGACGGGTTAGACGGTGATGCTGCCGAAGAGTTCCCGGAGCCATCACGAAGAGCGTTCTCCGCTAGCATGGCAAGAGAGCGTTATCGCTCATTCAGGAGCAGAAATGCGTCAGCTGTTTGGAACGGACGGTATTCGGGCAGTCGCAGGTGAACCGCCGCTCGACAAACGAACAATCTTCGCGGTAGGCAAGGCGCTCGCGGCCAAGCTGAACGATGCCGCCAGTGAGAAACACCTGCGCGTCGTGATGGGCATGGACACACGCGAAAGCGGCCCATGGATTGCCTCCACGCTTGCTGCAGGCCTCAAGTCCGGTGGAGTCGATGTCGAGTGGGCCGGAGTCATCACCACACCCGCGATTGCGTTCCTCGCCCGCACGCATGGCTTCAGCGCCGGGGTCGTCATTTCCGCGTCGCACAATCCCTGGCAGGACAACGGCATCAAGATCTTCGGCAGCAACGGCTACAAGCTGCCCGACGCGGTGGAACTGGGTATCGAAGCCGAGATCGAGCGCGTGCTCGCCTCAGCCGAAGCGTTCAGCAACGAGCCCGAACCGTTGCCGTCGCCGAATGAAGCATTCCGACGCGAGTATGTTCAGTTTCTGCTCAACGCTGTTCCGGGGATTTCGCTCGACAATCGCTGCGTCGTAATTGACTGCGCCAATGGTGCGGCCAGTGCTGTAGCTCCGCAGCTCTTCGAGGCCTTGCAGGGAACAATCGAAGTGACTCACGCATCACCTGATGGCCGCAACATCAACGCGAACTGCGGCGCTCTTCATCCTGAAGTGGTCGCAGCGGAAGTGAGAGAACGCGGCGCGTCGATGGGCTTCACCTTCGATGGTGACGCTGACCGCGCTCTCTTTGCGGATGAAACCGGCAAAGTCGTGAACGGCGATGCCGTGATGCTGCTGTGCGCTCGCGATCTCCAGGCTCGCGGCGAACTGGCCGGCGACACAGTCGTTGCCACAACGATGTCGAACATGGGCCTCGAAGCCGCATTCAAGCGCTCCGGAATACGCATGCTGCGCGCGCCCGTCGGCGACAAGTACGTGCTTGAAGAAATGCACAAGAGCGGCGCGTCCCTGGGAGGCGAGCAGTCCGGCCACATTCTCTTTCCGGCGAAGGCAACCACGGGGGATGGGCTGCTCACAGCGCTGCTCGTGCTCGATACCGTGCATCGCTCCGGCAAGACATTATCCGAGTTGCTCGCTGACCTGAAGAACTTCCCGCAGGTCATCGTCAACGTCAAAGTGCGCGAGAAGAAGCCCCTCGACAGCATCGCTTCCGTCGCCGCAGCAATCGCAGCAGCGGAAGAAGAACTGAAAGACTCAGGCCGCGTGGTGATTCGCTACTCCGGCACGGAAGCCCTCGCTCGCGTGATGATCGAAGCCGAAAGCGAGGAAGCCATGCGGCGGCACGCCGATGCAATCGCCGGCGCAATCCGCGCCGAGCTCGGCGTTTAGCTGACAATGTAAAGCTACTGCGGATCGCACTCGAACGATGTCCAGACGTTTGTCGTACTGCTTGTCGCTCCGGTGAAGTAAAGGTCAATAAATTGACCTGCGGTAATGCTCATCGGTCCAGCGGTCGTGCATGAATGCGCATTCGCTGCAAAGCTGCAGGAAAGCGAGTTCGTTCCCATGGCGCCGATCGTTCCAACATGGATAGTCGCGACTCCCGCTGATGTCTGCGTAGAGTAAACGTCCAGCCGCACTGCGCTACACGACCGGGGTACCCATGTAAGAGCCGATGGATCGGTCGCGCTTTCTCCGCTGCTAACGTTAGGAGACGTCAGCGACAGATACGGCTTCGCATTCGTCATGATGTGGTTGATGGAAAGAAAGCTCTCGACGGAGTTCCCGGTTCCAGAACCACCGCTTCCAGCCGTTCCTTGCGGAATTCCGAAGTTCAGAACGACATTCTGCGCCGTACCTGAATTGCTCACCGTCGCCGAGGAGCCTGCAGCTAACGTTTGCACCGTTCCAACGGTCACGGAGGCAGAAGCACCAGCTGCGCCCGCCGCTCCAGTTGGCCCTGTGCTGCCCACCTGCGCTAGCAGAGCCCAGTAGGTGGCAGACGTATCGGGCTCCTCGCCCGTGTTGTCGGCCTGCGCGTAGTACGTGCTGCCGGAGTAGGTAACCACATCCCGCGTCGAGTAATGCGTCGCGGACGACCACGCGTCGCGGAAGTTCATGCCAGATCGGAAGAGCGTCGTGTA